>NZ_JBSFTT010000003.1:124907-472720 GCF_053591415.1 Streptomyces sp. NPDC003032 | reverse complement strand
CGGCCCGCTGACCGGCGGAGCCTTGGCA
Organism: Streptomyces sp. NPDC003032; assembly: GCF_053591415.1. Classification (NCBI taxonomy): domain Bacteria; kingdom Bacillati; phylum Actinomycetota; class Actinomycetes; order Kitasatosporales; family Streptomycetaceae; genus Streptomyces; species Streptomyces sp. NPDC003032. The sequence continues at coordinate 472,692 of NZ_JBSFTT010000003.1, read as the reverse complement.
CTCGGAAGTTCTTGTCCGTCAACCCCGACGACGGTGGATGTTGACGGTCCTCTCGACGGGACACATCACCTGGACTCCCCCCACTTGTGGTGTGTGCGACGGCCCGGCTGGGTCACCCGGTCGTGCCGTCGGGCAGGATCCGGCGGAAACCGGCGTACGAGACGAGTGCCTCGGGCAGCTCGACCGAACCGTCCGGCCGGGCGCCCTGCTCCAGAAGCGCGGCCACCGTGCGGCCGATGGGCAGCGCCGAGCCGTTGAGGGTCGCCGCGTGCTCCTTGCGGCCGTCAGCGGTGCGGTGGCGGATGCCGGCGCGGCGGGCCTGGAAGGTGCCGCAGTCGGAGACCGAGGAGATCTCGCGGTAGGAGCCGCTGCCCGGCAGCCACACCTCGATGTCGTACGTCGTCCGGGCCGAGAAGCCGAGATCCCCCGCGGGCAACCGCACCACACGGTAGGAGAGTTCCAGGCGCCGCAGGCACTCCTCGGCGTGCCCCAGCATGAGCTCCAGCTGCGCGTGCGCGTCCTCGGGCGCGCAGACGCGGACCAGCTCCACCTTCTCGAACTGGTGAAGGCGCAGGATGCCCCGGGTGTCCCTGCCGTACGCCCCCGCCTCGGCGCGGAAGCACGGGGTGCGCGCGGTGAACGCGTACGGCATCTCGCGGGCGTCCAGGGTCTGCTGGGCGAGCAGGTTGGTCAGCGGGACCTCGGCGGTGGGGATCAGGAACAGCTCGCGGTCGCCGACCTGGGTGGCGAACAGGTCCTCCTGGAACTTGGGGAGCTGGCCGGTGCCGGTCATGGTGTCGCGGTTGACGAGGAACGGCACGGAGTGCTCGGTGTAGCCGTGCTCGCCGGTGTGCAGGTCGAGGAAGAAGTCGGCGAGCGCGCGCTCCAGGCGGGCCCCGGGGCCGCGGCTCACGGTGAAGCGGGCGCCGGAGAGGCGGGCCGCGGCCTTGCCGTCGAAGATGCCGAGCCGTTCGCCGATGTCGGCGTGGTGGCGGGCGTCGGACGCCTCGCACGGGGGCGGGCCGCCGCGGCGCACCTCCACGGCCTCCTTCTCGGAGTCGCCGTCCGGCACCGTGTCGAGGGGGATGTTGGGGATGGCGAGGACGAGGTCGGCGAGCCTCTTGCCCGCTTCCTTGGCGGTGGCCTCGGCCCGCTGGACCTCCGTGCGCAGCGTCCGGGCCGCCTCCTTGTCCTGCTCGGAGGGCGGTCCGGTCCTGCGGTCGCGGGCCGCGCGGTTCATCTCGGTGCGCAGCCGGGTCACCTCGGCTTGGGCGTCGGCGCGGCCGCGGTGGGCCTCGTCGAGTGCGGCCACGTCGAGGTCGTAGCGGCGGCGGGCGAGGCGCCGTACCGCGTCGGGCCCGGACGCGATCAGTTCACGCGGATCGTGCATGGCTTCTCCTGGGGTCGGGGCTGCGGTGGAGGGAGTAAAGGGGGACGAAGGGGGCTGGGAAGCGCCGAGCCGCCCCCCTGGCGGGGGGCGGCTGCGGCTCCCTGCCGGGGCAGGGGTCGGGGGAGGGATGGGAGCGGGTCCGCTCCGGTGTTCACGCGGGGGCGAGGGCCAGGACGGTGTTCTGTCCGCCGAACCCGCAGGAATTGCTGAGCGCCAGATCGATGGGCATGGAGGTCGCCGAGTACGCGAGCTTGATGTCGACGTCCCGGTCCGGCATGACCAGGTTGGCGACGGGCGGCACCAGTTCGTGCTCGATGCTCAGCAGCGTGAACGCCGCCTCCACCGCGCCCGCCGCGCCCAGGAGATGCCCGGTCACGCCCTTGGTCGAGGTGACCAGCGGATCCCCCTGGAGGGTCCGTTTGATCATCCTCGCCTCGGCGACGTCGTTGAGCGGCGTCGAGGTGCCGTGGGCGTTCACGTGCTGGACGTCGTCCGGGTCCGCCCCGGCGTCGGCGAGGGCCGCACGGACCGCCGCCTCCACTCCGGCGCCGTCCGGATGCGGCGACGTCATGTGATGGGCGTCCGCGGTGGCGCCGTAGCCGATGATCCGGCCGTGCTGATGCGCCCCGCGGGCCCGGGCGTCCTCGACGCGTTCCATGACGAGGATCCCGGCGCCCTCACCCGCGACGAAGCCGTCCCGCTCGGCGTCGAAGGGACGCGAGGCGACCGTCGGGTCGTCCTCGCGCCGGGAGAGAGCACCCATCTGCGCGAACCCGGCCATCACCAGCGGAGTGATCATGGCCTCGCTGCCGCCCGCGAGGACGACGTCGCAGCGGCCGAGGGCGAGCAGGTCCCGGGCCGTGCCGATGGCCGTCGCCCCGGAGGCGCAGGCCGTGGCCACCACCAGGTTGGGACCCGTCGCCCCGAACTCGATGGCCGTCTGACCGGCCAGCATGTTCGGCAGCTGCATGGGCAGCAGCAGCGGCGAGACCCGGTCGGCGCCCTTCTCCCGCAGCACGTGGTGCTGTTCCTCTACCGTGCCGGGACCGCCGTCCGCGCAGCCCAGCACCACCCCGACCCGGGCACCGTCCCAGGTCAGCGGGTCGAGCCTGGCGTCCGCGATGGCTTCGCGGGCCGCGACCAGGGCGAACTGGACGAACCGGTCCAGACGGAGGGCCCGGCGGGCCGTCAGCAGCGCTTCGGGGTCGAAGCCGGGCACACGGCAGGAGATCCGCACCGGGTTGTCCGCCAGTACGGGATCGAACGCCGCGCCCGACCGGCCCTCGCAGACCGCCGCCCAGCTCGGCCCGACCCCGATACCGCCCGGAGTGACGAGGCCGAGCCCGGTGACAGCGATGTCGATGCCGGCCATCAGACCTTCGCGCTCCTCGTCTCCATGAGCGCCACCATGTCGGCCACCGTCTCGGCCTCCAGGAGGTCGTCGTCGCTGACGTCTATGTCCAGTTCGGACTTGAGCAGCAGCGACAGCTCCACCACGGCGAGCGAGTCCAGCTCGATGTCGTCCTTGGTGGCCTCCGGAGTGATGGCCTCGGGGGACACCTTCAGCTTGTTGGACAGGATTTCCTTGAGCTGCTCCAGCATGACGATCCCTTTCGGAAGGCGTACGCGCCGTTCGGCGTACGGGTCTTGAGGAGGTACCGCCCGGCGCCGGTGGGCGTCAGACGGACTGCACTTCGGGCCAGACGAGCGTCGCGGCCCCCCAGGAGAGCCCGCCGCCGAACGCGGTGAGCAGCACTCGGTGCCCGGCTGTGAGCCGGCCGTCGGCGGCGGACTGGGACAGGAGCAGCGGAAGCGAGGCGGCCCCGGTGTTGCCGACCTGCTCGATGTTGCTGAGCTGCCGCTCGGCGGGGATGCCGAGCCGTTCCGCGACGGAGTCGAGGATGCGGGCGTTCGCCTGGTGGGCCGCGAACCGGTCCACGTCCTCCAGCCGCCAGCCGGACAGCTCCGCCGCCTCCCGCGAGGTGGCGGTCATCCGCTCCACCGCGTGCCGGTAGGTGTCGCGGCCGAGCATCCGGAAGTACTGGTCGCCGTGCTCGGGCGCGGTGCCCGACGAACGCTGCCGGGAGCCGCCGGCCGGCACCTCGATGAGGTGGCTCAGCTCGCCGTCGCTGCCGAGCACCAGCGGGCCCACCGCGCCCGGCTCGTCGGCCCCGCCGGCCCGCAGGACCACGGCCCCCGCGCCGTCCGCGAAGATCACCGCGGTGGTGCGGTCCTCGGGGTTGACGATGGTGGTGAACGCGTCGGCCGCCACAAGCAGCACCCGCTCGGCGATCCCCGAGGCGATCAGCCCCGACGCGGTGGCGAGCCCGTAGAGGAACCCGGAGCAGACGGCGGCCACGTCGAACGCCGCCACCTGCCCGAGCCCGAGCCGGGCGGCGACCGTCGGCGCGGTCGCCGGGCACGGCTGGTCCGGAGTGGTGGTGGCCAGGACGACGGCGTCCACCTGCTCGGTGTCCGCCGACTTCAGCGCGCGCAGACCGGCCTCCACCGCCAGGTCGGAGGTGGCGGTGCCGGGCGAGACCACGTAGCGCTCGGCGATTCCGGTGCGGGAGCGTATCCACGCGTCGGAGGTGTCGAGGCGCCGCGAGAGCTCGTCGTTGGTCACCAGGTTCGGCGGCACGTGACCACCGATGCCGCAGATCACCGCCGACCGGCCGAGCGGCCGGGCCGCGCCGCTCATGCGCCCGGCTCCGCGCTGCTGAGGACCTCGACGGGCAGCCCCATGTACGCCATGCGGGACTCGGCCATCTCATCGGTCCACTGCTCGGCCATGTCGTAGCGCTGTTCCGGGGTGGTGTCGAGCATCCGTACGCCGGGCCAGATCTCGTAGTCGCCGATTCGGTCGGCGTGGTCGGCCATGCCCTTCTGGAACAGCTCCTCGCGGTGGATGACGAACTCCCGGTCGGGGATCTCGTCCCAGAGCTTCACCCCGGCCCGCAGGATCTCCATGAGGCGCGGGCGGTACTCGGGGTGGGCGACGACGTGGTCGCGCAGGATGGTGCTGGCCACCGTCAGATGGCGGATCTCGTCGATGGCGGTGCCGCGCGAGATCTCCCCGGTCGCCGGGGACAGCGGGGTCCACTTGCGCTCGCTCAGCTCGGCGGCCGGGGCGAGCACGCCCTCGATGACGATGGCGAACACGGCGACGCCGCCGGCGAAGTCGGCCTGGTCGCGGACGATGTCGAGGGTGAAGTCGACCACCGGGTCCAGGACCCGCTGACGGTAGTCCGCGGCCATCTCGTCGATGTCCCTGAGGAGGGTGTCCGCGGGGTGCCCCAGCTCCACCAGGTGGTTGCGGAAGACGCGGGCGTGCCGTGCCTCGTCGATGAGCTGGGTGGCGTAGAACTCCATCTCGGGCACGCCCGGGGCGAGCGCCACATAGTGGCCGAGCAGCCGTGTGGCGATCTCCTCGGACAGGCCGCGGAAGCCGAACTCCAGGACCAGCGCGTCGCGCAGCGGCCCCGGCGCCTTCAGGAAGTCGGGGACCGTCGCGTCCGCGTGGTGCCCGGTCTCGCCGCGGTCGCGCAGGGTGCCCTGGGCGACGGAGGTGAACCAGTAGGCGAGGTCGCAGTCGTCGGGTCCGAGGGTGAGTTCCTTCGCGCCGTCGAGCAGGCCGGGTGCCTTGTCCCAGTCGGCCTCGGGGGCCACAGAACCGGTCATGATGCCGATGTCTCCTTCGTGGTGCGGGCGGGTTGCAGGGCGCCTGCGACGAGGTCGCCCGCGTAGCTGAACAGCGGCGGCCGGCTGTCGGCGGTGGCGCGTACGACGTAGCCGAGCAGCACCTCGCCGTCGCCCGCCCGGTGCGAGGAGTGGACCCGGCACGAGTAGTGGGCGAGCGCGCCGGTCAGGCGGGGCGCGCCGGCGTACGAGTCGGCCGTCCAGGACGTGCCGGCGAACTGGGCGCTGCCGTCGGGCCGGGAGCTGTCCGCGAACCACCGCGCCAGTTCGCCCTGTCCGCCGTCCAGTACGTTGACGACGAAGCGCCCCTCGGCCGCGGCGAGCCGTGCGAACGACGAGCCGGGGCGCAGCGCGACCCCGATGAGCAGCGGCTCGCGCGAGACCAGCGTGACCGTGCTCGCCGTGGTGCCGTGCAGCTGCCCGGCGTGGCCGACGGTCAGCACCGACACGGGCGACGCCAGGTGGTACAGCGCCCGGCGGCGCTCCGCGGGGTCCTGGCGCACCGGGCGGCGCAGCGTGGTGAGGGTGCTCATCGCAGGGCCTCCTCACGTGAACGGGCCGCCGGGACGGGCAGTTTCACGATGTGGCCGACCGGCTCCGGATCCTGGGCGTGACCGACCGGCTTGGGGTGGGCGAGCCCGAGGTCGTCCAGGAGCCGCAGATAGCCGCTCTGGCGCACCGGCTCGAAGGGCAGCGCGAAGGACTTCATGAAGTTGCCGAAGAGGCCGCGGTCGCCGAAGAGATGGAAGGGCAGTACGAGCAGCGCCCACTCGGGACCGATCAGCCAGCACCAGGCCGCGGCCACCGCGGCCTGCGTGATGAGGCTGTGCATCACGTTGTAGAGGACGTAGTACACCTTGGAGATCGGCTTCCCGCCGCTGCGCCGGAAGGCGATCGCGCCGGGGATGTAGCCGATCAGGTCGATGTAGAGGAAGAGCGCGACCGCCGGGATCCAGCGGATCTCGCCGATGTGGGCGATGAGCAGCCCGGTGGAGACCGCGAAGCCCACCAGGTACTCGGCGCGGTGCAGGGAGAACGTCTTCGGCGTCTCGAAGGGATTGGCCTGGTCCATGGTCAGCTCCTGGCAGAGGTCTCAGGCGCCGACGGCGGCGGGCTGCGACAGTTCGATGCCGCCCGCGATCCGCGTGCTCGGGAAGAGACCGGTCAGCGCCCAGGCGACGGTCTCCTTGATGACCCGCTCGGCGATCGGGTCGAGGATGCCCTCCAGGCTCGGGATGCCGAAGTCGAAGTCGCCGTCGAAGCGCACCGCGACGTCGTCGCCGTCCTGCGTCAGGGACCACACGCCGACGAAGGAGTCGAAGTCGCCGTCGGACTGCTCGAAGCGGATCGTGCCCTGCTCCGGCAGGAAGACGTCGTCCTCGGTCCAGCGCAGCAGACCGCTGCGGAAGTGCAGTTCCCAGCTGGAGCTGCACTTCTCGGCGGGCAGCGTGGCGTGCACCGTGGTGGAGTTCACGTGAGGGGCCAGGTCCGGGTACTTCTCCCAGCGCATCACGGAGTCGAAGACCGTGGAGACCTGCTCCGCGGGGACCACTGCTTCCAGTTCTACGTGCCGCACGATCAGTTACCGCCTTCCGGCATGGTGGCCGCGCCGCGCACGAGGTCGCGGGTGGCCAGGTCGAAGGAGTTGAGGAGGAACTCCACGTCGGTGTCGCTGAGGACGGCGGGCGGCGTGAACCGCACCACCGAGCTGCCGTTCATGGAGTGGTTGGCGACCACCCCGTGGTTGAAGAGCTCGATCAGCAGCTCGCCGGCGAGGCCCGCCTCGACGAGCTCCACGCCGATGAGCAGGCCCTGGCCGCGCACGTCGACGACGAGTTCCGGGATGTTGCGGTACGCGATCTCGGCGATCCGCGGCAGCAGCGCGGCGCCCAGGTCGGTGGCCCGGGTGACCAGGCGCTCCTCCTTCATGGCCCGCACGGCGCCGCGCACCGCGGCCATCAGGAGGGGCTGCCCGGAGAAGGTGGAGGTGTGGACGTAGGGGTCCTTGTCGAAGGGCCGGAACGCCTTGCGGGTGGCGATCGCCGCGGAGACCGGCAGCACACCGCCGCCGAGCGCCTTGCCGGCGAGCAGCACGTCGGGCTGTACGCCCTCGATGTCGGCGCCCCACCACTCGCCGAGGCGGCCGAAGCCGGACTGCACCTCGTCGAGGATCAGGAACCCGTCGTGCTCGCGGACCAGTTCCTCGACCCGCTTCAGATAGCCCTTGGGCGGGATGATGACGCCGCCCTCGCCCTGGACGGGCTCCAGGATGACGCAGACCTCGCCGGGGTGGGCGGCCAGCTCGGCCTCCAGGGCGTCGGTGTCACCGAACGGCAGGTGCTGGAAGTCGGGGATCAGCGGCCGGAACGGCTTCTGGTAGACCTCCTTCGCGGTGGCGGACAGGGCGCCGAGCGTCTTGCCGTGGTAGCCGCCCCGCATGGAGATCGTCCGCTTGAAGCCGCCCGCGCGGGCCAGCTTCAGGCCGGTCTCCACGGCCTCGGCGCCGGACAGCGAGAAGTGCACGCGGTCCAGGCCCTGGGGCATGACGGAGACCAGGGCCTCGGCGGCGCGGGCCACCGTCGGTTCGAGGAGGATGCGGGTGGCGGTGGGGTGCGTACGGAGCTGGCGCTCCACCTCCTCCATCACGATGGGGTGGCGGGCGCCCATGATGAACACGCCGTAGCCGCCGGTGTTGAGGAAGCGCTCGCCGTCGCTGGTGGTGAGCCAGGCGCCTTCGGATGACACCTCCATGTGGCTGCCGAAGAGTTCGGCGAGGGTGGCCCTGCCCTTGCTCAGGTGGGCGCGGTACAGGCCGAGGACCTCCGCCTCGGTGTCGGCCGCGGAGGCCGCGGAGACCTGGGAGGCCGCGGGCGCGGGGGTTTCCTGCGTTATGGTCACGGATCTCTCACTCCAAAGGAACGGGTGCGGGCGGGGCTGCGGTCAGGCGAGGACCAGCGGTCCGCCGTCGAAGTAGCGCAGGAGCGGCTCGGCGGCGGCGCCCCGGCCGGGCGGGTGGAAGGCGAGCGCCGTGGAGGCGGCCGCCGCGAGGGCGTGGTCGGAGCCGCGGATGAAGTCCAGGCCGCCGAGCAGCTCCAGGGAGCGCGAGGTGATGCGGGGCAGCGCGTTCTGCACGGCGTAGCGGGCGACGAGCACCCGGGCCACCGACGCCTCGTCGCCCGGCTCGGGGCCGATCGCGCGGGCCACGCCTTCGAGCAGCGCCACGGCGGCCTCCAGTTCGACCGCGAGGGCGGCCCGCTCCTGGATGCCGCCGCGCTCCCGCTCCTGGACCTGTTCGACCAGGGCGGCCGCGCTTCCCAGGTAGCCGGCGGTGATGAGCATCTCGAACCAGACGAATCCGGCCGTCTGCAGGTCGTCCAGGCGGCGCGGATCGTCGGCCCCGGCGCGTACGACCATGTCCTTCGGTACGAAGACGTCCTCCAGGCGCACCTCGTCGCTCTCGGCGCCGGCCAGCAGTTCGTTGCCCCAGAAGGGGTGGACGGTCAGGCCGGGCGCGTCGGAGGGCACCAGGGCGAGCGCCAGTTCGGGGTCGCCCTCCAGGCCGTGGATGGCGATGCTCGCGGTGAGCAGGCTCATCGAACGGGAGAGGCTGCACGGCTTCTTGGCGCCGGACAGCAGATAGCCGCCCTCGACCGGGCGGGCGGTCACCGCGGGGGTGAGGATGTTCTGCTCGGTGCGGCCCTCGGCCCAGCCGGAGGCCATCACCTGCTGGTCCGGGACGGCCCGGTGCAGCAGGGCGTTCTGCGCGTCGGTGAGCCGGCCCTTCGCCAGGGCCAGCGAGTAGAGCATGGCGACGGTGAAGTGGTGCATGGACACGGCCGCGACGAGGGAGGGCGACAGGGAGCCGAGGGCCAGCTGGGTGTGGAGGGCGTCCAGCGGCCCCGCGCCGTGCCCGCCGAACCTCTCGGGTATCAGCAGGCCGACCCCGCCGTGGATGCGGAAGAGGTCGATGATCGGGCTGCCGGGCTTCTCCCGTTCGGTGTAGGGGATCTGCTCCAGCTCCTTGAGCAGACCGGGGTGGTAGCGCTCGCAGACGGCCCGAGCGGCATCGAGGGAACGCACGTCAGAACCTCCGAAGGAGAGGGGGCGGAATGGGTCAGTCGTCGAAGGCGCCGAAGACCGCCTGGTAGGGGCTGACGTCGCGCGCGATGCTGACGCCCTGCACATGGGAGGTCTTGAGCATCGGGTAGTTGGCCTCGCCGAAGGCGCCGCCGGTGCGGCCGGTGCCGCCGTGGCTCGGCAGGTACGGCAGGAAGCCGATGTGGGAGTCGTTGACCTTCAGCAGGCCGCCGTTGACGACGCGGCGCACGAAGGTGTCGATGACGTGGTCGGAGCGCGACCACAGGGAGTTGCGCAGCCCGTACTCGTTGGAGTTGACGAACCTGAGGAAGTCCTCCAGGAGCGCGTCGTCGTTGTCGGCCTCCGGCACGATGACGGGGATCAGCGGGAAGAACGTCTCCTCGCGTACGACGTCGTAGGTGCGGGCCCGGTCCAGGCCGTCGACGCGTACGACGGTGGGCTGGAGGAAGACGCCGGTCTCCGAAGGGGTGCCGTCGAGTTCGGTGCGGTTGCCGCCGGTGACCAGTTCGGCGCCGTTGTCCAGGGCCTGGCGCAGCAGCCGGAAGAAGCGCTCGCTGCGGCGCACCGGGGAGAGCAGGACGTCCTCCTCCTCGGGGAAGCCCGGCTTGATGGCCTTGACCTGCTCCTTGACCTCGGCGATGAGGGCGTCCGCGACCGCCGGGTGGGCCAGTACGTAGTTGGGCACCATGCAGATCTGGCCGGAGCCGAAGAACGACTCGGTGATGGCCTCGGCCGCCCACTTCACGTCGGCGTCCTTCCACACCACGATGCCGTCGTTGCCGGCCAGTTCGAGGATGGGCTTCTTGCCGTTGGCCACGCAGGCCTGCTCGAAGCGCAGACCCTCCTGGCTGCCGCCGATGTAGAAGATGTCGTTGATCAGCGGGTCGGTGACCCAGCGGTCCATGGTCTGCTTCGGGTTGCTGCACACCGCGTTCAGGACACCCGGCGGGGCGTCGAACTCCTCCAGGAGCGGCGCGACGATGTCCCGCAGCAGCCACATGGTGGACAGCGCGATGCTGCGCGGCGCCCGGACCACGACGGCGTTGCCGGCCATCAGGGCGAGCACGGAGAGCGCGGCGCTGGGCAGCGGGGCGTTCTGCGGCGGGTTGAAGGCGACCACGCCGTCCGGCTGGCGCTGGAGGATCAGCTTGCGGCCGCCGTACTCCTTCTCGACGCGCATCTGCTTCGTGTACCAGCGCAGGCTGCCGGGGGCGTAGATCTGGAGCAGGCAGCTCAGCTCCCAGCGGGCCAGCTTCACCGGGTGCGATTCGGCGACCAGCATTTCCAGGAACTCGTCCTGGTGCTTGATGAGTTCCTCGCGGAAGCGGGTGCCGAGCCGCATCCGCCGCTCCTGCGGGACGGCCGCCCAGTCCGGCGCCGCGGCGGCGGCGGCCTGCGTGGCCAGGTCGATGGCGGAGTCGTCGGCGATCGCGCACCGTCCCACCACATAGGGGTGGTTGGCCGCGTCGGATTCGGGGTCCTGCTCCAGTGTGCGCTTGAGGCTCACACTGGTGAAGACGTCTTCCAGCAGGGAACGCCCGCTGACGGTGTAGACCCACCCGTCACCCGCGACGTCCTTGCCCGCGATATAGAGGTCGTAGCTCTTGAGTCCGGAGCGTGCCGGAGCACTTTCCTCCTGTATGGCGCCGCGCAGCATTATCAGCCTTTCGGGGTGGGGGTTCTCCGAGTGGATTCCGATCTGGCGATCTGGTGAGCTCTTGTTTCGAAGCATCTCGATCGTGGCAGTCCGATCTGACCCGGCGCTGACGCCGTACTGATCGCCGGTTCCGAACTGATTGAGCCAACCCCCGAAGCGATGCGCGAAAGGGGGACTGAGTGGCGGGCCCAGGTGGTACGCGCGCGACGTCAGTGGGGCGTCAGCCGCCGTTGCTTACATGGCTCCATGTCTCCCGTACACATGACACTTCAGCAATTCCGGGAACTGCCCCGGCCAGAACTCGCCGAAGAAATGGAGCAGCTCCTCGTGGCCAAGTTCCGGGCGAGTCTGCTCATGGACGAGACCGAGGACCTGCCGCTCGACATCAGCTACTTCGACCTCGGTCTCACCTCGCTGAAGCTCACCGAGATGAGGCAGACCCTGGAGGGGATCCTCGACCTCTCCATCAACGCGAACGTGCTCTTCAACGAGCCCACGGTCGGCCGGCTCCTCGACTATCTCGTCGACGCGGTCAGTGATTCCTCGCACGCGACAGCCGGCGCGATACCCGGCACCAACTGATCCACCAGGTCCCGGAGAGAAGGAGACTCGGAATGCCGCACGAGGAATCAGAGAACAATCAGGTGTCCGGCCGGGCGCCCGAACCGATCGCGATCGTCGGCGTCGGCCTGCGATTCCCCGGCGGCAGTAATTCGCTCGACGAATTCGACGCCTTCCTGCGTGAGGGACGCTCCGGCATCGGCCCCATTCCGGGTGACCGGTGGGACGTCGAAGCGTTCACCCCGCAGGGCCCGGACGACAAGGGAAAGATTCACACGACGTCCGGTGGATTCCTCGACCGCATCGACCGTTTCGACGCGGCCTTCTTCAACATCTCCCCGAAGGAAGCCCAGTACATGGACCCCCAGCAGCGCATGCTGCTGGAGACCGCCTGGCAGGCCCTGGAGCACGCCAACATCGACCCGGCGCCGCTGCGCCGCGGCAACGGCGGCGTCTACATCGGCGCCAGCTCCATCGACTACGCCCTCGAACTGGACTCCCTGCCGTACGAGGACCTCGACGGGCTGCTCGCCTCCGGGATCACCATGTTCCCGCTGTCGGGGCGGCTCTCGTACTTCCTCGGCTGGCGCGGCCCGAGCATGAGCATCGACACGGCCTGCTCGTCGTCCCTGGCCGCCCTGCACGTCGCCGTCCAGGGGCTGCGCGCCGGTGAGACCGACATCGCGCTGTGCGGCGGCGTCAACGCCCTGCACCACCCGCGCATCCCGGTGATGTTCTCCAACGCGCAGATGCTGTCCCCCGACGGCCAGTGCAAGACCTTCGACGAGTCCGCCGACGGGTACGCCCGCGCGGAGGGCTGCGGCATCGTCGTACTCAAGAGGCTCTCGGACGCCACCCGTGACGGCGACACCGTCCTCGCCCTGGTCAGGGGCACCGCCGTCGGCCAGGACGGCGACAGCGCCGGGCTGACGGTGCCCAACGGACCGGCGCAGGAGAAGGTGATCCGCTCCGCTCTCGCCGCCGCCGCGCTCGCACCCGAGGACATCCAGTACGTGGAGGCGCACGGCACCGGCACCCCGCTGGGCGACCCCATCGAGTTCGGCGCCATCGGCGACACCTTCGCCGACTCGCACACCAAGAGTGACCCGCTGCTCGTCGGCTCCGTGAAGACCAACCTCGGCCACATGGAGCCGGCCTCCGGCATCGTCGGCGTCATCAAGGCCGTCCTCCAGATCAGGTCCGCCACGATCTACCCGCACCTCAACCTGGACACCCCCTCCGGCCGCATCCCCTGGGACCTGTACCCGGTGCGGGTGCCCACCGCGTGCGAGCCGTGGAAGGCGCCGGTCCGGCGCGCGGTCGTCAACAGCTTCGGATTCGCGGGCACGATCGGCGCGGTCGTCCTGGAGCAGCCCCCGGCGGCGGTGGCACAGGACGGCGCGTCCGGCGAGGCGCCCGCGACGCCCATGTTCACGCTCTCCGCCAAGACCGCCGCCGCCCTGCGCGAACAGGTGGAGAGCTATCGCCAGTTGCTGGCCGGGGCTCCGGACCTGCCGGTCGACGGGCTCTGCTACACCGGCAACGTCTCGCGCACCCACCACCCGTACCGCGTCGCGGGCCCCGTCACCGACCGCGCCGCGCTCACCAAGCTCCTGGACAAGGCCGCCGACCACGACCACCAGGGCCCGGCCGGTGTCCGCAAGGTCGCGTTCATGTTCAGCGGCCAGGGCTCGCAGTACGCGGGCATGGGCGCCCACCTGTACGAGCGCTTCCCTGTCTTCCGCCGCCACGTCGACGCCTGCGACGAGCTGTTCTCGGCCCACCTCGGGCGCTCCATACGCGATCTGGTCATCGGCACCGCCGACGACCCCGAGGCGATCGACCGCACCGAGTACACCCAGCCCGCCCTGTTCACCCTGGAGTACGCGCTCGCCCAGCTCTGGATGGACTGGGGCGTGCGCCCGAACGTGCTCATCGGACACAGCATCGGCGAGGCCGCGGCCGCCGCGGTCGCGGGCCTGTTCAGCCTCCCGGACGCCGTGACGCTCGTCGCCGCCCGCGCCCGGCTCATGCAGGCCGTGCGCTCCGAGGGTGGCATGGCCGCCGTCGCCGCCCCCGCCGAGGACGTCCTGCCGCTCCTCGAACCCCACGCCGACCTGGCGCTCGCCGCCGCCAACGCGCCCGACCAGTGCGTGATCTCGGGCGGCGCTCAGGCGCTGGCGCAGGTCACCGAGCAGCTGCTCGCCCAGGGCCTGCGCGTCGACCAGCTGGCCGTGTCGCACGCCTTCCACTCGCCGCTCATGGCCGAGGTGTACGACGACTTCCGCGCCGCCCTGTCCGACATCACCTTCCACGAGCCGGTCATCAGCCTCATCTCCAACGTCACCGGCAGGCTCGCCCGGTTCGCCGAGATCGGCACCCCCGACTACTGGGTGCGGCACATCGGCGAGCCGGTGCAGTTCCTGGCCGGCATCCGCGCCGTGGCCCGGCGCGGGCGCCACGCCCTCGTCGAGATCGGCCCCTCCACCGCGCTGACCGCCCTCGCCCAGCGCTCGCTGCCCGTCGCCGACCACCTGTGGCTGGCCAGCCTGCGGCGGCGCGACCGCGGCGGCGACACCACGCTGCGGGCGCTCGCGGAGTACTACACGGCGGGCCTGCCGGTCTCCTGGGCCGGATACCACGAGGGCCGCGCCGTCCCGGCCAAGACGGCACTGCCCACCTACGCCTTCCAGCGCAAGCGCTACTGGCTGCCCTCCGTCACCCCCCGCAGGGGCGGCGCGCAGGGCGGGGCGGCGCACCACCCGCTGCTCGGCACCGAGGTGCAAGTGGAGGGGCCGGTACGCGAGTTCGCGGCCGAGTTCACCGTCGAGGAGCTGGGCGCGCTCGCCGACTTCGCCACCGGCGACCGTACGACGCTGCCCGCCGGCGCCTACGTCGACCTGCTGCTCGCGCTCCAGGACGCCGTCCACGGCCACACCCGGGCCGCCGTCCAGGAGCTGCGGCTGCTCGAACCCCTCACCCTGACGGCCGAGACCCCGCTGACGCTGACCACCCGGCTGCGGCCGCGCGCGGACGGCGGCACCGAGGTGACCGTCCTGACCGTCGCCGAGAAGGACGGCGACGAGGAGGGCGGCGAGCGGCCGCACGCGACCGCCGTGCTCGCCGCCGGACAGGACCAGGACGAGCCGCGCCTCACCGGGCTCGCCGTGGGATCCGCCACCCTGGAGAGCGACGCCGAGGACCTCTACACCGACCTCGCCTCGGTGGGCCGCCCGCACGGACCGCGCGCCCGCGCCCTGCTGAGCGCAGGCCGCCACCAGGACGGCGTGTTCACCGGCGAGTTGAGCTGCCGGGGCACCACCGCCGTCGAGCAGGTGCCCGCCGAGCTGATCGAGGCCGCGCTGGAGGCGGCCGTCGCCCTCGACCCCGAGGGCCCGGTGTTCCTGCCCCGGGAGATCGCCTCCGTACGTCACTTCAAGAAGCCCCGCGGCGAGCGGCTGAGCGTCGTCGCCCGCGTCGGCACGGAACAGGACCGGCGCCTCGCCGACATCCTGGTCCTGGAGAACGGCACGCCCGTCCTCGAACTCGGCGGCGTCACCCTCACCCGCCCCGAAGGCCCCACGGGACAGCGGCAGTTCCTGCACCGTCCGGAGTGGGTGCGCCGCGCCCTGCCCGCCGTCGCGTCGGGCACGGGGCCCCGGCACGTGCTGCTCCTCGGCCGTCCCGAGAGCGCCGCGGCCACCGACACCACCGCCGACGGCGGTCTGCGCGTCACGCCCGTCGCGGACCCCGCCGCGCTCAAGGCCGCCCTGGAGGACACCTCCGTCACCGACGTCTGCTGGAACTGGCAGCCGCTGCCCGGCACCATGTCCGCCGAGCTGCTGCGCGCCGAGTGCGAGCACAACTACCGCGAGCTGCTCGGCCTGCTGACCGTCCTCGACGCCGCGGCCCAGCAGCGCCCGCCCCGGCTCTGGCTGGTCACCGAGGGCGCCCAGCGGCTGCCCGGCGACCGGCCCGGCAGCGGCGCCCACCTCGGCGCCGCCACCCTGTGGGGCTTCGGCCGGGTGCTGCTCACCGAGTCGCCCCAGTACCGCGCGACGCTGGTCGACGTCGAGCCCGGCGGCGACCTGTCGGCGCTGCTCGACGAGTTCCGCGCCGAGGCGCCCGGCGAGTACCAGGTCGCCCTCCGCGCGGGCCGGCGCCACGTCCGCAGGCTGCTGCCCGGCGACTCAACCCGCACCTGGCCCGGCGGCTTCGCCCTGCGCACCCCGGACTCCGGTGACCTCTCCGACCTGTCCCTCGCACCCGTCGAGGACCGCGCTCCCGCGGCCGGTGAGGTCCAGGTGCGGGTCGCCTCGGTCGCCGTCACCGCCGCGGACGCCCAGGCGGCCCTGGACGGCGAACAGTCCGGCGGCGCCGGTCCCGTGCTCGGTTCGCTGGCCGCGGGAACGGTCCTCGCGGCCGGTGCCGAGGCCGCGTTCACCGCGGGCGACGAGGTCTACGTACGCCATGACGGCGCCCTGCGCGCCACCCTGACCGTCCCCGCCGCCGAGGTGGCACTCGCTCCCGGCGCGGTGAGCGGCAAGGGGCGGGCCGGGGCCACGGCCTTCCGCCTCGAAGAGATCGGCGAGGCGCTGCGCACCGCGGCCTCCGGTTCCCGCGCCGAGGTGTGGGTGGACGTGCCCGGCGGCCCGGACACCGAGCCCGCGCCGGCCCGCGTCCGCCCGGACCGCACCTACCTCGTCACCGGCGGCCTCGGCGGCCTCGGCCTGGTCACCGCCCGCAAGCTGGTCTCGCTGGGCGCCCGGCACCTGACCCTGGTCAGCCGCGGCGGACGGGCCACCGAAGAGGCCGCGCCGGTGCTCGCCGAACTGTCCGAGCGGGCGGAGGTCGCCGTCGTACGGGCCGATGTGAGCAGCGCCGACGACGTGCGGCGCCTGGCCGAGGAGCTGGCGGCGGGACCCCGCCCGGTCGGCGGTGTCGTCCACGCGGCCGGCTCCTTCGACAAGAAGCTGATCGCCGAGCTGACCTGGGAGTCCATCGACGCCCAGCTGGCCCCGAAGGCGTACGGCGGCTGGCTGCTGCACGAGGCCGCCGAGGAGTTCTTCCCCGACCTCGACTTCTTCGTGACGTACTCCTCGATCGCCGCCGTCCTCGGCGGCGCCACGCAGGGCCACTACGCCGCCGCGAGCGCGGGCCTCGACAGCCTCGCCGAGTGGCGTGGTGTCCAGGGCCTGCCCGGCCTCTCCGTCAACTGGGGCGCCTGGGCCAGGGTCGGCATGTCCGCCCGGCTCGACGAGCAGCTGGCCCAGGAGATCGACCGCAGCGGCGTCCGCTTCTTCTCGCCCACCAGGGCGCTGGACACCCTGGCGCGGCTCTGGCGGCGGCCCGGCAGCCGCCGGGTGGTGGGTGAGTTCGACTGGGCGCGCTATGTGGCGGGCGGCGCCGTGGACGACGCGTTCTACGACCGGCTCGCCCGCCACGACCAGGGCGGCGCGGACGGCACAGGACTCGACCTCACCGCGCTGGCCGCCCTGCCGAAGCCGGACCGTACGGCCCTGATCGGCGCGGCCGTGCGCGAGAAGGTCGCCGCCGCCCTGCACATGGACGCCGAGGACGACCTCGACCCGAACGCCGAGTTCGTCTCGCTCGGCCTGGACTCGCTGATGGCCCAGACCGTCAAGGGCGGCCTGGAGACGCTGTTCAGGCTGCCGCTGCCCGCCTCGCTGACCTTCGACCACCCGACGGTGCGCAGGCTCACCGAGTTCCTCGACGGACGTCTGGCCCCGGCGACGCAGCAGCACCCCTGACATCCACTCACCCTCACGACACCCACCGACGATGTCCCATGCAGCGGGGAGAACACAGTGAGCGAGCACACCACCAGAGACTGGACGCTGAACCGCACGTCCAGGGCCCACGCCGGGGGCCGGGCGGAGCACGCGGCGATCATCTGCGAGGGCCGCACCACCACGTACGGGAAGCTGCACCGGGACAGCAACCGCGCGGCGCACGCCCTGCGCGACGCGGGGCTCGGGCACGGTGACCGCGTCGCCTACCTGGGCCGCGAGTCGGAGAACTACTACCTCACGATCCTCGCCTGCGCGAAGGCCGGCGCCGTCCTGGTCCCGGTCAACTGGCGCCTCACGCAGGGCGAGGTGGACCACATCCTGCGCGACTCGGGCGCCGTGCTCCTCTTCGTGGACGACGAGTTCTGGGACACCGCGGACCGCGTCAGGCCGCAGCTCCCGGGGCTGCGTACGGTCGTCCGCGTCGACGGCACCGACAGCGAGGGCGAACCGGCGCGCGGCACCGGACTGCCCGCCTGGTACGCCAACCACCCCGACACCGACCTGGAGCCGGGCACGGGGCCCGACGACGCGGTGGTGCAGATCTACACCAGCGGCACCACCGGGCTCCCCAAGGGCGCGGTCCTCGCCCACCGCAGCTTCTTCACGCTGCCCGCCGCGATGCGCGAGCACGGCGCCGACTGGCTCGACTGGCTGCCGGACGACGTCAGCCTGATCTCGCTGCCGGGCTTCGGCATCGCGGGCATCGGCTGGTTCATGCACACCTTCAACGCCGGTGCGACGAGCGTCGTCATGCCGCAGTTCATCCCGCAGGAGGCGGTGCGGCTGACGCGGGAGCACGGGGTCACCATCACCTTCGCGGCGCCCGCCATGCTCCAGATGATGATGGCCGAACGCGGCGCCGGACCGGCCGCGTTCACCTCGCTGCGCAAGATCGCCTACGGCGCGGCGCCGATGTCCGAGACGCTGCTCGAACGCTGCCTGGAAGTCTTCGGCTGCGAGTTCGCACAGATCTACGCCAGCACGGAGACCGGCAGCGTCGCGGTCTGCCTGCCGCCCGAGGCGCACCGCCCCGGCACCGGGCTCCTGAAGTCGGTCGGCAGGCCCTGCCCCGGCAACGAGGTGAAGGTCATCGGCCCGGACGGCGAGACGCTGCCGCCCGGCGAGACCGGCCAGATCTGCGTCCGCACCCCCTCCAGGATGCTCGGCTACTGGAACCTCCCCGAGGCCACCGAGCGCACGGTCGTGGGGGAGTGGCTGCACATGGGCGACGCCGGCTACCTCGACGAGGACGGCTATGTGTACCTGCGCGACCGCATGAACGACACGATCATCGTGGCCGGACAGAACATCTACCCCGCCGAGGTCGAGAAGGCGCTCGCCGCCCACCCGGCCGTCGCGGACACCGCCGTCGTCGGGCTGCCCGACCCCCACTGGGGGGAGGCGGTGCACGCCGTCGTCGTCCTGCGGCCCGGCGCCACCGTCAAACCCCGCGAACTGCTCGTCGCGCTCCGCGGCCACCTCGCCGACTACAAGATCCCGAGCGCCTTCCACTTCGCCGACGACCTGCCGCGCAATCCCTCGGGGAAGATCCTGCGCCGCGCCGTACGGGACCGGCTGGCCGCCGAGGCACCCCCGTCGGCCGAGCGCCTCACCCTCCCCGTGCAGCGCCGCACCTCCGCGCGGGCGGCCTCGCTGCCGCCCCAGCGACAGCACGCCTGACGCACCCCGGACGACCTCCGCCGCACCCACCCCGCACCCCACCGCACCTCAGCCAGACGAAACGGAGTACCCCATGCAGTCCTTCGCCGGGCCCCTGCGTATCGGCATCCTGTTACCCACCCGGGAGCAGGCCATCAACGGCGCCTACGCGGCCGCCCCGCTCCTCGACTTCGCCCGGCGGGCCGAGGCGCTCGGCTTTGACTCGCTGTGGGCGGGCGACTCGCTGACCGCCAGGCCGCGCCTGGACCCGCTGGTGGTGCTCTCCGCGGCCGCCGCCGCCACCGAGCGCATCACCGTCGGCACGGCCGCGTTCACCCCCGCCCTGCGCCACCCGCTGATCGGCGCCAACATGATCGCGAGCCTGGACCACGTGGCCGCCGACCGGCTGGTCCTCGGGCTCGGCTCCGGTTTCCCGATGCCCGAGACCGAGGAGGAGTTCGCGTCCGTAGGGGCGTCGTTCGCCGGCCGGGTGGGGCGGCTCGACGAGATCGCCGCGCTGTGGCGCACCGCCTGGAACTCCGGCGAAGAGGGGCGACCGTCCGACTTCGAGGGGAAGTTCTGGCAGGCCGAACGGCTTCAGAGGCTGCCGAAGCCGGCCTCGCCCGGCGGCCCGCCGCTCTGGCTGGCCGGCAGCGACACCCCGAAGGTGCTCGCCAGGGTCGCCGAGAAGTACGACGGCTGGCTGCCGTTCCTGCCCGATGCCGAGGCGTACGGCAGGGCCCGCGCCCGTATCGCCGAACTCGCCGAGGCGGCGGGCCGCGCCCCGGACGCGGTCACGCCCGCGCTGTACGCGACGGTCACCGTCAACCGCGACAGCGCGGCCGCCAAGGCCGAGCTGGAGCACTACATCGAGCACTACTACGGGCGCTCCCTGGAGCAGATGTCGTCCATCCAGGCCTACGGCTGGGGGAGCGCCGAGAGCTGCGCCGAGTGGCTGGGCGCCTATGTGCGCGCCGGCGCCCGCCACCTCGTCATCCGCGTCGGATCGCTCGACCCGGAGCCGCAGCTGAAGGAGATCGCCGAGGTGCTGCTGCCCGCGGTACGCGCCATCGGGCAGCAGACAACCGTTGGGAGTACACAGTCGTGACCACCGCCACCGCCACCGCCGCCCTGGGCCAGGAGATGTCCGCCGCGGGCGAGTGGTTCCACCCGGCGCAGCCGTCCGAGGACGCCTCCGTACGGCTGTTCATGCTCCCGCACGCGGGCAGCGGCGCCATCATCTACCGCGACTGGGAGCGACTCCTTCCCGGCGACATCGCCCCGCAGGCGGTGACCCTGCCGGGCCGCCACAACCGCCGCGAGGAGATGAGTTACGAGGACTGGGACCCGCTGCTCGACGCGCTCCACGAGGCCGTCGTCGACGACCTGGACGAGCGGCCGTTCGCACTCTTCGGGCACTGCCTCGGCGCGCAGCTGGCGTTCCGCCTCACCATCCGCATGGAGGCGGAGAGCGGTCCCTCGCCCGTCCTCGTCGGCATGTCCGGCTGGTCGCCCGAGGGCTTCTTCCAGCCCACGGAGGAGCAGAGCCGGATGCCGGACGCCGAAATGGTCGAGTGGATCAAGAAGCTGGGCTCGTTCCCCGCCGAGGTCTACGACAACCCGGAGATGCTCGCCCTCGTCGTCCCCGCGCTCCGCGCCGACCTGCGCGTCGCCGCGCAGTACGTCGACGACGGCGCGGGCACCGCCTGCCCCCTGGTCTCCTACGGCGGCAAGTCCGACCCGCTCATGGAGAGCCCGGACGCCATGTCGCACTGGGCCGGGCGCAGCCCTCAGTACCTGGGCCACAGCGAGTACCCGGGCGGCCACTTCTACATCGACAGCCACGCGGAGGCCGTCACCATGCACTTCGCCCAGCGGCTGCGGCGGCTTGTGGGCCGGTCATGACCACAGAAGCGGACGTCACGGCGCTGCCGGACACGACCACGGAGCTGTCGGACACGACCCCGGCGCCGCCGGGCAAGACCACGGCGCCACCCGATGAGGCCGCGGCGGCCAAGCCGTCCTACGGGGCGCTCCTGGTCGTCCTGGCCGGTCTCTTCATCACCAACCTCGACTTCTTCATCGTCAACGTGGCGATCCCGTCGCTGCAGAAGAACATGCACGCCACCTCGGCGGACATCCAGCTCATCGCCGTCACCTTCACCATCGGCCTGTCCGCCCTGCTGATCACCGGCGGCCGGCTCGGCGACATCTACGGACGGCGCCGGGTCTACTCGATCGGCGTGCTGCTCTTCACGCTCGCCTCACTGGCGTGCGGCGTCGCCCAGAACATGGGCGAGCTGATCATCGCCCGCGGTGTCCAGGGCGCGGCCGCCGCACTGGTCATCCCGCAGGTGCTCGGCATCCTGACGACCACGTACTCGGGCAAGCACCGGGCCGTGGCCTTCAACGCGTACGGCGTGGCGCTCGGCGCGGCCGCCGTCTTCGGGCAGCTGATCGGCGGGCTGCTGATCAAGGCCGATGTGTTCGGCATGGACTGGCGCACCATCTTCCTCATCAACGTGCCGATCGGCCTGATCGTCCTCGCGCTCACCCCGAAGCTGGTCCCGGAGTCGAAGTCGGAGGGCCGCACCGGGCTCGACCTGGTCGGCGTCCTGCTGGTCACCGCCGGGCTCACCGCCGTCGTGCTGCCGCTGGTCATCGGCCGCGAGGAGGGCTGGCCCGTCTGGACGTGGCTGTGCATGGCGGCCGCGGTGCCGCTGCTCGCCGCCTTCTGGTTCAGCCAGCGGCGGCTCGCGGCGGGCGCCAAGTCGCCGCTGGTGAACCCGTCCCTGTTCCGTGACCGCGCGTTCGGCGTCGGGTCCGTCACCATCCTCGTCTACTTCTCGGTGATGGCCTCGTTCTTCCTGGTCCTCGCGCTCTACCTCCAGCAGGGGCACGGGACTTCGGCTCTGAAGTCGGGGCTGCTCTTCGTACCCCTGGGTCTCGGGTTCTTCGTCGCCTCCGCCATGGCGCCCAAGTTCGCCGCCAAGCTGGGACGGCAGGCGCTCGCGCTGGGCGCCCTGGTGGTGGCCGGGGGCGACATCGCCTTGGCCCAGACCGCCTCCCAGCTCGGCACCACGGGCTCGGTCGGCTGGTGCGTCCCCGCGATGGTGGTCTGCGGCTTCGGCATGGGCATGGTGGTCGCCCCGCTCACCTCACTGGTCCTGGAGGGGGTGGCGCCCGAGCACGCGGCGGCGGCCTCCGGGGTGTTCTCCACCGGGCAGGAGATGGGCAACGCCCTGGGCATCGCGGTCATCGGCGTGGTCTTCTTCGACCAGGTCGGCGAGCATCCGTCCGCGCAGGGCTACACCGACGGATTCGGGTTCAGCCTGTATGTCCAGGCCGGCATCTGCGTACTGGTCGCGGTCCTGGTGCAGTTCCTGCCGCGCAAGGCCGAGAAGGTCTGAACCGGAGCCCGACACCGGGCAGTCCACACGGCGGGTGCCCCGGAGCTTTTCGCTCCGGGGCACCCGCCGTTCGCGTGTCGTGAGGGCGTGACCGCGCGTATTACGGAGACGTTTCCCGGTCCCGCCACGGCAGGGTCGAGATCCGGCCATGAGGATCAGCAGGACGTCAGAGCAGCATCAGGGCTTTCGGCCAGCATGACGGAAAGGAATCAGCCACGACTCAGGGGGAAATGTCATGACGGTCACTCCTGTCATGCCCGGGATCCAGGAGCGGCTCGCCGCCTGGCCCATGCCGCGCACCTGCCCGTACGCGCCACCGGACGCCTACGCCGAACTCCGCAGAGGCGCGCCTGTCAAGGTCCGTATCAGGACAGGCGAGGCTTGGCTTGTCACGCGCTACGCGGACGTCCGCGCGGTTCTGACCGACCCGCGTTTCAGCTCGGACGACACCCGGCCCGGATTCCCCGTTCGTATACAGCTGCCGCCCGCGCCCCGGGTCATGTCCTTCACGCGCATGGACGGCCCGGAGCACGGACGGCTGCGCCGCATGGCGATGACCGAGTTCACCGCCCGCCGCACCCGCGCGCTGCGGCCCTCGGTGGAGCTCCTGGTGGACCGCCTCGTCGACGAGCTGGAGCGGGGGCCCCGCCCGGTCGACCTGGTGGCGCGCTTCTCCGTCCGGCTGCCCTCCCTGGTGATCGCCAGCATGCTGGGCGTCCCCGAGGCCGACGAGTGCGACTTCACCGAGCTGAGCCAGGCCGTCCTCTCGCAGGACGCCACGCCCGAGGAGATCTACGCGGCCTTCGTCGAGATGACGCGGTACCTGGACGAGCTGATCGAGCGCAAGCGCCGCGACCCCCAGGAGGACCTGCTCAGCCGCCTCGTCACGCGGTACGTGGCGACGGGCGAGCTCTCCCACGACGACCTGGTGGCGATGGCCCGGCTCTTCCTGGTGGCCGGCCACGAGACCACCGCCCACCAGATCGGCCTCAGCGTGCTCAGCCTGCTGCGCGAGCCGGAGCAGCTGGAGCGGCTGCGCCGCGACCCGGACCTGTTCGCCCCGGCCGTCGAGGAGCTGCTGCGCTACTGGTCCATCACCCAGGACAACCAGGTCCGCGTCGCGGTCGACGACGCGGAGATCGGCGGCGCCCGCGTCGCGAAGGGCGACGGCGTGATCCTGGCCTACCCGAGCGCCAACCACGACGAGACCGTCTTCCCCGACGGCGACCGCCTCGACCTGGAGCGCGACGCGAGCCGGCACATCGCCTTCGGCCACGGCCCGCACCTGTGTCCGGGCGCCTCGCTGGCCCGCATGGAGCTGGAGGTCGCCCTGCGCGCCCTGGTGGGCCGCTTCCCGGGCCTGCGCGTGGCAGATGTCCCCGGGGCTGTCTCGTTCCGCGAGAACACGATCAACTACGGGCTGAACTCCCTGCTCGTGACCTGGTAAGTCGCCTGGTGAGCCGCCTGATGAGGCCGTCAGCGGGGCGTCAGATCCGTATCAGCGCCCGGTGAAAGAGTCCTTCGCAGGTGCTACCAGATCAAGGAGTACGCCCGACATGGCCGACAGCAGCGACGCCGTGGGCCCCACCAGGGCCCTGGTCATAGCCAATCCCGCATCCGGCAGCCACAGCCCCGAACTGGTGCGCGCGGTTCAGGAGTTGTGCTCCGCCCATCTGTCCCACACCGAACTCCACCTCACCACCGCCCAGGGGGACGCGACCGTCTTCGTGCGCCGCGCCCTGGAGCGGCCCCAAGGGGCGCCGGACCTCGTCGTGGCCATCGGAGGCGACGGCACCGTCCGCGAGGTGGTGCAGGGCATGGGCGGGGCCGCCGGACGGGCCGCGCTCATGGTGGTGCCCGGCGGCACCGGGAACTCGGGGTACAAGATGCTCTGGGGCGAGCGCCCCTGGACCGAGTCCCTCAAGGCGGTGCTCGCCGACTCCGGGGCCGGCGGCAGCGCCCGGCTGCGCCATCTGGACCTGGCGCGGCTCGCCGAGACCCGCAACCTCGTCTACCTGGGCGCCTGCAGCGGTGTGATCGCCGACGCGCTGATCACCGCGAAGGGCATCCCGCTGAGCGGACGCGAGCGGTACGTCCGCGCGTTCACCGAGACCGCCGAGCGCTACGTCCCGTACCCGGGCCGGGTCGTCGTCGACGGGCGGGTGGTGCACGAGGGCCCGACCGTCCTCGCCAACGTGGGGGGCGGCCGCCACCGGGGCGGCCGGTACCTGGTCCTGCCCGACTCGCTGCTCGACGACGGACTGCTGGACGTCTGCGTCATCGGTGACGGCGTCGCCGCCGCCGACGTGCCCGGACTGACGCTCGACGCGGCGCACATGGGCCACCCGGCGACCGTGTACGCCCGCGGCCGCACGATCACCGTCGAGCGCACCGACGGCGGGCGGCTGCCCCTGGAGCACGACGGTGAGTACCAGCACACCATCGGCTCCTCGGCCACCTTCGAGGTGCTCCCCGGAGCGCTCCCCGCCTGGGCGCCGACGGACCCCGTCTGAACGCCCGCCCCTTGCCGATCCGACCGTACGAACTGTGCCACGCGCACGACCGGTGCCACCCGCACGACCCTCTCGACCAAGGAGACCTCATGAGCGACCTCAGCAACACCGTCACCCGCTACCTCGCCATCTGGAACGAGGCCGACGCCGACAAGCGCGCCGCGGCGATCGCCGAACTGTTCACCGCGGACGCCCCGTACATCGACCCGCTCGCCGCGGTCGAGGGCCACGAGGGCGTCGGCGCGGTCATCGCGGGCGCCCGCGACCAGTTCAAGGGCCTCAGCTTCGAACTGATCGGCACGGTGGACACCCACCACAACATCGCCCGCTTCCAGTGGGGCCTGGTGACCGAGCCCGGCGGCGAGCCGATCGCCATCGGCTTCGACGTCGCGGTCACCGGCGACGACGGCCGGATCAAGGGCGTCTACGGCTTCCTCGACAAGGTCCCCGGGGCCTGATCTCCCCGCGGCGGCGGTACGTCATCGGCGTACCGCCGCCACGGCACTCATCGGCCCGGCAGCGAGACCGTCCGGGCCCGCACAGGAAAGGCAGGGTGCGTCACATGGCGGCAGTCCTCGCCGAACGGGTGGCACAGACGCTGTGCGAGCAGTGGGAACCACCCCGCCGGGCGGCGCCCCGCGCCGCCACGGACACACCGCTGCGCGAACTGTCCCGGTGGGCGGCGCGGCTGCGCCCCCAGGACATCCCCTGCCGGGTCCTGAAGCTCGCCGCGAGCCAGGTCCTCTCGCAGATCGCCTCCATCAGGGCGGGCCTCGCCCACCCGCTGGGCCGCAAGCTCGTCGCCGCCTTCGGCCACCCCATGCAGCGCGACCCGAGAGCCGCGGCGGGCGTCTTCGCCGCCCTCGGCTCCTGGCTCAACCTCGACGACACCGCGTACGCCGGTCACCTCTCCAACTCGACCGTCGCGGTGCCCCTCGCCTTCGCGTACGCCCGCAAACTCGACGGGCTCTCCCTGCTGACCGCCGTCGTGGCGGCCAACGAGTGCGCGGCCCGCATCACCGCGTCGGCGACCCTCGGACCGCTGCGCGGACAGAGCGCCGTGCACACCCACCTCGCGGGCGCGGTGGCCGGACGGCTGCACTGCGACCGCGCCCCGGCCGCGCAGTGGGAGAACGCCCTCGGCCTGGCCTTCGCCATGCCCAACTGGCCGCTGATGCGTGCCTTCCTGGCCAGCGACGCCCGGCTCTTCAACACCTTCACGCCCGTACGCACCGCCATGGACGCCTGTGACGCGGCCGCCGCCGGGCTGCGCGGCGCCCCCGACATCATCGAGCACGAGGACGGCTTCCTGGCCCGCTTCGCGACCGTGCCGCTGCCCCAGGCGGTGGCCAAGGGGCTCGGCAGCCGCTGGCACACCGACACCCTGTCCTTCAAGATGCACCCGGGCGGCCCCGGCATCGACGCCGCGGTGGACTGCGCCACGGAGATCCACCGGGAGCTGGGCGCGATACGCCCGCAGGACGTGGCGGAGATCGTCGTGGAGGCGTCGCTCTACACGCTCTTCGCGGGGGAGCGCGCGGCCCAGTACGTGAACGGCCCCGGGTCGCCGCTGGGCGCCCTCGTCCTCGACGTGCCCTACCCGGTCGCCACCACGCTGCTGACCGGGGAGTTCTCGGTGGACGACTTCTCCTCGCCGCGCCTCGACGACCCCGACCGCTGGGCGCTGGCCCGCCGCGTGCGCCTGGAGCACGACACGGACATGACCCGCGAACTCTTCCTGTCCGACGCGCCGTTCGGCGAGGCCGTGCGCGAGGCGGGCCCGCTGGCCGCGCCCTGGCTGCGCGGCTTCGGCGGCGACGAACTGGTGGACCTGGTCGGCAGCGTCGGCGCGGCCGGCGAGGACTTCTCCCGCTCGACGAAGGCGACCGGCGCCCGGGTCACCGTACGGCTGACCGATGGTCGTACGGTGACGCGCGGCCGGCTCATCCCGGTCGGCGCGGCGGGACCCGACACGCGCTCGCGGCACTCGGAGATGGTGCGCGAGAAGTTCCTCGCCGTCGGCGGTGCGCACCAGGTGGCGGACACCGTGGGCGCGCTGCACCGCATGCGCCCGCGCGGGGTGCGCCGCTGGATCGAGGCGGCCTTCCTCGACTGACCGCCGCGTCGGTCAGGGCGCCGCCCGGTACGCCGGCAGGAAGACGTCGACGATCTCCTGCACGCGCTCGATGACGTCCTGGCGGTTCGCCTGCACCCAGGAGATGTGCTGGGCGCCGAAGAGAGCCGCCCGCAGCACGCGGGCCAGCGCGGCCGGGTCGGCGGTCTCCAGCGTCCCCGCCTTCCGGCAGTTCTCCAGAAGCTCGGTGAGCAGGTCGGTGAAGCCGACGTAGGGGATCGGCATGTCGGCCTTGATGTACGGGCGTTCGATCTGGAGCCGGGAGCCGGCCTTGATGAAGTCGTCGTCACGGAAGCCGCGGGCCACCGCCATCAGGACGTTCACCACCGTCTCCGGCGAGGACTGGTCGCCGTCCAGGACGGGGGCGATGATCTCGTTCAGCCGCCGGTAGAACTCGTGCGCCACGGTGGCGGCGATCGCCTCCTTGTTGGCGAAGTGGAAGTAGACGGCCCCCTTGGTCAGCTCCGCCTTGTCGGCGACGTCCTTGATGGTCACGGCGGGGAAGCCGGTCTCGGCGAAGACCGAGGCCGCCGCG
The DNA here is from genome assembly GCF_053591415.1 of Streptomyces sp. NPDC003032. Classification (NCBI taxonomy): domain Bacteria; kingdom Bacillati; phylum Actinomycetota; class Actinomycetes; order Kitasatosporales; family Streptomycetaceae; genus Streptomyces; species Streptomyces sp. NPDC003032. The sequence continues at coordinate 445,223 of NZ_JBSFTT010000003.1, read as the reverse complement.
TCGAGGATCGTCCTGCGGGTGTGGAGCGCCCGCTCCTGCTTGAGGTGCGACGTGTCGTCGGCCGAGGTGCCGGTCTGGAGAGGGGACAGCGGTGCCTTGCGTTCGTTGCTCATGGCTTCCATATCGTGCTCGGTCGATCTGATCGGATCTGGGAGTGCGCGCTGGTCCAGGGGTGGGTGCGGCCTATGAGGTGCGCTTTCGGCTACCAGTGCGCCAACTGGTCTGTCCGGGCGGGCGGTTGATGGTGACCGAACATGGTTTCAACCCTTGAAATATACCTTCTCGCAGGTATATTAATTCCCGCGCAGCAAGGCTTCACACGTCTGTTCTCCGGCAAGAGTTCGTCCTGATTTGGGGGAAGCGTTGTCTCAGAAGTCGGTCGTGCTCATCGATAGTTCCAGAAACCGGGACGCCGGATCAATGGCTCTCACGGCACCTGGCCTCACGTTTCTCAGACCCGTCCCGCGCGAGCTGGTGCACCGCAGCTCGATCGCGGAGGTCTTCGTCACGGACGGCTGTCGTGTAAGCGACAGCCGTTTCTCGATCGCGGCCCAGTGGCCGCGTGACCACGCGCTCTACCACCCCGACCAGCAGGGCATCAGCGATCCGATGCTGTTCGCGGAGACCATCCGCCAGGCCCTCCTCTACGTGGCCCACGAGTACTGCGAGGTGCCGCTCGGGCACCGGTTCGTCGGACGTGACCTGTCCTTCGACATCACCGATCCGGCCGCGCTGCGCGTCAGCGGCGTCCCCGTCCCCGTGATCCTCGACGCGGAGTGGTCCTGGGAGGAGGGCCGTCCCAGGGGGGCGCGGCTCGACGTACGGATGCTCGTGGACGGCAAGCTGTGCGGCATCGGCACGCTGCGGGTCTACGTCATGGACGACAGGCGCTACGGCCTGCTGCGGCGGCTGGCATGGGGCGGCGACGCCCCGCCGGTCCGGGCCGTGGTCCGCGAATCCACCGCGCCGCTCGTGCCGCCGCGCCGCGTGGGCCGGCTGCGCTGGAAGGACTGCGTCCTGGAGCGCTGCTGGCCGGACGGGGACTGGCGGCTGCGCCTCGACCGCGACCACGCGGTGCTCTTCGACCACCCCACCGACCACGTGCCGCTCATGGTCCTGATGGAGGGGTTCCGCCAGCTGGGCCACCTCTGTGTGCACGAGAGGATCGAGGAGCCGCTCGGCGACCGGGTGTTCGCGCTGGTCGGCGCCCAGGTGGAGTGCGCGGCCTTCGCGGAGCTGGACGCGCCGATCAGTCTCCTGGTGGAGCAGAGCGTGCCCGGCGCCACGCCGGCGGACGCCTTCCGGCTGCGCGTCGCGGCCCTCCAGGGGGACACCCTGCTGGCCAGGACCGACATGACATGGGCGGGCGTCGGCCCGCGCGACGAGCCACGGCCGACGGACCACCGGCCCGAGCTTGCCTCACTGACCGGGCTTGCCCCGTAGGGCGTGGGCCAGGACGTTCCACATGGCGGCCACCCGGCTGCCCGACTCCGGCCGTTCGGCGGCCGAGCCCATCCAGAACACACCGAAGAACGCGGCCACGAGCAGGTCGGCCACGGCCTTGGCGGACGCCGAGGGCTCCCAGTGCCCCTCCTGTTGCACCTCGCCCACCAGTCGCCGCACGACGGAGTGGGTCTCCTCCAGCAGGCCGGCGGTGACCCCTGAGGCCTGAGCGGTCTCCAGCGTCAGCCGCAGCGCGGCGCGGGCGCGCACATCGCCCTGGAAGAGCTCTCCCAGAGTGAGCATGAGGCTCCGCAGCCGGTCGAGCGCCGGACCGGTGGAGGCCTTCGCCTCACCGAGGGGGAGTTCGACCGCGGCGGCCAGGTGGGCGGAGAGTACGGCGGCCAGCTCCTCCTTGTTGGAGAAGTGGCCGTAGAGGGCGCCCTTCGTCAGGCCGATCTGGTCGGCGATCTTCTGCAGGTTGGTGTTCGCGTAGCCGTATCGCGCGAACTCATAGGCGGCGGCGTCCAGGACGGCGTCGTATGTGCGCAAGGCCCGTGCTTGCTTCGGCAAGGTGCACACCTCCTTCACTGGGGATCGAGCGGCGAGGGACCGACGGCGTTAAAGATACGTTCAAGAACGAATTCTAATCGGCCCTAGGGGTGTATGCCACAGATGATTCAGTCACAGAGTTCAGCAGCGGGACATCGGCGTGCCGACGGCCCCGTGCTGCCGCCCGCCGCGGTGGCGAACGCCGCCAGGTCCGCGGCCGTCCACGCCGGCGGCGCGGAGCGGGAGCGACGGCTGCACGACGAGACCGCGGGGCTGCTGACCCGCGCCGGATTCGCCCGGCACTTCGTGCCACGGGCCTGGGGCGGGACGGAAGGCACCTTCGGCACCCTCCTCGACGCGGCCGCCGCGGTCGGCGCGGGCTGCGCGTCGGCGGCGTGGTGCGGCACGCTGTGGGCCGCCCACGGAAGATTCGCCGCCTATCTGCCCCCCGACGGCCAGCGCGACCTCTGGGCGGCCTCACCCGACACGCGGATCACCGCCGTGATGACGGCATCGGGCGAGGCCGTACCCACCCGGGACGGCTGGCTGCTGAGCGGCACGTGGACGTACGCGAGCGGGGTGGATTTCGCGGACTGGCTGCTGCTTACGTCTATGGAGCCGGGCGGGCCTGCTGAATCGGCTGGGCGTGCCGAACTCGGCGGGCCTGCCGGGTCTGCCGAACTCGCCGGGTCTGCCGGGTCTGCCGGGTCTGCTGGGTCTGCTGGGTCTGCTGGGTCAGTCGGGTCTGCCGGGACTGCTGGGTCGGTCGGGTCTGCTGGGTCTGCTGGGTCTGCTGGGTCTGCTGGGTCGGCCGGAACCGCTGAGCCTGCCGGACCGACTGGAACGGCCGGGCCTGCCGGAACCGCTGAGCCTGCCGGACCGACTGGAACGGCCGGGCCTGCCGGGCCTGCCAGGTCGGCTGGACCTGTCGGACCGGCTGGGCCCGCGCAATCGGCTGGGCCCACCGGTCGGGCCGGTCACGCCGGGCCCGCCGAGCCGGGCGGACCTGCCGCACCCGCCAGGTCGGCCGGACCCGCCGCACCCGCCAGGCCGACTGGACCTGTCGGACCGGCTGGGCCCGCGCAATCGGCTGGGCCCACCGGTCGCGCCGGTCACGCCGGGCCCGCCGAGCCGGGCGGACCCGCCGCACCCGCCAGGTCGGCCGGACCCGCCGCACCCGCCAGGTCGGCCGGACCCGCCGAGCAGCCCGAGCAAGGCGCACCCGGCGAACCGGGCGGTGGTCGATGCAGGGTCTTCGCCGTGCCGCGTGCGCAGGTTGCTGTCCTTGATACCTGGCGGGCCGAGGGGATGCGCGGGACCGGTAGCCATACCGTCGTCGTCGAGTCCGTCGCCGTGCCCCGGCACCGCTCCTTTCTCATGGCCGACCTGACCGCCGGTACCCCCGGCCCCGGCCGGGCCCGGTGCCACACCGTCCCCGCCCAGCTCGGCGGCGGCCTCCTCTTCTGCGCCCCCGCCCTCGGCGCCGCACGCCACGCCCTGGAGGCGTGGTCGCAGTGGGCGGCGCGCCGCGCGCGCGACCTCCCCGACTCCGCCGCCCTGCGACTGCACAGGGTCCTGGCACTCTCGTCGGACGAGATCGAGGCCGCGCAACTCCTGCTGCGCGACGCCGCACAGCGCGCCGACGCCGACGCCTGGACCGCTCGGGACGTCGCGCGGAACCGGCGCATCGCGGCCTCGGTCGTCGGACTGCTGGCCCGCGCGGTCGAGCGGCTCCACCGCACCGACGTGCGGCCGGACCCGACGGCGGATCCGGGCCCGGACGTCGTCGAACGGTGCCGCCGTGACGTACGCACGGTGGCGGGCCACCGGATGCTGCGCAGGGAACAGGCGGCGGTGGACTACGCCCGCAGCGTGTTCTCGGAACTGTCCGAACTGACCGAACTCTCCCAACAACGCTCCCTGTCGGAAGTCCCCGCCCCCGCCCCCGCCCCCACCCCCGACCTGGCCCTGGAGGCTCCTCATGCCGACGTCTGAACGCCGTACCCGTCCCCGTCTGGTCTTCTCCGATGTCGACGAGACGCTGATCACCTGCAAGAGCCTCTTCGACTTCCTCGGTTACTACTTGGCGGGCCGATACGGCTCCGAGGGAGCGCTCCGCGCGGCCCACGTCCGCGAGGACCTCGGCGCGAGGACGGCGGCGGGCCTGCCCCGTTCGGAGGCCAACCGGGCCTACTACCGGGCCTGGCGGGGCGAGCCGGTGGCGGCGGTCGAGGAGTGGGCCGGCCGCTGGTTCACCGAACGCAGCGCCGCGGAGGGCTTCTACGTACGCGGTGTCGCCGCGGAGCTGCGCGGGCACCGGGCCGAGGGCGCGAGCATCGCCCTGGTCTCCGGCTCGTTCAGACCGCTCCTGGAACCCCTGGCCGAGGCGGTCGGCGCCGAGCACGTGCTCTGCGCACGCCTGGAACGGTGCGGCCGGGTCTACACCGGCGCACTCCTCGGAGCCCCGGTCATCGGCGACGAGAAGCGCCGCCTGGTCCGCGAACTGCTCACCCGGTACGAGCACATCGACCCGGCGGACTGCTACGGCTACGGCGACGATCCGTCCGACCTGCCGATGCTGTCGGAGGTGGGGCACGCGGTGATGGTCGGGGCGGCGGCGCGCGGCTAGGGCTTCGGGGCGCGGGCCGACGGACCTGGCGACTAGGCCCCCGCCACGGGGCCCTCACGCCGAGGTGCCGGCCCTCTGCGCCGCGTCGGTCCTCGCCTCGGCCCGCCGCACCTCGGTGGACGCCGTCCCCCGGGGCAGGGCAAGCACCGCGAGCAGGCCGAGCAGCATGCCCGCCGCGGCCAGCAGGACGACCAGGAACTCGCCGTCCGCGACGGCCGCGCGCAGCACCGCCCCCGCCTTGCCCTCCGTACCGGCGTCAGCGATCGCTATGAGGACCCCGAGACCGATGGCGTTGCCGATGTTCAGCGCGGTGGAGGCCATGCCGTTGGCGATGCCCTGCTCCTGGGGCGCGACGCCGCTCGCCGCGGCGATCCACATCGCGGTCCAGACGACGCCCTGGCCGATGCCGGAGATCACCAGGCCGGGCAGGAGCGCGGCGTACGTGGCGTCGCTGTCGAAGCCGAACGCGAGAATCGCGGTCCCCACGACACCCACGGCGAAGCCGCCGGTCAGCGTGGTGCGGATGCCGAGCCGCGTGGTCATCCGCTCGCCCAGCTGGGTGCCCGCCGCGATGGCGACCGACGGCACGAGGAAGGCGAGCCCTGTCTCCAGGGCGCTGAAGCCGTGCACCGTCTGCAGCAGCACGGTCAGAAAGTACGGCAGGGTGCCGAAGGTCGCCATGTAGAGGAACGTGACGGTGGAGCCGACGGTGAGGCTGCGGTTGCGGAAGAGGCGGAAGGGCATCAGCGGATCGGCGCTGCGGCTCTCGATGAGGGCGAACGCCACGAGCAGCACGACCGCGAGGACGGCGGAGCCGGCGACCGGGGGCGATCCCCAGCCGAGTTCGGGCCCCTCGACGAGCGCGAAGACGAGCAGGGTCGATCCGCCGGTGACGGTGAGCGCGCCCGGCAGATCGAACCTCCGCCCCTTGGTACGCGGTTGGTCGCGGGGGATGACGACAAGCGCCGCCAGCGCCACGAGCCCGGCCAGCGGGACGTTGACGTAGAAGACGGCGGGCCAGCCGAAGCTCTCGGTGAGCAGACCGCCGAGCAGCGCGCCCAGGGTCAGCCCGCTGGCGCCCGCGCCACCCCATACGGCGAGCGCCCTGTTGCGCCGGGGCCCCTCCTCGAAGAGCGTGTTGAGCAGCGACAGCGTGGAGGGCAGTAGCAGCGCGCCCCCGACGCCCTGCACCGCGCGGGCGGCGATGATGACCGCCGGGCTGTTCGCGAGGCCGCCGGCCAGCGAGGAGGCGGCGTACAGCGCGAGGGCCAGGACGAAGACGCGGCGCCGTCCGAAGAGGTCGGCCGCGCGCCCGCCGAGCAGCAGGAAGCCGCCGGCCAGGACGACATAGGCGCTGACCACCAACTGCTGTGTCTGGCCCGGGAAACCGAGGTCCGCCCCGATGTCGGGGAGCGCGACGAAGACGATGTTCAGATCGAGCGCGAAGGTCAGTTGAGCCAGGGCGAGGAGGGCGAGGATCATCCCCGGCTTCGAACGGCCGGGGACGGCACGGGTCCTGGGCATGCGGGAGTACGTCCTTTCAAGGTCTCCGGTGAGGAGTTCCGGAGGTGGGCTTGGACGTCGACTACTGCGACTGTACGCAAACATACGGACAGTCGGACGGTACGGCAATACTCGAACTGTTCCCGGTGCGAATGTCGCAGTACATTGGGACCATGTCGCCCCGCCACCACCCCACCCCGGACCAGATCCGTGTCGACGAGGTCATGTCCGCCCTGGGCAACCCCCTGCGGCTCAAGGTCGTGCGCGTCCTGGCGGACGGCGGCGAGCACAACTGCGGCAGTATCCTCACCGGCGTCTCCAAGTCGACGCTCACCCACCACTGGCGGGTCCTGCGCGACAGCGGCGTCATCCGGCAGCGCCCCTCGGGCCGCGAAAACCTGCTGTCGCTACGCCGCGACGACCTCGACGCCCGCTACCCCGGGCTCCTCGACTCGATCCTCTCGGCGGCCCGCACGGACGAGGCCTCGGAGAACTGACGCCGCTGAAGGCAGCGTCAGCTCACGGTCGGGCCCAGATGAGGCGGTGCCCGCCGGGACCGACATGCAGCCGTGCGCCGTGTCGTCCTCGTCGAGGCCGGGCGGTATCCCGAGCGGCATCAAACCGCCACGGCCTCCGCGAGCCCCGTCTTCGCCCCCGCCCCGCACAGCGGGACCACCGCGGTCCGCTCACCGAGCGCCCCGTCCCGTACGGCCGCCCAGCAGGCCACCCCCGTCGATTCCACGTACAGGCCACGCGCGGCCAGATCCAGTTGGGCCGCCGCGATCTGCTCCTCCGTGACCGTGAAGAAGGCGCCGCCGGAATCACGTACGGCCCGCAGGATCTGGCGCGCGCGGGGCGGGCGCGGGATCGCGATGCCCTCCGCCGCGGTGGCCGCCGACGTGGCCGCCGCCGGCGTCTCGCCGACCAGGTCGTCCGCGCCGGCCCGCCAGGCCTCGGCGAGCGGGGCGACCGCCGCGGACTGCACCGCGTACAGCGCGGGCGCCTTCGCGATGAGCCCCGCCGCGTGCAGTTCGCGTACCGCGAGCGCCGCGCCGAGCAGCAGCGTTCCGTTGCCGACGGGCACGACCAGGGCGTCCGGGAGCCGGCCGCCGAGGTCCTCCCAGAGTTCGTGGACGTAGGTCTTGGTGCCCTGGAGGAAGTAGGGGTTGTGGACGTGCGAGGCATAGAACGTGCCGGGCGCGTCGGCGGCGGCACGGGCCGCTCGCGCCGCCGACTCCCGGTCCCCGTCGACTACTTCGAGCCGCGCCCCGTGCGCGCCGATCTGCGCCAGCTTCTTCGGTGAGGTCCCGGCGGGGACGTACACGGTGCAGGGAAGCCCGGCTCGCGCGCAGTACGCGGCGACGGCCGTGCCCGCGTTGCCGCTGCTGTCGGCGATGACGCGGTCCGGGCCGAGGCGCTGCGCGAGGGCGGCGAGCATGACCGCGCCGCGGTCCTTGAAGGAGAGCGTCGGCATCAGGAAGTCGAGCTTGGCGCAGATTCCCCCCGTCAGCTCCACGAGGGGCGTCCGGCCCTCGCCGAGCGAGATCGCGGGAGCGGTCAGCGGCAGGCATTCCGCGTACCGCCACAGTGAGTTGACGCGTGCCGCGAGGGACTTGAGGGGCGCCGGCGTGGGGGAGAAGTCCAGGTCGAGAGGCCCGCGGCAGACGGGGCAGGCCCATTCGAGCGAGTCCGCGGCCACGCGGGTGCCGTCGGCGGGGCAGAAGCGGCCCGGCAGAGCGGTCGCGGCGGGCGTGGCAGCGGTGGCAGGGGCGGCAGGGGTGGCAGGCTTGGCGGTCATGCGCGCAGGTTAGTGCCGTGACCGGGACGGTTCGCGTAGGTGCGTGATCCACTACCTGGAGGTCGACACCGCGCACATGGAGTCCCTGGGCCGCGCCGGGGTCGTCGCCGCGCATATGGAGTCTGTGGGCCCCGCCGGGGCCATCACCGCGCACCCGGACTCCCTGGACCGCGTCCGGGGCGGTCGCCGCGCACACGGCCCCCCCGGGCCCCCGGGACCCCGCCCAAGCCGTCGCCGCGCGCGTCGGATGACCGTCGTCGGCCGGGCTCACAGCCGTCCGCGCCCAACCAGCCATGTACCGGCCTTTTTTGTTGGCCCCTCACGTAACGCGTGAGGCGACTGATGGCGATGGTTCGTGAAGGGCGCATGGCAGGCGTGTCACGTCCTGTCCTGACCCTTGTGGGATTCCTATGGATCCGCCAATCTTTCGTCCCGACGGAGGCGGGCCGATTGACATGCCCCTGCCGGGCGCGGCGTCCCGCCTCCGCGCGTGTGGGCACCACAAAGCACCAATCCCCCACCAACGCACCACCTATTGAGGAGGACCCCTCAGATGGCAGTGATGCGTCACAACCGCCGAAGACTGGCCGGGATCAGCGCGACAGCGGTCGCGGCCCTCGCCCTCGGCGTCGTCTCCGCCCTCCCGGCCACCGCCGACGCGCGGCAGGCGGAAGGCAGGATCGAGAACGCCGGCGCACCCGGCACGATCAAGAACAGCTACATCGTGAGCCTCGACAAGAACGGCCCGAAGGCCCGCTCCGCCGAGGGCAAGGCCCTCGCCAAGGAGTACGGCGCCAAGATCGAGCGGATCTACGACAAGGCCCTCAACGGCTACGCGGTCGAGCTCACGGAGGCCGAGGCGGAGAAGTTCGCCGCGGACCCGGCGGTCGACGCGGTCGTCCAGAACCGGACGTTCACTGCCTCCGCGACCCAGAACAACCCGCCCTCCTGGGGTCTGGACCGCATCGACCAGAAGACCCTGCCGCTGGACCAGAAGTACACCTACCCGGACTCCGCGGGCGAGGGCGTCACGGCGTACGTCATCGACACCGGCGTCCGCATCACCCACAGCGACTTCGGCGGCCGCGCCTCCTACGGCTATGACGCCATCGACAACGACAACACCGCGCAGGACGGCCACGGCCACGGCACGCACGTCGCCGGCACGGTCGCGGGAACCCTGCACGGCGTCGCCAAGAAGGCCAAGATCGTCGGCGTCCGCGTCCTGAACAACCAGGGCTCGGGCACCACCGCCCAGGTCGTCGCGGGCATCGACTGGGTGACCAAGAACGCGGTCAAGCCCGCCGTCGCCAACATGTCCCTCGGCGGCAACGCCGACACCGCGCTCGACACGGCCGTACGCAACTCCATCGCGTCCGGCATCACGTACGCGGTCGCGGCGGGCAACGAGTCCACCAACGCCTCGACCAAGTCGCCCGCGCGCGTGACCGAGGCCATCACCGTCGGTGCCACGACCAGCACCGACGCCAAGGCCAGCTACTCGAACTTCGGCAGCGTCCTGGACCTCTTCGCGCCGGGCTCCGCGATCACCTCGGCGTGGAACTCCAGCGACTCGGCGACCAACACCATCAACGGTACGTCGATGGCGTCCCCGCACGTGGCCGGCGCGGCCGCGATCTATGTGGGCCTGAACCCCTCGGCGACTCCGGCGCAGGTCTCCACCGCGCTGGTCGACGCCTCGTCGACCGGCGTCGTCACCAGCCCCGGCACCGGCTCGCCCAACCGCCTGCTGAACGTGACGGGCGGCACCACGAACCCGCCGGGCCCGAAGTTCACCAACGACACGGACTACGCGATCGCGGACAACGCCACAGCCGAGTCCGCGGTGACCGTGACCGGCGTCCCGGGCAACGCGCCCTCGGCCCTGAGCGTGCCGGTGACCATCCAGCACACGTACATCGGCGACCTCCAGGTCCAGCTGATCGCGCCCGACGGCACGGCCTACACCCTCAAGGGCTACGGCACCGGCGGCAGTTCGGACAACATCAACACCACGTACACCGTGAACGCCTCCTCGGAGACGGCCAACGGCACGTGGAAGCTGCGGGTCAGCGACAACGCGGCGCAGGACACCGGGAAGATCGACACGTGGAGCCTGCAGTTCTGACCTGCGACCCCTCGTGAACGCCTGACTCAGCACCCCTCGTCCTCGCGGTACGGCTCCGGGTCGGTGACCCGGCCGGTCTGCCGCCAGGACGAGGCGGTGCCGACTGCGGCTCCGGGGTTTTTGTCCGTTTCTGTGATAGTTCTTCGGTGTGACGTCCGTCGTGCCACCGCCCGTCGTGGCCCGGGTCCTGCTCCTCGCCGCCGGGCTCCTGAACACGGCGCTCGCCGTTCTGGTCGCCGCCCCGCTGCCGCGCGTTCCGCTCCTCGTGCTCGTCGCGGCCGCCATCACCTCCTGGGGGCTCGTGCTCGTGGCGCCGGGGCTGCTCGGCGTCGTCGCCGCCGCGTTCGCCGCCCACCGTCACCCCTGGTGCGCGGGGCTCACGCTGCTCACCTCCTTCGCGGCCCTCGTCTACGGAGTGATGCCGTACGCCGCCGCGTACGGCACGGCCGCGCGGCATGGCCAACGGATCTCCCTCGCAAGCTATTTCGACGGTGTCAACTACACCAAAGCACCCGACCTCGCCCGCACTGTCACGTACGCGCGCGTGGGCGGTGGTCATGAGGCGCACCCCGGGCGGTCGCAGCCTCGCCCTCACCCTCACTCTCAGCCTCGGGCGCGGTCGCAGCCGCAGACGTTGGAGCTGGATCTGTGGGCCCTGCCGAAGCGGGCCGGGGTGCGGCATCCCGCCGTCGTCTGGGTGCACGGCGGCGGCTGGAACAAAGGCCACCGCAGTCAGACCCCCGAGTGGAACAGGTGGTTCAACGCGCGCGGCTGGTCGGTCTTCGACATCGACTACCGCCTCGCGCCCCGGGCCACCCAGCTCGACCAGATCGGCGACGTGAAGTGCGCGATCGGCTGGGTCAGACGCCACGCGCGCGTGTACGGCGTCGACCCCGACCGGCTCCTCCTTGCGGGCAGTTCGGCCGGCGGCAACCTCGCGCTCTCCGCCGCCTACACCGACGGCGACAGCCGCGTCCCGGCGTCCTGCGCGGCGCGGGACACCTCCGTGTCCGGGGTCGTCTCGCTCTACGGGCCCACCGACATGCGCCGCCTGATCGCCGGCACCGCGCTGCGCGGCGACCCCATGATCCCGCGCCTGATGGGCGGCTCGGCGGCCACCGCACCGGCCCGCTACCGCCTGGGCTCGCCCGTCCGCCTGGTCCGGGACGACGTGCCCCCGACGCTGCTGCTGCACGGCGGCGCGGACCGCGCGGTGCCCGTGGCGCAGGCGCGCGAGCTGGCGCGGCGCCTGAAGGGGTCCGGGGCTCAGGTGGTGTACGTCGAACTGCCGTGGGCCGACCACTGCTTCGACGTGAACTGGGGCGGCTGGGGCAGCCAGATCGCCCGCACGGCGACCGGACGTTTCCTGAGCGCGCTTGATCGTTCGCCATATCCGGGTAAGAGCGCCGCGTAAAGACCTGCGAGGGCAGAAATCATCACTTCGAGTGATTCCTTGGCCTTGGGTTGCAGTCGGCAACCCGCGGTTGCCAGGCTGTAGCTGTCTGTCAACCTGATGGGAGTGGCCAGTGACTTTCGGTGAGCAGCCGGCGTATCTGCGCGTCGCGGGTGATCTCCGCAAGAAGATCGTCGACGGTTCGCTGCCGCCGCACACCCGGCTCCCCTCGCAGGCCAGGATCCGCGAGGAGTACGGCGTCTCGGACACCGTCGCCCTGGAGGCCCGCAAGGTTTTGATGGCCGAAGGCCTGGTGGAGGGCCGCTCCGGTTCCGGCACGTACGTACGCGAGCGCCCCGTCCCCCGCAAGATCGCCCGCACCGGGTACCGCGCGGCGAACGGCGGCTCGACCCCCTTCCGCCAGGAGCAGGCCGCCGACGGCGCGCGCGGCACCTGGGAGTCCCGCAGCGAGCAGGCCGAGGCGAGCGCCGGGATCGCCGAGCGGCTCGACATCCGCGTCGGCGACCGCGTGATGTGCACCAAGTACGTCTTCCGGGACGCGGGGGAGACCATGATGCTCTCCACTTCCTGGGAACCCCTCGCCGTCACGGGCCGCACGCCCGTGATGCTCCCCGAGGAAGGCCCGTTGGGTGGCTGCGGGGTGGTGGAGCGGATGGCCGCCATCGACGTGGTCGTGGACAACGTCGCGGAGGAGGTCGGCGCCCGCCCCGGCCTCGCGGAGGAGCTGACGGCGCTCGGCGGCGTCCCCGGCCATGTGGTCCTCGTCGTCCAGCGGACGTACTACGCCTCGGGCCGCCCGATCGAGACGGCCGACGTCGTCGTCCCCGCCGACCGGTACCGGGTCGCGTACCATCTGCCGGTGAAGTGATCGGTGCCGGTCAGGCCGGTCAGGCCGGTCAAGTCGGTCAGGTCGGTCAGGTCGGTCAGGCCGGTCAAGTCGGTCAAGTGGCGTCGGCGCGCGGGCAGTCCTCGCTTCCCCCGTGCCTCTCCGTGCGGCCGGCAGGGCGGGCGGTCCGCCGCCTCGTCGACGCGGTGGGCTCCAGCTCGGCCGCGCTGAGGGTCAGCATCTCCCGCTCCCGGCGGCGCCGTCGGCCGCGCGCCGCCCGCACGGCGCGCAGGCGGCGCTCAGCCGCCGACCAGGGTGGCCGATTGCCTACCCTCCGGCGCCTTCGGCACGTATCTCTTCGTGCGAACTCGTATCCGCTGAGTAAAGGTCGGGCGTAGGCTCGGGCATATGCGGATTGCGGTTTCCTTAGTGATCGAGGCGTGGCGCGCGCCGGGGGCGGCGAGCGGAGGGGCGCGATGAACGACGGGACGGTGGTGCTGCCCTGGCTCGTCATACGGCAGGACGACAACGGCAACCGCTATCGCGTGGGCAGGTTCGCGACGAAGGCAGAGGCCCAGAAGATCGCGGACAGCCTCGACGACCGCGGGCACAAGCAGTTGTACTGGATCGAGAAGCTGAACCAGAACGGCGGCGGGCGCTGACGCCCTGAGCGGCCTCAGGCCGTGCGGCGATCCGGCGCGGGGACCCGGGTGTGGTGGTCCAGCAGGCGGGTGAGCAGCCGCACGAGCTGGTCGCGTTCCGCCGGGCTCAGCGGTTCGAGCAGTTCGTCGTGGAGTTCGTCCAGGGCGGTGTCGAGGCGGCGCAGATGGCGGCGGCCTCTGGGGGAGATCGTGACAACGTTGCGGCGCCGGTCGTCGGGATCGGGTGCCCGTTCGACGAGGTCGCGCTCGGCCAGTTCATTGAGCACGCCGACCATGTCACTGCGGTAGATGCCGGTGCGCCCGCTCAGCGCGCTCTGGCTGCCCGGCCCGAAATCCTGCAGTGAGGCGAGTACGGCGTAGTGCCACTTGCGGGCGTCGGCCCGGGCCAGCCCTTCGGTGATCAGCCGGTCCGACCGGGTGGTCAGCTGTGACAGCAGTCGGCTCACCCGTCGGCGCAGCCTGTCGGGCGTCTTGAGTGCGCCGTAGCCAGGCGTGTCCGGCACGTCCTCCGTGTTCTCCGTGCTCTCCCTGTTCTCCCTGTTCTCCGTGTCCGCGGCTTCCGTTCCGGTCATGGCGCCCATCCTATTCCGTTGCGTTAGTGGGACTAACGTTGTACGGTCGCTCGCGCCGATGACGTTAGTGCGACGAACGAACGTTTGCCGGTGACTCCAAGGAAGGAAGCTCTTGCCCACCAAGACCCTGCAGATCCCCACCCCCGACGGCCGGGCCGACGCCTTCGCCGCCTTTCCCGGCCATGGCGAGCGGCACCCGGGCGTGCTGATGTACCCGGACGCCTTCGGCATCCGGCCCGCGCTGCGGGAGATGGCGAGCGAACTGGCCGGGCACGGCTACTACGTACTCGTACCCAACTTCTTCTACCGGCACGGCCCCGCACCGCTGATCGAACTTCCCGAGCACATCGGAGAAGAGGCCCGGACCGCGGCCATCGCCCAGCTGATGCCCTGGATCGAGGAGCACACCGTCGAACGCGCCCTGAGCGACGCCGACGCGTATCTCGGCTGCCTCACCGCCCAGCCCGAGGTCGCCGCCGGACCGGTCGCGGTGACCGGCTACTGCATAGGCGGCCTCCTGGCGACGCGCACCGCCGCGGCCCACCCCGGCCGGGTGGCCGCCCTCGCCGCGTTCCACGGCCCCGTGGGCGCCGACGGGCCCGAGAGTCTGCGCCGCCTCGCCGCCGAGGTCCACTTCGGCCACGCCGCGACGGACCTGACGCCCGAGGAGCTCGGCCGGCTCAACCAGGCCCTGGACGCCGCGGGTGTCACCTACACCTCCGAGATCTACCCCGACACCGTCCACGGCTTCACCATGTCCGACACCGACGCGTTCAGTCCCGCCGCGCTCCAGCGCCACTGGGACCGCCTGCTCCCTCTCCTGGACCGCACCCTGACCAGCAGCGGCTGAGGCACCTCCTACGCCGTTCGTGCCATAGGGCGCCCCCTTGCGCGGTAAAGGCGCCGGGATATCGGGTATGTGCCAATTAACCACCCGAAACCGGACAGGTTCAGCCCTCTGGTCTGGAAGTGATCGGCGTGATCGACACCGAAGGCGACTGCGCCGAGTGGGACTTTCCCGCGGACCCCGGCGCCGTCCGCACCGCCCGCTCCGTCGTGCGCGCGCAGCTCGGCGACTGGGGTCTCACGCCCCTCGGTGACGTCACCGCGTTGCTCGTCAGCGAGCTGGTCACCAACTCGCTGCGGCACGCCTCCGGCCCCATCGGCGTACGCCTCGTACGCCCTCTCGACCCTCTGGGGAGCCTGCTGGTGGAGGTGTCCGATCCGCTGCCCGACCCGCCCCTGGCCCGCATGGCCACCCTCGACGACGAGGGCGGACGCGGCCTCCAGTTGGTGGCCCGCTCCTCGCGGCGCTGGGGGACGCGGCCGGGCCGCACGGGCAGGACGGGGAAGACGGTGTGGTTCGAGCTGGCGCTGCCGGGTTAGAAGACTGGCAGTGTGCCAAGGGCGTCGCACAAGAGTGGCACGGGCCAAAAAGCGTCGAGTCCGTGCTGTGATCGTGAACGCCGTGTGGGGCCGGTCCGTAGTGCTGGATACTGCGGTCAGCCGTACGCGGCGACCGGTGCCGGACGCGGTGAGCTGGAGGGGACGGTTCGCGTGAGCGAGATACCAGCGAAGGCGACGGAGCCCGAGGGTCCGTCGCGCGACGCACAGGCCGACCGGCCGTCGGGCGATCGGGCGGCCGGTGGATCGACTGGTGGCGTGAGGGGCGACGGGCCAGGCGGTGGCGTGGCGGGGGCCGGGCTGAGCGGTGGCGCGACGGGCGGTGGGCGGACCGGTGCGTCGGATGACGGGCTCAGCGGTGGTGCGTCGGGTGACGGGCTGAGCAGTGGCACGACGGGTACCGGGCCGGCCGGTGGTGCGAGGGGCGACGGACGGGCCGGTGGCGCGTCGGGTGACGGGCCGACCGGTGGCACGACGGGTACCGGCCCGACCGGTGATGCCACGGGCGCCGGGCCGGGCGGTGGAGTGGCGGGACATGGGTCCGCAGGTGTGCCGGTTGCTGGGGGCGCCGTTGATGAGATCTGGCAGAGCAGTCCGCCCGGTTCCATTTATGACTACATCAAGGTCGCCTCGTTCTCGATCGGGCCCGACGGTCTCGTCGACCAGTGGAGCGTCCGGGCCGAGCGGCTGTTCGGCGTGGCCGCGCGGGACGCCGTCGGCAAGGACCCCATCGAGGCCTTCGTACCGCCCGAGCTGCGCGCCGGCGGCCACCGCAAGATGGCGGAGATCCTCGACGGACGGGAGTGGACGGGCGTCGTCCCCTTCCGTGTGCCCGATGAGGCCGGCGCGGGCGGAACCGGCCTGGAGGGCATCGCCGAGGTCTACGTCATGCCGACCGGCACGGAGGACGGCGAACGGGCCGCGGTCTGCATCGTCGTGGACATCCGCGCGCTCCGGCAGATCGAGACGGACCTCGCCGCCTCGCAGGCGATTTTCGGCCAATCTCCCTTCGGCTTCCTGCTGTTCGGCACGGATCTACGGGTCCAGCGCGCCAACCGCCGCTTCGTCGACGTCTTCGGCGGCGGCGACGAGGACCACCGCGGCCGCACCGTCCACGACTACCTGCCCCGCCACGAGGCCGACCGCATGGCCGCCGCCCTGAAGCGGGTCCTGGAGACCGGCGACTCGGTGACGGACATGCAGATCGTCGGCCCCGCTCCCGGCAGCACCGAACGCAGGCACTGGTCGATCAACCTCTACCGCGTGCACAGCGGCTCCGGCCGCCCCATCGGCGTCGCGGGCCTCGGCACCGACGTCACCCGGCGGCACGCCGCCGCCCGCGAGGCCGCCCACGCCCGCCGCAACCTCGCCCTCCTGAACGAGGCGGGCGCCCGCATAGGAAACTCCCTCGACCTGGAGACGACCGCCAGAGAGCTCCTGGACGTCACCGTCCCCGGCTTCTGCGACCTCGCCTCCGTCGACCTGTACCAAGGTCTGCTCGACGGCGACGAGGCGCCGCCCGGCCTCGCCGACGGCAGCGCGGAACTGCGCCGCGTGGCCTTCGCGAGCGCCGTCGCCGACGCCCCGTTCCCGGCGGGCACCGCCCCCGTCGACGTCGGCGCCGTGCACCGTTTCGCGTTCACCTCGCCCTGCGCCGACGCCCTGCGCGCCGCCCGGCCCCGGCTGACCACCGCCGAGCACGACGGGTCCGCGAGCCGCCTCACCGGTGGCCTCATCCAGTCGACGCTCGCCGTGCCGATGGTCGCCCACGACACGGTGGTCGGCCTCGCCCAGTTCTCCCGTACGAAGGGCAGCGAACCCTTCGGCGAGCGTGACCGGGCGCTCGCCGTCGAACTGGCCGCGCGCGCCGCCGTCTGCATCGACAACGCCCGCCTCTACCGCCGCGAGCATGAACGCGCGCTGATACTGCAACGGTCTCTGCTGCCGCCCGGCGACCCCGAGGCGTCCGGCCTCGACATCGCCTGCCGCTATCTGCCGGGCAACGCCGCCACGGAGGTCGGCGGCGACTGGTTCGACGTCATCGAACTGCCGGGCCACCGCACCGCCCTCGTCGTCGGCGACGTCATGGGCCGCGGCCTGCGCGCCGCCGTCGCCATGGGCGAGCTGCGCACCGCCGTACGCACCCTGGCGCTCCTCGACACGGAGCCCGCCGAGGTCCTCTCCGCCCTCGACGAGATCGCCCGCGGCCTCGGCAACCCCGCGGGACCGCAGCAGAGCACCCGTGCGGCCCGCAAGGCGGCGGACGCCGACCTCAGCGAGGTCTACCTCGCCACCTGCGTCTACGCCGTCTACGACGCCGTCACCCGGCGCTGCACCATCGCCAACGCCGGACACCTGCCGCCCGTCCTCGTCGAACCGGGCGAACCGGCGCTCATGCTCGATGTGCCCCCGGGCATGCCGCTCGGCGTCGGCGGCGAGCCCTTCGAGGACGTCGAGGTCGAACTCCCCGAGGGCGCCCTCCTCGCGCTCTACACCGACGGCCTCGTCGAATCCCGCGACCACCCTCTCGACGAGGGCCTGAACGCGCTCGTACGCGCCCTCAACGACGCCCCTCCCGCCCTGGAGGACGTCTGCGACCACATCCTGAACACCCTCGACACCCACCACGGCGAGGACGACATCGCGCTCCTCACGGCACGCGTCGAGGGCCTGCCCGCGGAGCACGTCGGCGACTGGACGCTGCCGCGCGACCTCAAGTCGGTGGGCCGCGCCCGCGAACGGGCCTGCGACCAACTGCGCTCCTGGGGCCTGGAGCGGCTCTGCGACACGGCGGAACTGCTGGTCAGCGAGTTGGTCACCAACGCCTTGCGCTACGGCGAGGGCGAGATCCGGCTCCGTCTGCTGCTCGACCGCACGCTGGTCTGCGAGGTCTGGGACGGCGGCTTCGTCCAGCCGCGCCGGCGCCGGGCGCGCGACACCGACGAGGGCGGGCGCGGGCTCCAGCTGGTCGGCCTGCTCAGCGCCGGGTGGGGCTCGCGCAGGACCCCGCAGGGCAAGACGGTGTGGTTCGAACTGCCGCTCCCCGACGGGGAGAGCGAGCCGATGGACGCGGCGGAGGCGCTGCTCAGCCTCTTCTGACGCCCGTCGGTCCACGGACCCCGGCAGACTCTCACCCGGCCGGGTCCAGCACGTCGATGTTCCGGGCCGCGTCCATCATCTGGTTCCGCGCCCGCGCCGTCCTGGCGCGCGCCACCGGCTGATCGCGCCGCGCCCGAAGGTCGGCGAGCTTCGCGTGGTGGGCAGGGCCTGGGCGAGCAGGTCGCGGGCGCGCCGGTCGGTGACCTCGCGCTCCCGGGCGCCCGCCAGCGCCGCGTCGAGCGCCGCGTCGGCCTCCTCCACGCGGCGCAGGGCCGCGATCGGGTCGTGGGGTCCGGCGGCCATCCGGCCCCGCACCTCGGCGATCACCGCCTCCGCACGCGCGACACGGCCCCGCAGGTCCGCTGTGGAGACCCCGTGCGCGGTGCCTTCGAGGAGGCCGCGCGCGTCGGCGAGGTCGGCCTCGGTGTCGGTGAGCGCGCCGGGCAGCCTCTCGGCGGCCTGCGCCAGCTCGGCGGCGAGGCGGTCGACCGCGTCCACGAACGTGCCCGCCTGGTGGACGGCGCACTCGGCCGCGCGCAGATGCACGGCGGCCCCGCCGCTCTCGCCCGCGTCGACGGACCGCCGGGTCCGGTCGAGGTGGGCGGTGGCGAAGGCGAGGCGGTCCTTGGCCTGCTCGACATGGCCGAGCACGGCGGCGGTGGCGGTCGGCGCGTACGTCCGACGGAGCCCGGCCAGGGTGCTGACGGCCGCGTCGGTACGCGCCTCGACCTGCCGGAACGCGGTCCAGGCATGCTCCAGGCCCTGCGCCGCGTTCTTCTCCAGGGCGCGCAGCTCGTCGAAGCCCGCGGTCTCCGCGTCCAGGCGCCGGTCGGCCCGCGTGCAGTGCGCGATGATCTCGTCCAGCACGCGGCGCCGGGTCGGTTCGTCCTCGGGGAAGGCGTCGTCCAGCTCCTGCCGGAGCCGGAACGCCGCGGTCAGTTCCGACTGCGCGTACGCGAGCGCCTCACCGAACGGCTTGGCCGCGTCCTCGCCGAACTGGGCGGTCGCGAGGCCGAGTTCCTCGGTGCCGGTGCGGATCGCGTCGTCGGTCTCGACGAGCAGCAGACGGGCCTGCTTGTCGAGCTCGGGCAGAGGGGTGAGGTCCCTGCCCGCGCGTGCGCCCGTACCCCCGCCCCAGCCGCCGCCCGGCGTCGTACGCGTCGTGAACCGCTTCTTCCGCCGCCTGTACGCGACCGCCGCGGCGACCACGACCACGCCCGCCGCCAGCACGGGCAGCACCAGATCACCGGTGACCGAGTCACCGTCGCCGCCGGGGTCGGCCGGGCCGGGGGTGAGGGAGGGGGTCGGCACGGGCCGGATCGCGGTGGTGGCCACCTCCTGGAACTGCGCGTCGCTGAGCCGCGAGTCGCTGTCCACGGAGCAGGCGAACTGCCGGCCGCCCCCGAGGGCGTCCGTCCTGTCGGTGATCCGGCCCGTGCGGGAGAGCGTGACGGGGTCCTCGGCGAAGGCGGGCGGCGCGGGAGACAGCAGCGGAGACCAGGCGAGCAACACGGCCACGGCGACCGCGGCTGCCGGCGAGGCTCTGGACGGGGTCGGCGTCACATTGTGGAGCGTATGACCCTATTCCGGGCGTCGCGACCGGGAGGGACCGAGCCCGGCGGCGTCGCGGCGTCACGGCGTACTGGTGAACGAGCGGCGGTAGGAGCGGGGCGGCACCCCGCGGCGGCGCACGAACTGTTCGCGCAGGACGGCCGCGCTTCCGTATCCGACGCGGTGGGCGATCTCCTCGACCGGCAGGTCCGTGGTCTCCAGGAGTTCCTCGGCGCCGCTCAGCCGCAGGTTCCGCAGCCAGGCGTGGGGAGTGGTGCCGGTCGCCGCGGTGAAGCGGCGGGCGAAGGAGCGTTTGCTCATCATGGCGCGCCGGGCCAGTTCCGCGACGGGAAGCGGCTCGTGGAGGTTCTCGCGGGCCCACGCGAGCACCTCCACGAGCCGCTCGTCGCGGCTGTCCTCGGGGGCGGGGGCGGCCAGGTACTGCGCCTGCCCGCCGTCGCGGTGGGAGGGCAGCACCACGTCCCGCGCGACCGCGTTGGCCATCGCCGCTCCGTGCTCCCGGCGCAGCAGATGCAGGCAGAGGTCGAAGCCCGCGGCGGCTCCCGCGCCTGTGACGACGCGTCCTTCGTCGATGTAGAGGGCGTCCGGTTCGACGGTGACGTCCGGGTGGCGGCGGGCGAGCAGTTCGGCGAACCGCCAGTGTGTCGTGGCCCGTCGGCCGTCGAGCAGTCCGGCGGCGGCGAGCGCGAAAGCGCCGACGCAGTGGGCCGCGACCAGTGCGCCGCGTTCGTGCGCGGCGGACAGCGCGTCGAGCACGGGGGCGGGGGGCGGCGTGCGGAAGTCCGCCCAGGGCAGGGCGATCACCAGATCGGCGGAGGCGAGCCGGTCCAGGCCGTGCCTGACGGTGAGCGGCACGCCGACGTCGGTGGCGACCGGCCCCGGCCGGTCGGCGCAGAGGACGAAGTCGAAACCTGGTGCTGCCTCGCCGTGCCGAGCGAAGACCTCGGTGACGATGCCGACGGCGAGCAGGCCGACGCCGGGCGGGGTGTAGGCGGCGACGGTCATGAAGGGAGGCGCATGCGACACCTGCGCAGTGTGGCACTGACGTATGGCACTGACGCGTGTTGGTGAGCGTGGCACTAATCCTGCGATCAGGGGCAGCTGTGCCACTCGTGGACGGTCCGCGCACCCGGAAAGATCAAAGCCATGACAGACGCACCGCTCGGCCGCAGCGCCGTATACACGATCCTGACCACCGGTTACGTCGGCTCCACCGGCCCCGGGGTCGCCGCCACCGTCTCCTACATGGCCGACGCCGGCCGGCATGTGATCTTCGACCCGGGCATGGTGGCGAGCCGTGACCACATCCTCGCGCCGCTCGCGGAGTTGGGGCTCGGCCCCGATGACATCACCGACGTGGTGCTCAGCCACCACCACCCGGACAACACCATGAACGTGGGCCTGTTCGGGCGGGCCCGGGTGCACGACCACAAGGTGGAGTACCTCGGCGATCAGTGGCGGAACCGCGACGCGGAGGGGTACGAACTCACCCCGTCGCTACGGCTGATCCGCACCCCGGGCCACAGCGTCGAGGACATCACGCTGCTGGCGGGCACGGACGCGGGCGTGGTGGCCTTCGCGGGCGACCTGTGGTGGCACGCGGACGGCCCGGTGGACGACCCGGTGGCCCCTGACCGTGAGGTACTGCGCGCCTCCCGGCTCCGGGTGATCGCCGCGGCTGACCTGATCGTGCCGGGTCACGGCGGCCCGTTCAGGCCCGACGGGACCACGCCACGCTAGCCGTTGCGCGGCGGCCGCGTACGGTGACCGGAACATCGGCCGTGACGTCGGCCGAACATGGGGGCACGCTGCTGGCCGCCACGGGCCCGGAGCGCGGCACGATGTGGCACGGCGTGAGGGCGGCGGCCGAGGGCCTGCTCCCGGTCGAGTCCGTGGGAAAGCCGGGCAAGGTCACCTTCGCTCCCTGGTACCTCCACTGGCTGAACCACGCGGGACGCCAGGCGTCCCAGGCCTCGTCCAGCGCGTAGACGTCGGCGGTGCGCCCGGAGCCGAGCAGCGGTCCCGGCACCAGCGGCCCCGGCGTCGAAGCCGGCCACGTCACCCCCGCCCCCACGCCAGCAACCCCGGCAGCTCCGCCGTCCTGTCGTTGTCGCTGGGGCGCAGGCCGGTCTTGGGGCGGTTCCTCCAGGTCATCGTGACGAGCGGGGTTTCGCCCTTGCCGACGGTCACCTTCGAGCCCGCGTAGCGCTCCCCGGGGGCCGTCTTCTCGCGCAGGGCGGCGGCGGTGGTCTCGGCCGCCTTCTTCGACGCGGTCCGCGCGCAGAGCGTCTCCGAGGAGGAGGTGCCGTCCTTGCCGAGCCGTCCGCCGATCGCGAAGAGCACGGCGTCCGCGTCCTGCCGCTTCGAGTAGAACGTCGCTTCGTACACGTCACCGAGGCAGTCGGCGACCGCCGCGTACGCCTTGTCGTCGCGCAGGGACGTGCCGGGCGCGGAGAGGCCGAGCCTGACGTCCGAACGGTTGGCG
Organism: Streptomyces sp. NPDC003032; assembly: GCF_053591415.1. Classification (NCBI taxonomy): domain Bacteria; kingdom Bacillati; phylum Actinomycetota; class Actinomycetes; order Kitasatosporales; family Streptomycetaceae; genus Streptomyces; species Streptomyces sp. NPDC003032. The sequence continues at coordinate 423,139 of NZ_JBSFTT010000003.1, read as the reverse complement.
ACACGGGCCGAGCCGGAGACCTCGTAGGTCCCCGCTTCGCCGCCCTTCTTGAAACGGGTGCCTCCCTCCGTGTCCGCCGCCTTGTAGCCCTGCTTCCTCATCGCACGCCCGACCGCTTCCGTGTCGAACTCGCCGGTCAGCAGCGAACTCTGGCCGACCAGCACGGAGGCCCGCACGTCCTTCTCGTCGAACCCCCAGTCCGCGCGGATGTTTCCGCCCGTGTAGTCGCGCTGGAGGACTTCGAGGATGCCGAAGCCCTCCAGGCCGCGGTAGAGCGACGGCTCCTTGGCAAGGAGCCGTCGCACGGTCCGCACGTCCCGGTACGTGACCGCCTGGTCGGCGGCCGAGGCCGGGACCGCGTCGAGCGCACGCTCCAGCCCGGTGCCTTCGCCGCCGTCACCGTCACCGCCGGGCAGGGAGCAACCGGCCGTGCCCACGCTCAACGCGCCGGTGAGCAGCACGGCCACGCAGGGGCGGACGGTGCGGGATATTCGCATGCGCGGCAGTGTGGCACAGGGGCCCCGGCGCGCGGCGCGCGGCGCGGGAGCGCGATCGTCCCCCCCCCGGCAGACCTCACCCCGCGAACCCCACCTCCGGGTACCGCTTCGAAGGCGCCGCCAGCAGTCCGTCGTCCTCCCCCTTCAGCCACCGGTCGAAGAACGAGACCACGTAGGCCCGCTGCGCCGTCACCGCCCGCGCCGGGACGACCGTGCCTATGTGCTCCTCGACGGTCGCGCGGTCCACGCCGGCCCGTGGCAGCAGCGCGGTCAGGTCGGTGTACGTCTGGTGCCGCGAGCCCCGCAGCGTGAGGTTGCGCTTCCAGCCGGTGCTGTGGGACCAGAACTCGCGCCAGGACGGCTCGGTCGTGCGGTCGCTGCCCTCGCGGCCCATGAGCAGGAACGGCCGGTCCAGGCCGTGCCGCGCCACCGGCATCAGGTTTGTGCCGTTCGGCTCGGGGTTGAACTCCAGCGTGCCGTCCAGGTCGATGCCCGCCTTGACCCTGCGGTCCTCGTACATCGTCTGCGCGGCGGCGATCCCGCCCGCGGAGTGGCCGAACATGCCCACCCGCCGCCGGTCGACCACCGCGGACAGGCCGTGCGGAAGCGAGCCGAGGCGGTCGAGGACGAACCTGGAGTCGGCGACCCGGACGTCCAGGGTCTTCTTGAGCAGGGCGGACATGGTGCCGTTCCGCTTCGCCTCGGCGAGCGCCTCGCGCAGCGGCCCGTCGTCCTTGACCGAGCCGTCGGGGAACTGCACTCCGGGGTTCTCATAGGTGTGGTCGACGGTCACCACGACATAGCCGCGGCTCGCCATCTCCTCGACCAGCGCCGTGCCCCATGTGCGCGGGTCGCCCGCCCCCGCCGCGTACACCAGCACGGGGCGCCGCCCACCGCGGGTGTCGGCCGGGGCTCCCTCCCGGGCGTGTGTCCGCAGGGCCGCGAAGTCGAGGGCGCCCTTCGGGATGCCGTGCGGCGAGGTGGCGTCCCAGCGGGCGGCGGCGCCGGGCGCCATATAGCGGGCCCGGGGGTGTCCCTCGCCGGAGCCGGAGCCGGAGGCAGAGGCGGGCGCGGCCGGGTACCAGACGCTGATCATCAGCTCCCGGTACGGCTGCGAGGGCACCCACGGGTCGTGCCGCGAGCGGTCCACTAGCCGGGCCGACACGGTCCCTGTCGCGTACGGCCCGGTGGGCGCGGGCAGGCGGGCGGCGGCGGCGGTGGCGGGCGCCCGCGGGGCCGCCGCCGCGGGCGCGGGCAGGGACAGCGTGGCCGTCGCGAGCCCCGCGGCGGCGAGCCCGATGAGCGAACGACGGGTCAGGGAAGCACGAGAAGTCATGCCTCCATGCTGATCGTCACCGCCCCCTCGCGACCATGGGGGAAATCACGGAAATCCCAGCTGGGGGATTACCCCCAGAACCCCCGGGGCTCTCTACTCCGCCCGCCGCCGGATCTTGTTCCCCAGCCACACCAACGGATCGTACTTCCGGTCTACGGCCCGCTCCTTCAAGGGAATCAGCGCGTTGTCCGTGATCTTGATCCCCTCGGGGCACACCTCCGTACAGCACTTGGTGATGTTGCAGTAGCCGAGCCCGTGCTCGTCCTGCGCGGTCCGCTTGCGGTCGAGGCCGGCCTCCGCCGCCGCGTCCAGCGGATGCATGTCCAGCTCGGCGACCCGCATCAAGAAGCGCGGCCCGGCGAAGGCCCCCTTGTTCTCCTCGTGGTCGCGCACCACATGGCACGTGTCCTGGCACAGGAAGCACTCGATGCACTTGCGGAACTCCTGCGGCCGGTCCACGTCGGCCTGCTGCATGCGGTACTCGCCGGGCCCCAGCTCCGCCGGGGGGACGAAGGACGGGACCTCGCGCGCCTTCGTGTAGTTGAAGCCGACGTCCGTCACCAGGTCCCGCACCACGGGAAAGGCCCGCAGCGGCGTCACCGTGATGACCTCGTCGCGCTCGAAGACCGACATGCGCGTCATGCACATCAGCCGTGGCCGGCCGTTGATCTCCGCCGAGCACGAACCGCACTTGCCCGCCTTGCAGTTCCACCGCACCGCGAGGTCCGGCGCCTGGGTGGCCTGGAGGCGGTGGACGATGTCGAGGACGACCTCGCCCTCGTTGACCTCGACCTTGAAGTCCTCCAGGTCACCGCCGTCCGGATCCCCGCGCCAGACCTTGAATCGCGCGTCGTACGAACTCACTCGTACAGCTCCTCTTCAGCCAGGTACTTGACCAACTCCTCCTTCTCGAAGAGGGCGAGCAGGTCCGGGCGGATGGGCTCGGTCGTCACACGGACGAGGTCGATCTGACCGCGTACGGGATCGGTGGCGGCCAGACCGCCGGTCGGGTCGACGAGCCGGCAGAGCAGATTGGCGCGCCGCCACTCGCGGTTCATCGCCGGATGGTCCTCGCGGGTGTGGCCGCCGCGGCTCTCCGTGCGCTCCAGGGCGGCCCGCGCGACGCACTCGCTGACCAGCAGCATGTTGCGCAGGTCGAGCGCGAGGTGCCAGCCGGGGTTGAACTGGCGGTGCCCCTCGACCCCGGCCCGCCGCGCCCGCACCCGCAGTTCGGCGAGCTTCTCCAGGGCCTGCTCCATCTCGGCCTCGCGGCGGATGATGCCGACCAGGTCGTTCATGGTCTGCTGGAGCTCCTGATGGAGGGTGTACGGATTCTCCGGCGTCGCCCCGTCCTCGGGGCCCTCCGCGCTGAACGGCCGCAGCGCCTCGGCCGCCGCGGTGTCCACCTGCACCTCGTCCACCACGGGCCTGCTGTCGGCGGCGAGCCCGGCCGCGTACCGCGCCGCGTGCAGCCCCGCGCGCCGCCCGAAGACGAGCAGGTCGGACAGGGAGTTGCCGCCGAGCCGGTTGGAGCCGTGCATGCCGCCCGCGACCTCGCCCGCGGCGTAGAGCCCCGGCACGCGGTGTGCGGCGGCGGTGTCGGAGTCGACCGCGATGCCGCCCATCACGTAGTGACAGGTGGGCCCGACCTCCATCGCCTCGGCGGTGATGTCGACGTCCGCCAGCTCCTTGAACTGGTGGTACATGGAAGGCAGCCGCCGCTTGATGACCTCGGCGGGCATGCGCGTCGACACGTCCAGGAAGACACCGCCGTGGGGTGAGCCGCGGCCCGCCTTCACCTCGGAGTTGATGGCCCGCGCGACCTCGTCACGGGGAAGCAGCTCGGGGGGACGGCGGTTGTGGTCCGGGTCGTCGTACCAGCGGTCGCCCTCCTCCTCCGACTGCGCGTACTTCTCCTTGAAGACGTCGGGCACGTAGTCGAACATGAACCGCTTGCCCTCGGAGTTCCTGAGGACCCCGCCGTCGCCGCGCACGGACTCGGTGACGAGGATGCCCTTGACCGACGGCGGCCAGACCATGCCCGTCGGGTGGAACTGCACGAACTCCATGTTCAGCAGGGGCGATCCGGCGAGCAGCGCGAGCGCGTGGCCGTCGCCCGTGTACTCCCACGAGTTCGACGTCACTTTGAAGGACTTGCCGATGCCGCCCGTCGCGAGGACCACGCTCGGCGCCTGAAGGACGAAGAAGCGGCCCGACTCGCGGTCGTAGCAGAACGTCCCGCTGACCCGGTCCCCGTCCTTCAGTACGCGCGTGACCGTGCACTCCTGGAAGACCTTCAGCCGCGCCTCGTAGTCCCCGAACTCGCGGAAGTCGTCCTGCTGGAGCGAGACGATCTTCTGCTGGAGCGTGCGGATCAGTTCGAGGCCGGTGCGGTCGCCGACGTGCGCGAGGCGCGGGTACTCGTGTCCGCCGAAGTTGCGCTGGGAGATCCGCCCGTCCGGCGTACGGTCGAACAGGGCGCCCCACGTCTCCAGCTCCCAGACCCGGTCCGGCGCTTCGCGGGCGTGCAGCTCGGCCATCCGCCACTGGTTGAGGAACTTGCCGCCACGCAGGGTGTCACGGAAGTGGACCTGCCAGTTGTCGCCGGAGTTCACATTGCCCATGGAGGCCGCGATGCCGCCCTCGGCCATCACCGTATGGGCCTTGCCGAACAGCGACTTGCAGATCACGGCCGTACGAGCGCCCTGCTCACGCGCCTCGATCGCGGCCCGCAGACCGGCGCCCCCGGCCCCCACCACGACGACGTCCCACTGCTGTCGCTCCACTTGAGACATCAGAACAACCTCGGATCGTCGAAGGCGCCGGACGCGATCAGATACACGTAGAAGTCGGCGAGCGCGACGCTCACCAACGACGCCCAGGCGAGGAGCATGTGGCGTGCGTTCAGTTTTCCGACCCACTGCCACATGCGGTAACGGAACGGATGCTTGGAGAAGTGCTTGAGCTTGCCCCCGACGATGTGCCGGCAGGAGTGGCAGGAGAGCGTGTACGCCCAGATCAGGACGATGTTCACGAGGAAGACGAGAGTGCCGAGGCCCATGTGGCCCCACTCGTAGTGCTCGTCGCGGAACGTCAGCACGGTGTCGTACGTGAGGATGCCCGCGACCGGCACGGCCGCGTAGAAGAAGTAGCGGTGGATGTTCTGGAGCACCAGCGGGAAGCGGGTCTCACCGGTGTACTTCTTGTGCGGCTCGGCGACCGCGCAGGCGGGCGGTGACGCCCAGAAGCCGCGGTAGTAGGCCTTGCGGTAGTAGTAGCAGGTCAGCCGGAAGCCGAGCGGGAAGATCAGGACGAGCAGCGCGGGGGACAGGCCCCACCAGCCGCCGAAGATCTCCCAGTTGGGGCCCGAGCGCATGGGCGCGCAGTTGTCGGCCAGGCACGGCGAGTAGAACGGCGAGACGTAGGGCGCCTGGTAGTAATCCGCGTTCGCGAAGGCCCGCCAGGTCGAGTAGACGACGAAGGCGAGCAGCCCGGCCGCGGTCGCCGCGGGCGCCAGCCACCAGCGGTCGGTGCGCAGGTGGGCAGCGGCGATCGAGGCGCGCGTGCCGTCGCGCACGCCGCCGCCGGGGGCTGTTCCGCTCTTCGGTTGAGGTTCCGTGCCGGTGGCCAACGAGGCTCCACTCCTTCGTCCTCGGGTACCTCGGGTCGGTCGTGCGGGAGGGGCTCGGCGGGGCGATGGGTCAGGGGGCGCGGCGGTCGCGGCCGCCCAGGCCCTCGTCGTCGATGTCCCCCGCGTTCGTCCACAGCGAGCTGTCGTACGGCGTGTCGGTAATGGTCACGAGGTCGGTCCTGCGCGGCTCCTCACGGGGAGCCGGTGGCGTGGACGTGGCGCGCAGGAGGGCGACGCTCTCGCGAAGCCGGTCGGTGTCGGTGCGCACCCGGCGTACGTCGACGGCCGCCACCTGGTCACCGGCCTGTTGCTCCAGCCTGCCGACGGTGCGGACCAAGTCGTCGACGCAGCGCTGTACGGCCGTCAATTCATCGTGCAGAGCCATGACTTGCCCTCACTTCGGGGGGTGCGGTGGCAACGCTCATGCGCCTGCGAGTGTCGCGCGCCACATCCCGGCTTGTGAAGAGATCTGCGTCGATTGCCGGATCGGGGGCGGTGAATGCGCCGGAACACGCGCCTATCGCGCCGATCTCGACCATCGCCGACCGGCCCGGCCCGTTGGGCCGCACGAGTGGCATCCGCGCGCCCCCACGCCGTGCCTCCGCCGCGCCGCCCGTCCGGTCACCTTCAGTGGGGCCATAGATGTGATCAGCTCCATATACCGCCAAACGTGATCAAACCCGGCCCGGTCCTGGTAGCGGGCGGCCGGGCGAGCCCCGGACCCCGGAGGTACCACCCATGTCCCACGACCGCGTCAGGGCCAGATCTGTCGTGTTCCTCGCGACGGGGGTGCTGGCCCTGCCCACCCTCGCCGGATGCAGCTCGAACGACGAGGCGGGCCGGCCGACCGCGGGCCAGGACATCGCCCCCGCGGCCCGGGACATGGTCGCCGACGGCGGGACCATGAACTGGGCGATCGACACGCTGCCCGAGACCCTCAACACCTTCCAGTCCGACGCCGACGCGGGCACCTCGCGGATCGCGGGCGCGGTCCTGCCGTCCCTGTTCCGCCTCGACGCGCAGGGCAGGACGGAGCGCAACGCCGACTTCCTGGAGTCGGCGAAGGTCGTCGAGCGCGAGCCCAGGCAGGTCGTCCTCTACAAGCTCAACCAGCAGGCGGTCTGGAGCGACGGCCGGGAGATCGGCGCCGACGACTTCGCCGCGCAGTGGCGGGCCCTGTCCGGCAAGGACACCGCGTACTGGACGGCCAGGAACGCCGGCTACGACCGCATCGAGAAGATCGAGCGCGGCGCGAACAACCTGGAGGTCCGGGTCACCTTCGGCAAGCCGTACGCGGACTGGCGCTCCCTCTTCTCACCGCTGTACCCCAAGCAGGTCATGGGCGTCCCCGACTCCTTCAACGACGGCGCCCGCCGCAAGCTGAAGGCGACCGCGGGACCCTTCGCGCTCTCGGACGTCGACCGCAAGGCGGGCGAGGTGACACTGGTGCGCAACCCGCGCTGGTGGGGGCGCCCGGTCAAGCTCGACAAGCTGGTGCTGCGCCAGGTGACGCGCGCCGAGCGGGCGGAGGCCCTCGCCAGGGGCAGGGTCGACCTGGCCGAGATCGACGCCGCGGAGGCCGGGCGGATCTCGCTCGCCGTCCGTGACAAGGGAGAGCAGGGCCCGCTGACCCACGGCCCCGGCACGCAGCTCACGCCCGCCAGGGCGCTGCGCTCCTGGGCGGTCGCCAACGGCTCCGACGAGGAGGCCGCGACGGCCGAGAACCGGGCCCGCCAGAAGACCCGCAAGGCGGTCAGGAAGTACGCGACCGAGCAGGCGGGCCTGACCGGCTACGCGGTCCGCAAGTCCCTGGAGCCCGCCTACACCCAGCTCGCCCTCAACGGTTCCGAAGGGCCGCTCGCCGACGACCGGGTGCGCCGCGCGGTGGCCCGCGCCCTGGACCGCGAGGAGCTAGCCGAGGCGGTACTGAAGCCGCTCGGCCTGCCCGCGAAGCCGGTCGGCAGCCATCTGGCCCTCGCCGGGCAGGAGGCGTACGCGGACAGCAGCGGGGCCCTCGGCGAGCAGGACACCGCGGAGGCGCGGGCGCTGCTCGCGGACGCCGGCTGGACGCCGGGCGGGGCCCTCAAGGAGAAACTGAAGGACAAGAAGACGAAGACGGCGGGCGGAGAGGGCGACGCGGAGTCGGACGAGACGGAGGAGTCCGGCTCCGGGTCCGGGTCGGCGACAGGCCAAGGCTCAGGCCAAGGCTCCGACGACGGCACCTACATCGTCGGCCAGGACGACGGCAAGCCCGCCGACAACAGCGCCTCAGTGCTCGCCCCCGCGCCCGCCGCCGCCTACCAGAAGGCGGCGCTGACCCGCCAGGCCGACGTCCTGCGGCTGCCGGGCGAGGCCGAGGCGGAGAAGAGCAGGGCGGACAAGAGCAGAAAGGATCCGGCGGACCACACCGGGCAGAGCACCGGGCAGAGCACCGCGCAGCACGGTGACCGGCAGTCCGCGGCCAGGTCGAGCTCCAGGGACCAGGCAAAGGGCGGCGCCCAGGGAGCGTACGCACCCAAGGGCACCGCCGCGCCCGCCGCCGGCGGACCGCTCGGCAAGGACGGCAAGCCCCTCACCCTGCGCTTCGTGCTGCCCTCCGGGGACGGCTCGGAGCCGCTGCGGGCGGTGGCCGACCGGATCTCGCGGATGCTGGAGAAGATCGGCGTGCGCACGGAGACGTCGAAGGTCGCCGACACCAGCTACTTCAAGGACCACATCGCGTCCGGCCAGTACGACCTCGCCCTCTACTCCTGGCCCGCCTCGGCCTTCCCGGCCACGGACGCCCGCCCGATCTTCGCCAAGCCGATCCCGGCCGCGGACGGCTCGCTGAACGTCGAGCAGAACTACACGCGCGTGGGCACCGACCACATCGACCAGCTCTTCGACCAGGCGCTCGGCGAACTCGACGAGGAGACGTCCCGCTCCCTGGTGAAGAAGGCGGACGCCCGCATCTGGGCGGAGGCGGGCTCCATCCCGCTCTACCAGCGCCCCCAGCTGATGGCGGCCCGCCCGAACCTGGCCAACGCGGGAGCCTTTGGATTCCAGGCCCCGCGCTACGAGGACATCGGCTTCCTCAGGCCGGGCGTGAAGCCGTCGGGCTCGCCCTCGGCGAAGTGACGTACACCATCTCTTCACGGGACCGACGCTCAGATTCCGCTCAACTCCCTTGCTCGTCGGCCACCCCGGCGGGCAAGGTCGTATCAACCCATTGACCTGCGGTTTCACCCCTGACATCCCTGTACGGAACGTCTGCTCGCGACTGCCCGCAAACCCCCCGCGGAGGCCGCCTCCGCGCGGGCCACGTAGACTGGGGTAAGGCCGTGGCGTGTTGTCTGCCCGGCAGGGCACGCGTACCGGACCGTACGCGCCGCCGTCCACGTCTTCCCGGGAGAAGCGCAGCTGTATGCCCACGCGCCATGACATTCGTAACGTCGCCATCGTCGCCCACGTCGACCACGGCAAGACCACGCTGGTCGACGCCATGCTCAAGCAGGCCGGTGCCTTCGCCGCGCACGCAGCGGAGTCGCTCGACGACCGCATGATGGACTCGAACGACCTGGAGCGTGAGAAGGGCATCACGATCCTGGCGAAGAACACCGCCGTCAAGTACCACCCGAAGGACGGCGGCGACCCCGTCACGATCAACATCATCGACACCCCCGGCCACGCCGACTTCGGTGGTGAGGTCGAGCGCGGCCTGTCGATGGTCGACGCGGTCGTGCTGCTCGTCGACGCCTCCGAGGGCCCGCTCCCGCAGACCCGCTTCGTGCTCCGCAAGGCGCTCTCCGCGAAGATGCCGGTCATCCTCTGCATCAACAAGACGGACCGCCCCGACTCCCGGATCGCCGAGGTCGTCGACGAGACGTACGACCTGTTCCTGGACCTGGACGCGGACGAGGAGCAGATCGAGTTCCCGATCGTCTACGCGACCGCGCGTGACGGCGTCGCCTCGCTGACCAAGCCGGAGGACGGCACGGTCCCGCAGGACAGCGACAGCCTGGAGCCGTTCTTCACGACGATCCTGGAGCACGTCCCCGCTCCGGAGTACGACGAGTCGGCCCCCCTCCAGGCCCACGTCACCAACCTGGACGCCGACAACTTCCTCGGCCGTATCGCGCTCTGCCGCGTCGAGCAGGGCGAGCTGCGCAAGGGCCAGACCGTCACGTGGATCAAGCGTGACGGCACCCAGCAGAACGTCCGCATCACCGAGCTGATGATGACCGAGGCGCTCACCCGCAAGCCCGCCGAGAAGGCGGGCCCCGGTGACATCTGCGCCATCGCCGGTATCGCGGACATCATGATCGGCGAGACCCTGGCCGACCCCGAGAACCCGATCGCGCTGCCGCTGATCACGGTCGACGAGCCGGCGATCTCCATGACCATCGGTACGAACACCTCGCCGCTGGTCGGCAAGGGCGGCAAGGGCCACAAGGTCACCGCCCGCCAGGTGAAGGACCGCCTGGACAAGGAGCTGATCGGTAACGTCTCGCTCCGCGTCCTCGACACCGAGCGCCCCGACGCCTGGGAGGTGCAGGGCCGCGGTGAGCTGGCGCTCGCCATCCTCGTCGAGACCATGCGCCGGGAAGGCTTCGAGCTGACCGTCGGCAAGCCCGAGGTGGTCACCAAGGAGGTCAACGGCAAGGTCCACGAGCCGATCGAGCGCATGACGATCGACTCGCCCGAGGAGCACCTCGGCGCCATCACGCAGCTGATGGCGACCCGCAAGGGCCGCATGGAGACCATGACGAACCACGGTTCGGGCTGGATCCGCATGGAGTGGATCGTGCCGTCCCGCGGCCTCATCGGCTTCCGTACGGAGTTCCTGACGCAGACCCGCGGCACGGGCATCGCGCACTCCATCTTCGAGGGCCACGAGCCGTGGTTCGGCGAGCTGAAGACGCGTAACAACGGCTCGCTGGTCGCCGACCGCTCGGGCACGGTCACGCCGTTCGCGATGATCAACCTCCAGGAGCGCGGTGTCATCTTCACCGAGGCCGGCACCGAGGTGTACGAGGGCATGATCATCGGTGAGAACTCGCGCGCCGACGACATGGACGTGAACATCACCAAGGAGAAGAAGCTCACCAACATGCGCGCCGCGTCGGCGGACTCCACGGAGAACGTGGTGCCGCCGCGCAAGCTGTCGCTGGAGCAGTCCCTGGAGTTCTGCCGCGACGACGAGTGCATCGAGGTGACCCCGGAGACCGTGCGCATCCGCAAGGTCGTCCTGGACCAGAAGCAGCGCGGCCGCACCGCGTCGCGCGCGAAGCACAGCTGACGCCCCCTCACCGCCGGAGGGTAAACCTCCGGTGGTGCGTCAGGGACGTATGAGGCCGGTTTCCGCCGCTCCCACGGGAGTTGGGCGGAAGCCGGCCTCTCGCGTTTCCGCTGGCGGTACGGTGTGGCCACGGTCCCGCCACTGTCGTGTGAAGACGTCCGCGGCAACTCCTTTTTGACCGCGAAGCGTCCGCTATGCGGACGTCACTGACCGTTAGATGTGTAACACGTCCGTTTCGCAACCATCTATCTCGGATCGGTTTGTCCGGATTTTGGAAGTTGTACGTGCCAGGTGTGATTGAACCGAGACCAAAAGGGTGTGGTCGACCGGTACCGCATGGCTAATAGTTGACCGCGTATAGCTCGGGTCAATGGGTCACGCGCTGTGGGGAGCGCCGACTCACGAGCACACTGGGGTACTGGATCTTCGCCGTCAGGGGTGTCGGCGCGATCACACGTACCCCCTCTTGTAGTGAACAGTGGACTCATGAGGAGGAACCCCATGCGTGGTGCCAAGAGCGCCAAGTGGGTCGCGATAGCCGGTGTTGTGGCGTTGACTGCCACCGCTTGTGGCGGCGGCGACAGCGGCAGCAGCGATGACAGTCGGGCTGTTGATAAGAACGGCATCTTCGTGTACTCGGGCGGTGAGCCGCAGAACCCGCTGCAGCCCGCCAACACGAAGGAGGCGTACGGCAGCGACGTCATTCGCTCCCTCTTCTCGCAGCTGGTGGGCTACAAGAACGACACGGGCGAACTCACCTATGTGAACGCCGAGTCGGTCACCCCCGACAAGGCCAGCAAGGTCTGGACGGTGAAGCTCAAGCCGGGCTGGAAGTTCCACAACGGTGAGACGGTCACCGCCAAGTCGTACGTCGACGCCTGGAACTGGGCCGCCGATGTCAGGAACAACCAGGTCAACAGCTCCTGGTTCGCCGACATCAAGGGCTTCGAGGATGTCCACCCCGCGAAGGGGAAGCCGAAGGCGGACAAGATGTCCGGCCTGAAGGTCGTGGACGACAACACGTTCACGATCACGCTGAACACGGGCATCCCGTACTTCGCCTTCAAGCTCGGTTACGACGTGTTCTCCCCGCTGCCCTCGGGCTTCTTCAAGGACCCGAAGGGCTTTGGCGAGAAGCCGGTCGGCAACGGCGCCTACAAGTTCGCCTCGTGGGATCACAAGAAGGCGATCAAGGTCACGCGGTACGACGACTACAAGGGTCCTGACAAGGCCAAGAACGGCGGGGTGACGTTCAAGAACTACTCGTCCCCCAACGGCGCGTACAAGGACCTGGTGTCCAACAACGTCGACTCGATGCCCCAGATTCCCGACGGTGAACTGGCCAACTACCAGAGCGACCTGGGTGATCGAGCGATCAACCAGGACTATGCGATGATCCAGACGATCAACCCTGCTTTCTACTCGAAGCAGTGGAAGAACATCGACAACAAGGTCATTCAGGGCCTGTCGATGGCGATCGACCGCGAGACGATCATCAAGACCGTCCTCAACAACACCCGTGAGCCCGCGACAGGCTGGGTCGCCAAGAACATCGAGGGCTACAAGGCCGGCGCCTGCGGCGAGTTCTGCAAGTTCGACGCCAAGAAGGCCAAGGAGCTCATCAAGGCGGGCGGCGGCGTCCCGGGCAACAAGATCTCCATCCAGTACAACGCCGACCAGCCGCACAAGGGCTGGGTCACCGCGGTCTGCAACAGCATCAAGCAGAGCACGGGCGTGGACTGCGTGGGTGACCCGAAGACCGACTTCCAGGCGGACACGCAGACGCGTGATGCCAAGAAGGTCAAGTCGTTCTACCGCTCCGGCTGGGTGCTCGACTACCCGTTCAACGGCAACTTCCTCCGTGACCTCTACGGCACCGGCGTCGCCGGCAACCAGAGCGGCTACTCGAACAAGAAGTTCGACGAGCTGACCAAGAAGGCGGACGCGGCTCCGACCATCGAGGAGTCCGCGAAGCTGTACCAGCAGGCCGAGGCGTCCCTGAAGGACAACATGCCCGGCATCCCGCTGTGGTACGGAAAGCTCCAAGCCGGTCGTTCGAACAACGTGAAGAACGTTCACTTCGACCAGCAGGGCAGCCCGATCTTCACCGACGTCGAGGTGTTCAAGAAGTAACCGCGCGGCTCGACCCGTGGGGGCGGCCGGGATCACCGGCCGCCCCCACGGGCAGCTTCGCCCAGGACGGAGGCACCCATGGGGCGCTATGTCGCGCGGCGACTGCTCCAGATGATCCCGGTCTTCATCGGGACCACAATTCTCATTTTCTTGATGGTCAACGTGCTCCCAGGGGACCCGGTAAGGGCGCTGTGGGGGGACAAGCCGCCGGACCCGACGCAGATGGCGGCCATCCGTCACCAGCGTGGCCTCGATCTTCCGCTGTGGGAGCAGTATTTCCACTACATGAAGAACCTGCTGACCGGTGATCTCGGCACCAACATGGGCGGCAGGCCCGTCAGTGACATCCTGGGGCAGGCCTTCCCGGTCACCGTGCGCCTCACGCTGATCGCCTTCGGTATCGAGCTGGTCCTCGGCATCGCCCTCGGCATGCTCGCGGGCGTGCGGCGCGGCCGCGTCGTCGACACGCTGATCCTGGTCTTCACATTGCTGGTCATCTCGGTGCCGGTCTTCGTGCTCGGCTATATCTTCCAGACGCTCTTCGGACTCCAACTGAAGATAGTCTCGCCCACGGTCCAGGACGCGACCGACGTCACTCAGCTCATCCTTCCCGCCGCTGTGCTCGGCTCGCTCTCGCTCGCCTATGTCGCGAGACTGACCCGCACGAGCATCGCCGAGAACCTGCGCGCCGACTACATCCGCACGGCGGTGGCCAAGGGGCTGCCCACGAGCCGGATCATGACCCGGCATCTGCTGCGCAATTCCCTGATCCCGGTGGTGACTTTCCTCGGCACCGACATCGGAACCCTGATGGGCGGCGCGGTGGTCACCGAAGGAATCTTCAACGTGCCGGGCGTCGGCAACACCCTGTTCGACGCGCTCGCACGCCGCGAAGGCCAGGTCATCGTGGGCACTGTGACCATCCTCGTGCTCGTCTACCTGGCTGCGAGCCTGATCGTCGACCTGCTTTACGCGGTCCTGGACCCGAGGATCCGTTATGCCTGACGTCACCAAGACCACCAACCCGCTCGCCGAGACGGACCCGGCATCAGCAGTCGACACGGCGCCGGCCGAGGCCGCGGGACCGGGTCCGGGCAAGCCCCGCTCGCTTGCCGCGGACGCCTGGCGGGATCTGCGCCGTAACCCGTTCTTCGTGATATCGGGGCTGCTCATCCTGTTGATCTTGGCGATCTCGTTCTGGCCGGGACTGTTCACGGGCGCCGACCCGACCAAGGGCGATCTGCGCAATCACTTCCTGCAGAAGCCAAATTACAGCCACGTCTTCCAGGACGACTGGTTCGGTTACGACCGCCAGGGCCGCTCCGTCTACGCCCGGGTGATCTACGGCGCCCGCAATTCCGTCACCGTCGGCATCTGCGTCACGCTCGCCGTGACCCTCATCGGCTCCGTCTTCGGCATGCTCGCCGGCTACTTCGGAGGCATCTGGGATGCGCTGATCTCGCGCCTGACGGACGTGTTCTTCGGCGTTCCCTTCCTGCTCGGCACGATGGTGGTGCTGAACTCCGTGACCGACCGTTCGGTGTGGTCCGTGGTGGGCGCCCTGACCCTGCTCGGCTGGACGCAGATCACCCGTGTCATGCGGGGTGCTGTCATCACCACCAAGCAGTCCGACTACGTGGTGGCGGCCAAGGCCCTGGGTGCGGGCACCCGGAGAATCCTGATCCGGCACATCCTGCCGAACGCGGCCGCACCCGTGATCGTCGTCGCGACGATCGCGCTCGGCGGCTACATCACGGCCGAGGCGACCCTTTCCTTCCTGGGCATGGGGCTGTCGGACGACGCGATCTCCTGGGGCAGTGACATCTCGGATGCCTCCGGGGAGCTCCGCAACAACCCGTACACCCTGTTCTTCCCGGCCGGCATGCTCAGCCTGACGGTTCTGGCCTTCATCATGCTCGGCGACGCGGTGCGCGACGCCCTCGACCCCAAGCTGCGCTGAGGGAGACGTACGTGACCACCATCGATAAACCGGCAGGCGTGCCTGCCCCGCAGGGCGACGCCCACAGCAGCCCACTGCTCGAAGTGCGTGACCTGCATGTCGAGTTCCACACCCGTGAGGGCGTGGCCAAGGCCGTCAACGGCGTCAACTACACCGTGTCCGCGGGCGAGACGCTCGCCGTGCTCGGCGAGTCCGGATCCGGCAAGTCCGTGACAGCGCAGGCCATCATGGGCATCCTCGACATGCCGCCGGGGCGTATACCCAAGGGCGAGGTGCTCTTCAGGGGCGAGGACATGCTCAAGATGTCCAACGAGCAGCGCAGGAAGATCCGTGGTCGCAAGATCGCCATGATCTTCCAGGACGCGCTGAGTTCTCTGAACCCGGTGCTGAGCGTCGGTTACCAGCTGGGCGAGATGTTCCGCGTCCACCAGGGGATGAGCCGCAAGGAGGCCCAGGCCAAGTCGATCGAGCTCATGGAGCGGGTGAGGATCCCGGCCGCCAAGGAGCGGGTGAACGACTACCCGCACCAGTTCTCCGGCGGTATGCGCCAGCGCATCATGATCGCGATGGCGCTCGCCCTGGAGCCGGACCTGATCATCGCGGACGAGCCCACCACGGCGCTCGACGTGACGGTCCAGGCCCAGGTCATGGATCTGCTCGCGGAGCTTCAGCGCGAGTACAACATGGGTCTGATCCTGATCACCCACGACCTCGGCGTCGTCGCCGACGTCGCGGACAAGATCGCGGTGATGTACGCGGGCCGCATCGTCGAGACGGCTCCCGTCCACGAGCTGTACAAGCGCCCCGCGCACCCGTACACCCGTGGCCTTCTCGACTCGATCCCGCGCCTGGACCAGAAGGGCCAGGAGCTCTACGCGATCAAGGGCCTGCCGCCCAACCTGCTCAAGATCCCCAGCGGTTGTGCGTTCAACCCGCGCTGCCCCAAGGCGCAGGACATCTGCCGCACGGAGATCCCGGCCCTGGTGCCGGTCAGCGAGCGGGACGGCGCGGAGCTGCCGGGCCGCGGCAGCGCGTGCCACTTCTGGAAGGAGACGATCCATGGCTGAGCCGAAGAAGCTCGTGCCCGAGGAGCCGCAGGACGCGATGCCGAACGTCTCCGAGGTGGAGCTGGTCGACGTCGCCACTGAGACGGAGGCCGTGGCCGCCATCGAGGCCCCGGTCGAACGCGGCGAGCCGATCCTCCAGGTCCGCAACCTGGTCAAGCATTTCCCTCTCACCCAGGGCATCCTGCTCAAGAAGCAGGTCGGCGCGGTCAAGGCGGTCGACGGCATCTCCTTCGACCTGTACCAGGGCGAGACGCTGGGCATCGTGGGCGAGTCGGGCTGCGGCAAGTCCACGGTCGCCAAGCTCCTGATGACCCTGGAGCGGGCCACCGCCGGCGAGGTCTTCTACAAGGGCCAGGACATCACCAAGCTGTCCGGGCGCGCGTTGAAGGCGGTCCGGCGCAACATCCAGATGGTGTTCCAGGACCCGTACACGTCCCTGAACCCCCGTATGACGGTGGGCGACATCATCGGGGAGCCCTTCGAGATCCACCCCGAGGTGGCCCCCAAGGGTTCGCGGCGTCAGAAGGTCCAGGACCTCCTGGACGTGGTCGGCCTCAACCCCGAGTACATCAACCGCTACCCGCACCAGTTCTCGGGCGGCCAGCGCCAGCGCATCGGCATCGCGCGCGGCCTCGCCCTCAACCCCGAGATCATCATCTGCGACGAGCCGGTCTCGGCCCTGGACGTCTCCGTCCAGGCCCAGGTCATCAACCTGATGGAGAAGCTCCAGGACGAGTTCAACCTCTCCTACCTCTTCATCGCGCACGACCTGTCGATCGTCCGGCACATCTCGGACCGTGTGGGCGTGATGTACCTCGGCAAGATGGCGGAGATCGGCTCGGACGAGCAGATCTACGAGCACCCGACGCACCCCTACACGCAGGCACTGCTCTCCGCGGTCCCCGTCCCGGACCCGGAGGCCCGCGAGGGCCGCGAGCGGATTATTCTGACGGGTGACGTACCGTCGCCCGCGAATCCCCCTTCCGGCTGCCGCTTCCGCACCCGCTGCTGGAAAGCGGAGGACAAGTGCGCCAAGGAGACCCCGCTGCTCGCCGTCCCGGAGCGCTTCAAGGGCCAGGACACGCCGGCCGCGCATGAGTCGGCGTGTCACTTCGCGGAGGAGAAGAACGTGGTGACGGCGGCCTGAGCCTTCGGCACCTCACTGGCCGCGTCCCTTCCGGGGGCGCGGCCGTTCGTCGTGCCTGTGTCTGATGCCGCCGGGCCGGCCCGCGGGCTAGCTGCCCGCGAAGTCGCGGACTTCGACGGCTCACTCATAACCAGCGGTGAGCTCCTCGGCCACCTGCTGCTGTTCCTCAGCGTAGCGGCGGGCCCTCGGGCACGGCCGGGCCTGTGGACAACTCACCCGGCGCCCCCAGCTCGAACCAGGTGGCCTTGCCCCGGCCGGGCCCGTGCCCGCAGATGCCCCAGGCGTCGGCGCCGTACGAGATGAGCCGCATGCCGCGGCCGGACTCGTCGTCCTCGGCGGGCGTCCGGCAGACGGGCAGGCCGGGGGCTTCGTCGTGGATGAGGACCCGGAGCCGCCCACTGCCGGGCCGCCCGGCTCCGCCCACCCCGCGAAGAGGCTCACCGGGGCGGTGCAGGCCTTGGCGGCACAGGCGTTGATGGCGTTCGTGACGGCCTCCGAGGTCAACAGGGCAGCGGCGTAGGTGAGTTCGGTACGCCCGGTGGCGGTGAGGAGTGTGCGGACCGTCTCCCGCGCGGTGCGGACCCAGACGGGGTCGGGCGGGAAGGTGAGGGTGACATTGGGGGCGCGCTGGTCGGTGACGAGGTCCGCTGACTCTGGCGTCGGCGGGGGTACTTCCGGTTGCGGCGCGCGGGGTTGGGGTGCTTCCGAAGGTAGGGAACGGGTTGAGGTGTAGCAACCGTTTCCGCCAGCTGTCACTGGTGTGGGTGGTGTGGGAACTACCTTGTGGACCACGCGTCTTCGAGCGGGGAGACTCCGCTGCGGAGGAGGTCAGGTATGCCACCCAGAAGCAATCCCAGCGAACGACAACGCCGACTCGGACTGGAACTGCGCAAGTTGAGAAATGGTGCGGGGCTGTCCGGTGACCAGGCTGGAGCGCTGCTCGATGCGGATCGGACCCGTATCAGCAACATTGAGGCAGGACGCATCGACGTCTCCCGTAACCGGCTGTACAAGTTGCTCCGGGAATACGGGTGTCCGGACGGCCCATACTTCGACGGGCTCATGGCGATGGCCCAGGAGAGGGGGACGGGGTGGTGGGACGAGTTCCGGGGCTTCATCGGGCCAAGAGCGCGTGACCTGGCGGAGCTTGAGTCACGTTGCTCCGGTGTCCGCATCCACGAGCCGCTCTTCATCCCGGGGATGTTCCAGACCGAGGACTACGCACGCGCGGTGGTCACGGTGGTGGAGCAGGACCAGGCGCGCGTGGACCGGTACGTCGAGTTCCGCCGGGCCAGGCAGCGGATCCTGGTGGCGCCCAGGTCGGTTCCGTACCACGCAATCGTTCATGAGGCGGCGCTTCGCGTGCACACGGGCGGCACCAGGACCATGCGCAAGCAGTTGCTGCGGCTGATCGAGATCGCCCGGCTGCCCAACGTTACGTTGCAGATCTTCCCCTTCGAGCGGGGAGCCTACGCGGCGTTCAGTCGGCCGTTCATCCTCTTCGGAGGTGCCGTACGAGAGCTGGACACTGTCTACCTTGAGCATCCCCTGAAGTCAGTCTTCCTGGGGGATGGAGAGGCGAACGACCAGTACGGCAAGATGTTTGAGCGGCTCTCCGAACTGGCGCTCGCACCGGTCGATCCGGAGTCTGCGCCCGAGTCGCATGACAGACGGGACTCGCTGAGCCTGATCCAGCACATCATGTACGAACTGTAGTGAGGGAGTCAGATGGTCCAGCTCATTTGGCAGAAGTCCTCGTTCAGTACCGGAGGCGAGGGCGAATGCGTCGAGTTGGCGAGCGACCCCGCCGGTCACATACATCTCCGCGAGAGCGACCGCCCCGACGAGGTCACCACGGTGGCTTCCGGCGCCCTGTACGGACTCCTCCGCGCCCTCAAGGCGGACGGAAACCCCGGCCTCCGTGCGTGATCTGGCCCTCCGCCCCTGGAGGGAAGAGGACGCGGCCACCGTACTGGCGGCCTTCTCCTCACCGGAGATGGCGCGGCAGGCGGACGAGCCCGTCGGCGACGCGGAGGACGCGGTCGTGGTGGACGGGAACGGCACGGCCCTGGGCAACGCCTCGGTCGGCGAGGTGAACCGGATCCACGGCACCGGCTGGGTGTCGTACTGGACGGCGCCGGACGCGCGGGGCGGGGGCGTGGCGGCGTACGGGTGTGGGGCCGTGGCGCGTTGGGCGTTCCGCGAACTGGGGCTGTTCCGACTGGAAGTGGGACACCGCACCAACAACCCCGCCTCGTGCCGCGTGGCCCACGCGGCCGGCTTCGCGCCGGAGGGCGTACAGCGTCAGAAGCTCATGTACGACGGGGTCCGCTACGACGTAGAGCTGCACGCGCGGCTGGCCTCGGACGCCGGCTTTCCGTAACGCCGGAAGTCGGCGGTCTCCACCGTCCAGGGTCCGAACGGTCGTGCCGGTCCGAGGATCGACGACCAGGCAATGGCCGATGCCCATGGCCGGATACTCGGAGAGCTTGTCGCCGTAGTCATTGTCGGGGTCGGTCGGTGTCACGATCTCGATGACGGCCAGTACCTGCTTCGCGTCGACGGCGAGTCCCTCTTCGTCGAGTACTTTCTCGGGGATTACCACGGTGTCCGGACGGCGCATGCGGCCGATCGCGGGGTGCTCGATCGTGGGGCCGTTCTCGCAGACGTAGCCAGGGTGAGTCGCGGGAAGCTGTCTGTTGAGCTGGTCGCGAATGCGGCGGACAGTCCCCTCGTGTCGTTTGGAGGGGACCATCATGACGAGGAACGGTCCGGATGCGCCGATCTCGACCTTCCAGCCTCCTTCGAGGTGCTCGGCATACGTCGTAGCTCCTCGGCGATCGCGCGCATCTTGGCGTACTCCATGCCTTCAGCGTAGTGAGGGCGGCCTTGCCCAGAGCCCACATGGGCAGTGACCGCAGTCGTACCGCGCCCGAAGGCCACTCCGCGTCGGCGTGCAGGGGCGTCACCATGGTGTGGAGCGGCATGGTGACCACCCGGTCCCCGGGCTGCTCGACCCGTACCTCGGTGTCGGCGTCGAGCGCGTCGAAGAGCAGGGCGTGGCGGGGCCCACGGAGTGGGGGAGCCGGACCGCGCCGGGCGTACCGCTGCCGCGGGACCGGCCGCGCCCCGCTCGGGTCAAGGGGGAGGGCGGGCCGGTCCCGGGTGCGGGGTCCGGCGTCGGAGGGGGACGGGGACCTGCCTGGGAGTGAGGGGGCGGCGGGTGGGTCAGAGGGATTTGCGGGCTGCCGGGACCGACAGTCGGGTCGAGTCCTCGGGGTAGTGGCATGCCGTCAGGTGGCCCTCGCGGTTGCCGTCGATCTGGACCAGCGGCGGGTCGTCCGTCGCGCACTTGTCCGTCGCCTTCCAGCAGCGCGTGCGGAAGCGGCAGCCGGAGGGCGGGTTGACGGGGGACGGCACGTCGCCCGTGAGCAGGATGCGCTCGCGGCGCGGGACGTCGTCCGCCGTCGCCTCGGGGACGGCCGACAGGAGCGCCTTCGTGTACGGGTGGCGAGGATTCCCGTACAGGTCCTCGCGGTCCGCGATCTCCACGATCCGGCCCAGGTACATGACGGCGACCCGCTGCGAGAAGTGCCGGACCACCGCCAGGTCGTGGGCGATGAACAGGAACGCGATGTTCAGCTCCTTCTGGAGCTTCTGCAGCAGGTTCACCACCTGCGCCTGGATCGAGACGTCCAGGGCCGAGACCGGCTCGTCCGCCACGATCAGTTTCGGCTCCAGGGCCAGTGCCCGCGCCACCCCGATGCGCTGGCGCTGGCCGCCCGAGAACTCGTGCGGGAAGCGGTTGTAGTGCTCCGGGTTGAGACCGACCGTTTCGAGGAGCTCGCGGACGCGGGCTTCCCTGCCGCCCGCCGGGTCGATGCCGTTGACCTCCATCGGGCCGGAGATGATCTTGCCGACCGTCTGGCGCGGGTTCAGCGACGCGTACGGGTCCTGGAAAATCATCTGGATCTCCGAGCGGACCGGCGCCAGCTGCTTGCGGGAGGCGTGCGTGATGTCCTGCCCGCGGTAGGAGATCTTCCCGTCGCTCGGCTCCAGGAGGCGCGTGATCAGGCGGCCCGTCGTCGACTTGCCGCAGCCGGACTCGCCGACCAGGCCGAGGCTCTCGCCCTCGGCGACGGTGAAGTCCAGGCCGTCCACCGCCTGCACGGCGCCGATCTTCCGCTTGAACGGGAACCCGCCCATGACCGGGAAGTGTTTGGTCAGCCCGCTGACATCCAGGAGAGGAGTGGGAGTGGTGCTGCTCATCGTCGTGAAGTCCCGTCTCTTGTACGTCAGTCGGCGGCGCGCGCGCCGCGCCCGGTGTCGCCCGCCAAGTCCGCGGCGTCCGCGGCATCTGCGGTGCCCGCCAAGTCAGCGGCGGCGTCCGCGACCCCCGTGAAGTTCGCGAAGAATTCCGACCGCTGCTCGGCGCCGAGGTGGCAGGCGGCGCCCCGTCCCCCGGTCAGTTCGAGGAGCGGCTGCTCGCCCGAGCAGCGCCCGCCGCCGACCTGCTCGGTGAACGCGCACCGGGGGTGGAAGCGGCACCCGGAGGGCGGGTTGAGGAGGCTGGGCGGAGTCCCGGGGATGGGTGAGAGCGGTACGTCCACCGGGCCGTCCAGGGACGGCATCGAGCCCAGCAGGCCCCAGGTGTAGGGGTGCTGGGGGGCGCGCAGCACCTCCTTCTTCGTGCCGCGCTCCACGCACCGGCCGCCGTACATCACCAGGACGTCGTCCGCGATGTCGGCGATCACGCCGAGGTCGTGGGTGATGAAGATGATCGACGTGCCGAACTCCTGCTGGAGGTCCTTCAGGAGGTCCATGATCTGGGCCTGGACCGTCACGTCGAGCGCCGTCGTCGGCTCGTCCGCGATCAGCAGCGCCGGATTGCAGACCAGCGACATCGCGATCATCGCGCGCTGGCGCATGCCGCCGGAGAACTGGTGCGGGTAGTCGTCCACGCGCAGGTCCGGTTGGGGAATGCCGACCTTCGTCAGCATCTCGATCGACCGCGCCCGCGCCTCCTTCTTGGAGGCCCCGGTGTGCTTGCGGTACGTCTCACCGATCTGCCGGCCGATGGTGTGGTACGGCGACAGGGAGGCGAGCGCGTCCTGGAAGATCATCGCCATCTTGTTGCCGCGGAGCTTCTCCAGCTCCCGCTCGGTGGCGGTGAGAAGCTCCTGCCCGTCGAGCAGGATCTCGCCGTCGATCGCCGTGCTGTCCTTGTGGTGCAGGCCGAGGATGGCGAGGTTGGTGACGGACTTGCCGGAGCCGGACTCGCCCACGATGCCGAGGGTCTTGCCCTTCTCCAGGTCGAAGTCGAGGCCGTCCACGGCCTTGACCATGCCGTCCTCGGTGGAGAAGTGGACGCGCAGATCGCGTACGGACAGGAAGGGGGTGCTGCTCATCAGATCTCTCTTCCTTAGCCCTAGGCGAGGCGTACGCGCGGGTCGATGAGGGCGTAGACCGCGTCGACGATGATGTTGAAGACGACGATCGCCGTGGCGGCGACGAGGACGACGCCGAGCAGCATCGGCAGGTCGCTGGTGTTGACCGCCCTGACCGACAGGTCGCCGATGCCGTGCAGCGCGAACGTCTTCTCGGTGATGATCGCGCCGCCCAGGAGCACACCCAGGTCGAGGCCGAAGATCGTGACGATGGGGCCCATCGCGCCCCGCCAGGCGAAGCGGAAGAAGACCGAGCGGGCGGAGAGGCCCTTGGCGCGCGCCGTACGGACGTAGTCCTCGCTGAGGGTCTCGACCAGCTGGGAGCGGGTCATCCGGGTGTAGTTCGCCGTGAAGATCAGCGAGAGGACCATCCACGGGATCATCAGGCCGGAGAACCAGGCGCCCGGATCCTCGCTGAACGGCGTGTACTGCGGCCGGTTCAGCCACTGGAGCTGGTAGGTGAAGAGGTACACGGCGAAGACGCCGACGACGTAGATCTGCAGCGACGACGCGATCAGCGAGGCGGAGGAGGCGATCTTGTCGAGCATCTTGCCCTGCTTGACGGCGGCCAGCATGCCGGTGCCGACACCGAAGATGACGAAGACGAAGGCCGCGCCCAGCGAGAGCGAGACGGTGGTCGGGAAGCGGTCCAGGATCGTGCCGAGGACGGGCTCACGGTTGCGGAAGGAGTAACCGAGGCACGGCGCGGGGCAGTTGCCGAACGAGGCGTAGTCACGGCCGACGAACAGGCCCTGGAACCAGTGCCAGTACTGCACCGGCAGCGAGTCGGCGATCCCCAGGTTGTGCCGCACCAGGTCCAGCGTCTCGGGGGAGCAGACCTTGCCGCAGGCGAGCCGTGCGGGGTCGCGCGGGGCGGCGTAGAAGAGGATGAAGACGAGAACGCTGATGATCAGCAGGATCACCGCGCCACCGACGATGCGGCGAAGGAGGAAGCGGAGCATGGCAGTTGGTTTTCCTGACGGATGCCGTGGGTGAGGAGGGGGCGGGGCGGACCCCCCTCAGGGAGTTCCGCCCCGCCACGAGGCCGGTTCGTCAGGCCTTGACGTACGTCTTGTAGATCAGCGTCGCGGCGAACTGCGGGTCGTGCTGGGCCCCGCCGACCTTGGAGCCATGCAGGTAGAAGCGGCGCTGGTAGGTCTCCGGGATGATCGGCACGACCTCTTCCATGATCCGCTTGTCCAGCTCGGCCCAGGCCTTGCCGGCCTCCTTCTGGTCCGAGATGACCGCGTTCTTCCTGATCGCCTCGTTGATCCAGTCGACGTCGGTCTGCGAGATGTTGTTCTGGCCGTCGCCGATGGCCTCACCGTCGAAGAGCGGCTGGATGAGGGTGTAGGCGGTCGGCCAGTCCGGAGACCAGCCGAACCACATGACGTCGAACTTGTTGTCGATGCGCTGGGCCTGGTCGTAGTAGTCCGTCGAGTTGAGCGGCTTGATGACCGGGTCGAAGCCGGCGGCCTTCAGCGCGTTCTCGATGACGACCTTGGTCTTGTCGTACGTGGGGCGCTGCGGGAAGGCATAGACGATCTTCTGTCCGAGCTTGCCGGCCTTCTTCAGGAGGGCCTTGGCCCGCTCCGGGTCGCCCTGCGGCTTCTTCAGCTTGCCGAAGACGTCGTACTTCTCGCGGCCGATGATGTCGGGGCTCAGGATGGTCGTCGCCAGGTCACCCGCGGACTCGCCGCCGTAGATCCGGCGGATCTGCTCCAGCGGCCAGGCGATGTTGAGCGCCTTGCGCACCTCGACGTCGGTGATGCGCTTGGTGTTGATGGCGTAGTAGTACGTGCCGGAGGACAGGCCGTTGAAGGACCGCTTCTTGACGGCCGGGGTGGTGAGCACCTTCTGCATGCGCTCGGCCGGGATCGGCTCGTAGATGGCGATCATCTGCTGGTCCTTGCCCTGGTCCGCGATGAAGCGGTCACAGGAGTCAAGGCCCGTCGGCCCGAACTCGAACTCGAAGCTGTCCGGGTAGGCGTTGCGGATCGGGTCGGTCTTCCTGTCCCAGTGCTTGTTGCGCGTCAGCGTCAACGACTTGTCGATGGAGCGGTGCTTGACGATGTACGGGCCACAGGAGAAGGGCGCCTTGTCGTACTTCTCCTTGGTGTCGTGCTTCACGGGCACCGGGGAGTACGAGGTCATCGCCAGCGTGAAGTTGAAGTCCGGGCGGGCTTCCTTCAGCTTGAAGGTGATCGTCTTCTTCGCCTTGTCGATGACGATCGAGTCCAGGTGGTCACCGTCGTACGGGCCCTTGTAACCCTCACGCCACTTGGCGCCCTTGCCGGTCAGCGCCATCTGGACGTACGAGGCGCCCTCGGTGATGAAGGGGGCCCAGGAGCGCTCGAAGCCGTGGCGGACGTCCTCGACGGTCAGCTCGCTGCCGTCCTGCCACTTCAGGCCGTCCTTCAGCGTGAAGGTCCAGGTCTTGTTGCCGTCGGAGGCCTTGCCCGCGTCGGTGGCGAGGTCGCCGACGAGGGTCATGCCGCCCTTGGGGTCGATGTAGTAGCCGGTGAGGGCGCGCGCGAACAGCATGGCGACCGAGGAGTTGTACGCGAAGTAGATGCGCTGCGGGTCCATGTGCGACACGTCGTCCTCGGCGACGCCGTAGATCGTGCCGCCCTTCTGCGCGCCCGCGACCTCGGGGGCCGGGCCCCTCGAGTCCTCCGCGGTGCCGATCTTGACGTGGGCGCCCGTGTACTCGGTGGCGCCACCGTGCTTTCCGCCGTTGCCGCCGCCTCCGTTGCCGCCGCTGCTGCACGCGGAAAGGACCATCGATCCGCCCGCCGCGACCGAGGTCGCGACGACGAAGTTTCTGCGGGAGAGAGACATGTGGCTACCAACCCTGATTGTCGAAGAAGAGGAGCGGAGTGAACGGCCCGGCACTGCCCCGTCGCAGGTGCCCGGCCTGGGGAGTGTCAGCGTTTGGTCTTCGGGTCCAGCGCGTCGCGCACCGAGTCGCCCAGGAGGTTGAAGGCGACCACGAAGACCACCATCGCGATGCCGGGGAAGGCCATGTACGTGATGTCCTGCTCGTACACCTCGGAGGCGCGCTGGATCATCACGCCCCAGTCCGGAGTGGGCTCCTGAAGGCCCACGCCCAGGAAGGCGAGACCGGCCTCCGCGGTGACGAACATCGGCAGGGCGAGCGTGGCCTGGATGAGGATCGGCGTCCACAGGTTGGGAAGCAGTTCCTTGAAGATGATCCTGGCCGGCGAGGCGCCGGTCACCTTCGCCGCCTCCACGAACTCCCGCTCGCGCAGGGCCAGCACCTCACCGCGGAGCAGCCGGGCGATGGAGGCCCAGCCGAAGGCCGTCATCACCGCGATCAGGCTGGTGACCGTCAGCCAGGTCGGCGTCTTGTCCTCCGGGGAGACGACCACGGAGATCATCACGGGCCAGAAGGCGATGAAGAAGAGCGTCGAGGGGAAGGCCAGGAGGATGTCGATGACCCGGCCGATGAAGTAGTCGGTCTTGCCGCCGAGGTATCCGGCCGTGATGCCGACGGCGATGCCGATGAGCGTCACGAGGATCGTGGTGGCCGCGGCGATCAGCAGCGAGTTGCGCATGCCGTACAGCAGGAAGGTCAGCACGTCCCGGCCCAGCTGGGGCTCGATGCCGAACCAGAACTCGCTGTCGATGCCGCCGTTTGGCTTGATCGGATAGCTGAACTCGTTGAACAGGCTCGGGTCGTTCACCCCGTACGTCGTGTACGGATCCTTCCCGTACACCTTCGAAATCAGCGGCGCGCAGAGCGAGATGACGAAGAAGAAGAGCACGACGCACGCGGCGATCACGCCCGACTTGTCCCTCTTGAACCGGGTCCAGGCAAGCCGCCCCGGCGAACGGCCCTCGCCGCCCCGGTTCTTGGGCGAGGAGGGGATGCCGTCGGTTTTGTCCGTCACTTCAAGCGTGGCGGCGGCGGCGGGAGTTGGCGAGGTCATGGCGCTCCAGGCCCGGAGGGGGACATCAGGATTCCGCAGGACAAGCAGGCACCTACGGGCTAGGCGCGACTTTCGCAAGGCGTTTCCCACGCGGTCAATGAATGTTCGGCCGCCTTGATGGGCTCTTGGGATTCTTGGTCAAGTCTTTACGCAATAAAGCCCATGACATTGCCTTGGCGTAATCAAGCGTGATGGACAAGGCGAGGCTATTTTGGGCAAGCCGGGCAATGTGTCCGATATTCGGGCGGGACTGTCTCGAAATGCGTACGTCCGGATGGGCTCGGAGTCGACTCGGAGTGGACTCGGGGTGGACCTGGAGCGGACCCGGAGTGGGTCAGGAGTGGGCCCGGACTCATACGGGTGGGGTAAATGTGCGGTTCATACCGCCTGCGGCGATATTTGGCGGTAAGCGAGTCGGATCACGGTGAAAGCCCGGAAGAGGAGGACTCCATGCGTGGAGCCACGCACGCCAAGTGGGCCGCATGCGCGGTGACCGTCGCCCTCGCGGCCACCGCCTGCGGCGGCGGGGGAAGCGACGGCGGTGGCGGTGGTGGCGGCGACGGCTCCGGCATCGTGAGCTCCTCGTGGGGCGACCCGCAGAACCCGCTCGAACCGGCGAACACCAACGAGGTCCAGGGCGGCAAGATCCTCGACATGATCTTCCGGGGTCTCAAGCGGTACGACCCGAAGACCGGTGAGGCCAAGGACATGATCGCCGAGTCCATCGAGACCAAGGACGCGCGGAACTTCACGGTCAGGATCAAGGACGGCTGGACGTTCAGCAACGGCGAGAAGATCACCGCCAAGTCCTTCGTGGACGCCTGGAACTACGGCGCGAACCTCAAGAACAACCAGAAGAACGCCTACTTCTTCGGCTACATCGAGGGTTACGACAAGGTCCACCCGGAGAAGGGCGACCCGAGCGCCAAGACCCTGACCGGGCTGAAGGTCGTCGACGACAGGACGTTCACCGTCAAGCTCACCCAGAAGTTCTCCACCTGGCCCGACACCCTCGGCTACCCCGCCTACGCGCCGCTGCCCAAGGCGTTCTACGACGACCACGACGCCTGGATCTCCAAGCCCGTCGGCAACGGGCCGTACACCGTGGACTCGTACACCAAGGGCTCGAAGATGTCCCTGCGGAAGTGGGACGCGTACCCGGGCGAGGACAAGGCGCGCAACGGCGGTGTGGACATGATGGTCTACACCGACAACAACACCGCCTACACCAATCTGATGGCGGGCAACCTCGACCTCGTCGACGACGTGCCCGCCGCGCAGCTCAGGAACGCCAAGAGCGACCTCGGCGACCGGTACATCAACACCCCCGCGGGCATCATCCAGACCCTCGCCTTCCCGTTCTACGACAGCAAGTGGAACAAGCCGGGCATGGAGAAGGTCCGCCAGGGCCTGTCCATGGCGATCAACCGCGAGCAGATCACCGAGAAGATCTTCCAGAAGACGCGGACCCCCGCCACCGACTGGACCTCCCCGGTGCTCGGCGAGGACGGCGGCTACCAGGCCGGACTCTGCGGCGACGCCTGCGAGTACGACGCCGCCGGGGCCAGGAAGCTGGTCGAGGAGGGCGGCGGCATCCCCGGCGGGCAGCTGAAGGTCACGTACAACGCGGACACCGGCTCCCACAAGGAGTGGGTCGACGCCGTCTGCAACTCCATCAACAAGGCGCTGGAGAAGGACAAGGCCTGCGTCGGCAACCCCGTCGGCACCTTCGCGGACTTCCGCAGCAAGGCCTCCCGGCAGGAACTCGACGGGCCCTGGCGCGCGGGCTGGCAGATGGACTACCCGCTCATCCAGAACTTCCTGGAGCCGAACTACTTCACCGACGCCTCCTCCAACGACGGCAAGTTCTCCGACAAGGAGTTCGACAGGCTCGTCGGCGAGGCCAACGCGGAGACCGACAACGCCAAGGCCGTCGCCAAGTTCCGGGACGCCGAGAAGATCCTCGCGCAGCAGATGCCGGCCATCCCGCTCTGGTACCAGAACGGCAGCGCGGGCTACTCCGACAGGGTCTCCGACGTCTCGCTCAACCAGTTCAGCGTGCCGGTGTACGACCAGATCAAGGTCGACTGAGACGCGGGAGGCGGCCATGGGACGTTACGTGATCCGGCGTCTGCTGCAGATGATCCCGGTCTTCGTCGGCGCCACGCTGCTGATCTTCCTGATGGTGAACGTGATGGGCGACCCCGTCGCGGGCCTCTGCGGCGACCGCCAGTGCGACCCCGCCACGGCCACCCGGCTGAAGACGGAGTTCGGCCTCGATAAGCCGGTGTGGCAGCAGTACCTGACGTACATGGGCAACGTCTTCACCGGCGACTTCGGTACCGCCTTCAACGGCCAGAAGGTCACCGAGCTGATGTCGGCCGCCTTCCCGGTCACCATCCGCCTGACCGTCGTCGCGATCGTCTTCGAGATCGTCATCGGGATCTCGCTGGGCGTGCTCACCGGACTGCGGCGCGGGCGCCCGATCGACACCGGCGTGCTGATCCTCACGCTCGTCGTGATCTCCGTCCCCACCTTCGTGACCGGCCTCGTGCTGCAACTGCTGCTCGGCGTCAAGTGGGGCGTCATGAAACCGTCCGTCTCCAGCGAGGCGCCCTTCGACGAACTCCTGATCCCCGGGCTCGTCCTCGCCTCGGTCTCCCTGGCGTACGTGACCCGTCTGACGCGCACCTCCATCGCCGAGAACCGGCGCGCCGACTACGTCCGCACCGCCATCGCCAAGGGCCTGCCCCGGCGCCGCGTCATCACCCGGCACCTGCTGCGGAACTCCCTCATCCCCGTGATCACCTTCATCGGCACGGACGTCGGCGCGCTGATGGGCGGCGCGATCGTCACCGAGCGGATCTTCAACATCCACGGCGTCGGCTTCCAGCTCTACCAGGGCATCCTCCGCCAGAGCACCCAGACCGTCGTCGGCTTCGTGACCGTCCTCGTCCTGGTCTTCCTGCTGGCCAACCTCATCGTCGACCTCCTGTACGCCGTACTCGACCCGAGGATCCGCTATGCCTGAACCCCATCAGCCGGAGCGCGCGATCGCGGCGACCGGTGCGGGCGGGGCGATGGACCTCGCCGCGAGCGAGGCGACCTCGCTGAACAAGGCGGGGACGCCGGAGAAGGGCCCCGGCGGACCCGACGGCACCGGCCCCTTCGCCCCCGCGCGCAGCCTGTGGTCCGACGCCTGGCGGGATCTGCGGCGCAACCCCGTCTTCATCGTCTCGGGCCTGATCATCGTCTTCCTCGTCGTCATCTCGCTGTGGCCCTCGCTCATCGCCACCGGCAACCCACTGGCCTGCGACCTCGCCAACGCCCAGAAGAGCTCCGCGCCCGGCCACCCCTTCGGCTTCAACGAGCAGGGCTGCGACGTCTACACCCGCGTCGTCCACGGCACCCGCGTCTCCGTCACCGTCGGCGTGTGCGCCACCCTCGGCGTCGCCCTCCTCGGCAGCGTCCTCGGCGGTCTCGCCGGGTTCTTCGGCGGGGCGTGGGACGCGGTCCTCTCGCGCATCACCGACGTCTTCTTCGCCATCCCCGTCGTCCTCGGCGGCCTGGTGCTCCTCTCCGTGGTCACCAGCTCCACCGTCTGGCCCGTGGTCGGCTTCATGGTGCTGCTCGGCTGGCCGCAGATCTCCCGCATCGCGCGCGGCTCCGTCATCACCGCCAAGCAGAACGACTACGTCCAGGCGGCGCGGGCGCTCGGCGCCTCCAACTCGCGGATGCTCCTGCGCCACATCACGCCGAACGCCGTCGCCCCCGTGATCGTCGTCGCGACCATCGCGCTGGGTACGTTCATCGCCCTCGAAGCCACGCTCTCCTACCTCGGCGTCGGGCTGAAGCCACCGACCGTCAGCTGGGGCATCGACATCTCGGCCGCGTCCCTGTACATCCGCAACGCCCCGCACATGCTGCTCTGGCCGGCCGGCGCGCTGGCGGTCACCGTGCTCGCGTTCATCATGCTCGGCGACGCGGTGCGCGACGCCCTCGACCCGAAGCTGAGGTAGGCGCCCATGGCACCCGTGGCACCCATGGCCCCCCTGCTCGAAGTGCGCGGCCTGCACGTGGAGTTCCGGACGAGGGACGGCGTCGCCAAGGCCGTCAACGGCGTCGACTACGCCGTCAGCGCGGGCGAGACGCTCGCCGTGCTCGGCGAGTCCGGCTCGGGCAAGTCCGTGACCGCCCAGGCCATCATGGGCATCCTCGACACACCGCCCGGCAGGATCACGGCGGGCGAGATCCTCTTCCAGGGCAGGGACCTCCTGAAGCTCAAGGAGGACGAGCGGCGCAAGGTCCGCGGCGCCGGCATGGCGATGATCTTCCAGGACGCGCTGTCGTCCCTGAACCCGGTCCTGAGCGTCGGCGAACAGCTCGGCGAGATGTACGTCGTCCACCGGGGCATGTCGCGCAAGGACGCGAAGGCCCGGGCCATCGAGTTGATGGACCGGGTGCGCATCCCGGCCGCCAGGGAGCGCGTCGGCCAGTACCCGCACCAGTTCAGCGGCGGCATGCGCCAGCGCATCATGATCGCCATGGCGATGGCCCTGGAGCCCTCCCTCATCATCGCGGACGAGCCGACCACCGCCCTCGACGTCACCGTGCAGGCGCAGGTCATGGACCTCCTCGCGGAGCTCCAGCGCGAGCTGAACATGGGCCTGATCCTCATCACGCACGACCTCGGGGTCGTCGCGGACGTCGCCGACACCATCGCCGTCATGTACGCGGGCCGCATCGTCGAGAAGGCCCCCGTCCACGAGATCTACCGGGCGCCCGCACACCCGTACACCCGCGGCCTGCTCGAATCCATCCCGCGCCTGGACCAGAAGGGCCAGGCCCTCTACGCGATCAAGGGCCTGCCGCCGAACCTCATGCACATCCCGCCCGGCTGCCCCTTCCACCCCCGCTGCCCCCTGGCCCAGGACGTCTGCGTCACCGAGGACCCACCGCTCGCGCGGGTCACGTACGAAGGCCTGGTCGCCGAGCGCAGGAGCGCCTGCCACTTCTGGAAGGAGACGATCGATGCGTCACGGTGAACCCGGGCACGAACCGATCCTCCAGGTGCGCGGCCTCGTCAAGCACTACCCGCTGACCCGGGGCGTCCTCTTCCGCAAGCAGGTCGGCGCGGTCAAGGCCGTGGACGGCGTCGACTTCGACCTCTCCCAGGGCGAGACGCTCGGCATCGTGGGCGAGTCGGGCTGCGGCAAGTCGACGGTCGCCAAGATGCTGGTCAACCTGGAGCGGCCCACCGCGGG
Organism: Streptomyces sp. NPDC003032; assembly: GCF_053591415.1. Taxonomy (NCBI): domain Bacteria; kingdom Bacillati; phylum Actinomycetota; class Actinomycetes; order Kitasatosporales; family Streptomycetaceae; genus Streptomyces; species Streptomyces sp. NPDC003032. The sequence goes on along the minus strand of NZ_JBSFTT010000003.1, from coordinate 391,426 downwards.
CGAGATCCGCTACAAGGGCGAGGACATCACCAAGCTCTCCGGCCGGGCGCTGAAGGCGGTCCGCCGCAACATCCAGATGGTCTTCCAGGACCCCTACACCTCGCTGAACCCGCGGATGACCGTCGGCGACATCATCGGAGAGCCCTACGAGATCCATCCCGAGGTCGCGCCGAAGGGCTCACGGCGCCGGCGGGTACAGGAGCTCCTCGACGTGGTCGGGCTCAACCCCGAGTACATCAACCGCTATCCGCACCAGTTCTCCGGCGGCCAGCGCCAGCGCATCGGCATCGCGCGCGGCCTCGCGCTCAGACCCGAGGTCATCGTCGCCGACGAGCCGGTCTCCGCGCTCGACGTCTCCGTCCAGGCGCAGGTCATCAACCTTCTGGAGCAGCTGCAGAACGAGTTCGACCTGAGTTACGTCTTCATCGCCCACGACCTGTCGATCGTGCGGCACATCTCGGACCGGGTCGGCGTCATGTACCTCGGCCGGATCGTCGAGACCGGCTCCGACGAGGAGATCTACGAGCATCCGACGCACCCCTACACGCAGGCACTGCTCTCCGCCGTGCCGGTCCCCGACCCCGGGGCGCGCGAGCACCGGGAGCGGATCATCCTCAGCGGCGACGTGCCCTCGCCCGCCAACCCGCCCTCGGGCTGCCGCTTCCGCACGCGCTGCTGGAAGGCGCGGGAGCGGTGCGCCCTTGAGGTGCCGGCGCTCGCGGTGCCCGCGGAGTTCCGGTACGAGGGCGGGCCCGCGGCGCACGACTCGGCCTGCCACTTCGCCGAGGAGAAGCAGGTCGTGCCGTAGCCGGGGCCCGCGGGTCTCTCAGGTGAGGCCCAACGACCGCTTGAGGAAGTCCACTTGGAACAGCAGCAGGTTCTCCGCGACCTGTTCCTGCGGCGTCATGTGCGTCACGCCCGTCAGGGGCAGGACCTCGTGCGGGCGGCCCTCGGCGAGCAGGGCCGAGGAGAGCCGCAGGGAGTGCGCCACCACCACGTTGTCGTCGGCCAGGCCGTGCACGATCAGCATCGGGCGGTGCGGTTCGGCCGCCTCGACCAGGCCGTCGTCCCAGACCAGCGAGTTGTGGCGGTACGTCTCAGGGGTCCGGGCCGGGTCGCCCAGGTACCGCTCCTCGTAGTGCGTGTCGTACAGCCGCAGGTCCGTCACCGGGGCGCCGACCACCGCCGCGTGGAAGACGTCGGGGCGGCGCAGCACGGCCATCGCCGCGAGGTAGCCGCCGTAGGACCAGCCGCGGATCGCCACCCGGTCCAGGTCCAGGGGGTACTCCCCGGTCGCCGCGAGGGCGTGCAGGGCCTCGACCTGGTCGTCGAGCGTGAGCGTGAGGTCGTTCTTGATCGACTTCTCCCAGGCGGGGGAGCGGCCCCGCATGCCGCGGCCGTCCGCCACGATCACCGCGAACCCCTGGTCGGCGAACCACTGGGAGGTGAGGAAGACGCCCTGCGCGCTCTGGACGCGCTGTCCGTGCGGGCCGCCGTACGGATCGAGCAGTACCGGAAGCGGACCGTCCGCCACCTTGTAATCAGTGGGTAGCAGGACGGCGCACGGAATCCGCCGCGTGCCCCCTTCGGTCAGCGTCACGCGCGGCGTGAGCCCCGGACGCTGGGCGTGTGAGGCGACGGTGGCCACCTGCCTGCCGTCGCGCAGCACCCGCACCCGAGCGTCGGGACGGTCCAGCGTGGCCGAAACGAGCACGGTGAGACCGCCCGCGCGAACCGCCGAATGGACACCGGGTTCCCGCGACAGGCGCTCCACACCCAGTTCGTTGACGCGGTAGACATGCACCTCGCCGGTCTCCGGGTCGGCCGCGCCCGCGCCCGCCGACGCCGAGACGAGAATGTCCTGCTCGGCCACGTCGAGGACCGCGCGGACGTGCAACTGCGGACCGGTCAGCGGCCGTTCCCCCCAGGCGAGGACCCGCGCGCCGCCCTCGTCGACGATGCGCACCAGCTTGCCGCTGGGGGACCAGCAGGGGGTTCCGGGGAAGAGCTCCAGCCAGTCGGGGTCCTCCTCGGCGTGCACCATCCGCGTCGAGCCGTCCTCCGGGTTGACCGCGAGGTACAGCTGACTCTGCTGGTCGCGGGCCTGCACGAGCAGCAGCGGGGCGCCGTCCGACGACCAGTGCACCCGGGCCAGATAAGGGAAGCGGACGCGGTCCCACACGACCTCGGTACGCGATCCGTCCAGGCCGAGGACGAAGAGCCGTACGTCCGCGTTGGCCGTGCCCGCCGCCGGATACGCGATCGTCGTGGGCTCGCGGTCGGGGTGCGCCGGGTCCGCGATCCACCAGCGCCGGACGGGGGCGTCGTCGACACGCGCGACGAGCAGCCGGTCGGAGCCGGGCGACCACCAGAAGCCGCGGTGGCGCGCCATCGACTCCGCCGCGACATGCTCCGCAAGGCCGTACGTGACGGTCGACTCGTGGCCGGATTCCGGCTCCGCCAGCGCCCTGTCCCCCTCGCCGTCGGCGCCCGTCACACGCAGGGCGCCCCCGGAGACATACGCGACATGCCGGCCGTCGGGCGAGGGGCGCGGGTCGATCACCGGGCCCCGCGCGGGAAGTTGGCGCGCCGTGCCCGCGCGCAGCTCCGCCGCGAAGAGCCGGCCCGACAGCGCGAACGCCGCCAACTCCACCGCGGCGTCCGTCGCGTACTCCACGATGCCCGCACCGCCCTCCCGGCTGCGCTCGCGCCGCGCCAGCTCGCGCGCCGAGAGCCGCTCGGCCGCGCCGCCAAGCAGCAGGGCCGGATCGGCCGCCACGCGTTCGGCGACACCGTCCGCCAGGTCCAGGACCCAGAGCTGATGCACCCGGTCGGTACCGGAGGACGAACGCAGGAAAACGACTCGCGAACCGTCGGGCGCCACCGTGAACGCACGCGGCGCGCCGAGGGTGAACCGCTGCGTACGGGCGTTGTGACGCGGAAAGGAGAGCCGCTGTTCCTGGCTTCCGTCGGGCCTGGGGATTCCGGGGTTCTCGGTGGTCATCCCCCGACCCTATGGCGCATGCGCCCCCCTGTGCTGCCGTGCTCCGAGTCATGCGTCCGCACGGATAGTTATGATCCGTAGCGCTTGGTGGGTATGAACCTGCTGGCGTCCGCACTGGGTTACGGCAACGACTTGGAGGTGACCGCCGTGGCACTCTCGATTTCGGCGGTGGTGCTGCTGGCGATCATCGTCTTCTTGCTGGTCAAGAAGTCAGGACTGAAAGCGGGGCACGCTGTCGTCTGTACGCTGCTCGGCTTCTACCTGGCCAGCTCGTCCATCGCGCCGACGATCAACGAGCTGACGACGAACGTGGCGGGGATGATCGGCGACATCAAGTTCTGACCCGTCCTCGCGGTCCTCGTAGGGAGGGTCCGCGGGGCCTCGTAGGGTGGTCCCATGACGGAACCGCCCGCCCGGCGCCTGCTGCTCGTGCACGCGCACCCCGACGACGAGTCGATCAACAATGGCGCGACCATGGCCAAGTACGCGGCCGAGGGCGCCCATGTCACGTTGGTCACGTGCACGCTGGGCGAGGAGGGCGAGGTCATCCCGGCCCAGCTCGCCCACCTCGCCGCCGACCGCGAGGACTCCCTCGGCGCCTGGCGCGTCGGGGAACTGGCCGCCGCCATGAAGGAGCTGGGCGTCACCGACCACCGCTTCCTCGGCGGCGCCGGCCGCTACCGCGACTCCGGGATGATGGGCGCCGAGCAGAACCACCGGCCCGGCGCCTTCTGGTCGGCCGACCTCGACGAGGCGGCCGCCCACCTCGTCGAGGTGATCCGCGAGGTCCGGCCGCAGGTCCTCGTCACATACGACCCCGACGGGGGGTACGGCCACCCCGACCACATCCAGGCGCACCGCGTCGCCATGCGCGCCGCCGACCTCGCGGCCGATCCCGCCTTCCGCGGCGACCTCGGGCGGCCGCACACCATCGGCAAGATCTACTGGAACCGCGCGCCGCGGTCCGTGGTCGAGGAGCGCTTCCGGTGGATGGCGGGGCCGCTGCGGTTCTCGCCGTTCACCACGCCCGCCGCCGTCGCCGACGTGCCGGGCGTCACGGACGACGAGCGGATCACGACGGAGATCGACGGCGGGCCCTTCAAGGCGGCCAAGGCGGCGGCGATGCGGGCCCATGCCACCCAGATCACGGTGAGCGAGCCGCTCTTCGTCCTCTCCAACGGTCTCGCGCAGCCCATCTTCGAAGTGGAGTACTACGAACTGGTGCGGGGAGAAGCGTCGACACAGGGCCCGGCTCCCGAGGCGGACCTGTTTGCGGGACTCGAAAGGGTGACGGATGTGGCTGAGGTGACCGCGCTGTGAGTACGCGATCTCGTGCGTCGTCCTCGGGCGCCGCTCCGACTCCGTCTTCCCCGTCGGCGGCGGCGCCCGCGGCGCCCGCCGGGAGCTTCCTCGCGCAGCCGCTGAGAGCGGGCCGAGTCGCCGCGTACGCCGGACTGTTCGTGCTCGGCGCCGTCGTGGGCGCCGCGGGCGCGCTCGTCCAAGGCGGCTTCTTCCCCGCCGGGCTGCTGCTCGCCCTTCTCGGCGCCGCCGGTGCCTTCTACGGCGGGGCACGGGCGGTCGGCACCAAGGCGGGGGCCGTCGCGCCCGCCGCCGGCTGGCTGGTCGCGGTCATGCTGCTCACCGCCACCAGACCCGAGGGGGACTTCCTCTTCGGCGCGGGCCTCGGCTCGTACGGCTTCCTGCTCGGCGGAATGGCGGTGGCTGTGATGTGCGCCACGCTCGGGCAGCGACCGCAACCGGGCGGAGCCACCGCCCGACTTGGCAAGTGACGTACCACTTCGGCCCGTGTTCCGCACGGGTTTGACGCCGGTCGCAGGAGGAGCGCCGACGGCGGCCAGTATGGTGGTGCGGCCGCCGAGCCTCCCCCAACCTCCGGCCGGGGGGACCCCGGACGAGGTGAGACGGGCGGCGGAGTCAACCAGGAGAACCTGCCTTGAGTCGTGAAACTGACAGTTCGTCCTCCGGGCCCCAGGGGCGCGGTGGAGCCGCATACCCCTCGGGGACGCCGCCGTACGGCTCCTCCGCGCAGGGCGCAGCCGCGGACGGCGCGGACGGCCGGCGGCGGCAGGCCGCCGACGGGCGGCCCGGCGAGCCCGAGACCCAGACCACGCTGACCACGCGCATCCGGATCAACATCCCCGGGTCGCGGCCCATCCCGCCGGTCGTCATGCGTACGCCCGTCGGTGACGAGGGCGGCTCGCGCGGGGACGCCGCACAGGCGGACGACGAGAGCCGCCGGGATGTCGCCGCGCCGGGGGCGCCCGGTGCGAGAGAGGCGGGTGGCGCGATGGGTGCCGCTTCCGGTGGGGCCGGCGGAGACTTCTCTTCCGGTTCCGGTTCCGGCGGTGGTGCCGGTTCCGGTTCTGGTGGGGGCTCCGCTCCCGGTGAGGGCGGCGCGGGAGGTCCCGGCGCCGCCGAGGAGAAGACGAGCGACTGGTTCGCGCCGCGCAAGCCCGCGCGGGGCGAGAGCGGCGCGCCGGGCGGCGCGGGCGCGGCCCCGGGCAACGGCGGCCCCTCGGCGGCCGGTTCGGGCGGCCCGGGTGGTTCCGGCGGCCCCGGTGGCCCCGGTGGTCCCGGCACGGGCCCCTTCGACGTGTCCGGCGCCGTCGCGTCGGGCCCCCTCGGCGCGGGTGCTCCGCAGGGCGGCGACCCGACGCGGGGCGACCTGCCGTACTTCGCCGGAGGCCCCGGCCCCGGCGGCTCCCAGGACTCCAGGGGCCCCGCGGGCCCGACCGGCGGCCCCGTCACCGGCGACAGCCCGCTCGCGCCGCCCACGCCGGGTGCCCGCCCCTCGGGTCACGGTGGCCTCGCCAACCCCGCCGGACCTCCGCCGCGTTCCGGCGCCATGAGCGACGACACCGCGATCCTCACGCCGCAGAAGCTCTCGCCGCCCCCCGGCGGCCCCGGCTCCCTGCCCGGCGGCCCCGGCGCCCCCACGCCGGGCGGCAACGTCTCCGGGGAGACGCTGACCAGCGGCATCCCCGTCGTGCCGCCCGCGCACGACACCTCTCCGTTCGCCCACGGGCCGCAGGGCGACGGGCCGATGGCGCACACCCCGCCGAAGCTGCCCGAGCCGGTGCGCTCCGACGTGCCGCCCGCCCCGAAGCCCGCCCGGAAGTCCGCGCCGAAGCCCGCGCCGAAGAAGAAGGGCCGCAACAAGCTGGTCCTCCTCGCGGTCGCCGTGGTCGTCGTGGCCTGCGGGGCGTACGGCGCTGGCCTGTTGATGAACCACGCGGACGTGCCGAAGGGCACCACGGTGCTCGGCGTCGACATCGGCGGCGGCACCCGCGACGAGGCCGTCAAGAAGCTCGACGAGGCCCTCGGTGAGCGCGTCGCCAAGCCCCTGAAGCTGTCGGTCGCCGGTGAGCAGGTCACGCTCAAGCCGGACCAGGCGGGCCTGACCCTGGACAGTCAGGCCACCGTCCGCGCGGCGGCGGGCAGTGACTACAACCCCGTCTCGGTGGTCGGCTCGCTCTTCGGCAACCAGCGTGTCGTCGAGCCGGTCATGCCCGTCGACGAGGAGAAGCTGGCGGCCGCCCTGGAGCGCGCCGCGGGCGGCTCCGGCTCCGCGCAGGAGGGCACGGTCAAGTTCGTGCCCGGCAAGGCCGTCCCCGTCTACGGCAAGGTCGGCAAGGGAATCGACGCCAAGGCGTCGACGACGGCTGTCGCGGAGGCGTACAAGAAGCAGGTCGAGACGGGCGGCGCGGACACGGTCCAGGTGCCGGTCACCACGCGCAAGCCGACGGTCTCCAAGGCCGAGGTCGACAAGTTCATGACCCGGTTCGCGAAGCCGGCGATGTCCGCCAACGTCATGATCAAGGCGGGCGCCAAGTCGATCCCCTTCGGCCCGGCGATGTCCCTGCCGAAGATCCTGGAGGCCAAGGTCGCCGGGGACGGCACCCTCCAGCCGCACTACAACCTCGAAGAGCTGAGGAAGCTGTACGGCAACGTCTTCGACGGCATCCTGATCCAGCGCGGCAACGGCGACAAGACGCCGGTCCAGCCGACGGACGTGGCGGGCGCCATGAACAAGGCGCTCATCGGCAAGACGCCCGCGGAGCGGATCGGCGTGATCGAGACGAACGCCGGCTAGTACTGGTATTAGTTCTGGTTCCAGTAACGGGTCCGGGATGACAGATGTCATCCCGGGCCCCACACACACGACACTGCCCCCGTCGTCCGCCGCCGACGACGATGGATCACATGACAGCAGTGACCTTCACAGAGGTGACCAAGAGCTACGGCGGCGTCCGCGCCGTGGACGGCCTCACGCTCGACCTGCGCCCCGGCGAGACCGTGGCGCTCCTCGGCCCGAACGGCGCGGGCAAGTCCACCACCCTCGACCTGCTGCTCGGCCTGCGGCGCGCGGACAGCGGCACGGTACGGGTCTTCGGGACCTCACCGCGCGAGGCGATCACCGCGGGCCGGGTCGGCGCCATGTTGCAGAGCGGCGGCCTGATGGGCGAGGTCACCGTGCGCGAGCTGGTGCGGCTCGCCTGCGATCTGCACCCGAGGCCCCGCCGGATCGGTGACGTGCTCGCCCACGCGGGCATCACGGAGATCGCCGACCGCAAGGTCGACAAGCTCTCCGGCGGCCAGGAGCAGCGTGTGCGCTTCGCACTCGCCACGGCCGGGGCGAACGACCTGATCGTCCTCGACGAGCCGACCACCGGCATGGACGTCACCGCCCGCCAGGCGTTCTGGGCCACCATGCGGGAGCAGGCGGACCAGGGCCGCGCGGTCCTGTTCGCCACGCACTACCTGGAGGAGGCCGACGCGATCGCCGACCGCGTCCTGGTCCTGCACCGCGGCCGCCTCCTCGCGGACGGCACCGCCGCCGAGATCAAGGCGAAGGCGGGCGCCCGCAAGGTCTCCTTCGAGCTCGCGGAGACCGGCGCCGAGACCGGTGCGCAGACCGACGCGGCGCTGACCGGGCGGCTGCGGGAGCTGCTGCCCTTCGTGACGGCGCTGGACATCTCGGGCCACACGGTCCGTCTGCAGTCCACCGACGCCGACGCCACCGTGCACGCGCTGTACGGGCTCGGCGTGTACCCGCGCAACCTCGAAGTCGCCGGGCTCGGCCTGGAGCAGGCGTTCGTGGCGATCACCGAGGCCGAGGAGGCGAAGACCCGATGACGAACGCTCTGGCCTCGCGGGGCCTGATCAAGCTGGAGATCACCCGCGCCCTGCGCAACCGCAAGTTCCTCTTCTTCTCCGTCATCTACCCGTCGATGCTCTTCTTGATCATCGCGGGCACGCAGGGCGGCGCCGACAAGGTGCCGGACTCCAGCCTGTCCGTGCCCGCCTTCATGATGGTCTCGATGGCGTCCTTCGGCGCCCTCACCGCCGTCCTGATGGGCAACAGCGAGCGCATCGCGAAGGAGCGGGAGAGCGGCTGGGTGCGGCAGTTGCGCCTGACGGCGCTCCCCGGGCGCGGCTACGTCCTGGCGAAGACGGCGAGCGCGGCGGTGGTCAGCCTGCCGTCCATCCTCGTGGTGTTCGCGGTCGCCGCGATCTTCAAGGACGTCCGCTTCGATGCCTGGCAGTGGCTGGCGCTGACCGGCGCGATCTGGGCGGGCAGCCTCTGCTTCGCGGCGCTCGGCGTGGCGATCGGCTATCTCGCGTCCGGCGACGCGGTCCGCCCGATCACGATGATCGTCTACTTCGGGCTCTCCCTCCTCGGCGGCCTGTGGATGCCCACGACGACCTTCCCGCAGTGGCTGCGGGACGTCGCGTCCTGGCTGCCCACGCACGCGTACGCTGCGCTCGGGCAGGCCATCGAACTGGGCGAGGCCCCGCACGCGAAGGACGTCACGCTGCTGGTCGCCTACTTCCTCCTCTTCGCGGGCGGCGCGGCGTGGCTGTACCGGAAGGACACACTGAAGGCGTGAGCGAGACCCACCGCGCCGAGGACGCGCGCGACACCGGCCGCTTCGGAGAGGCCCATCCGTTGCTCACCTTCGGACGGCCCGTCATGGGCCGCCGCCAGATCCTCGCCAAAGCGCTCTGGATCGGCGTCTGGCTGGTCTTCCTGGCGAGCCCGGTGCGGGACCTGGTGACGGCCGAGCGCGGCGGCGCGGCCACGGCGCTCGGCTGCCTGGGTCTGACGGCCTTCGCCGTCTGCTACCTCTCGCTCGTCTTCCGCTTCACCTCGAAGGTGCTCGACCGGCGTGCGGTGTGCGTGTCGTTCGCGGCGCTGCTCGTGCTGGCCGTCGTCCTCGCGTACAGCTTCGGCAGCGACTGGCTCGGCCTCTTCGTCTACGTCTCCGTGTCCGCCGGGGCGGTGCTGCCGATGCGGCACGCGGCCTGGGTCGTCCCCGCGGTCACCGCCGTGATGATCGGCGTGGGCCTGCGTACGGACAGCCTCCAGGACCTCCTGGGGAACCTCGCCGTGCTCAACGTCCTCATCGGGTTCGCGATGAGCGGCGTACGCCGGTTGGTCCGTACGACGGTCCAGCTCCGTGAGGCGCGGGCCACCGTCGCCCAGCTGGCCGCCAATGAGGAGCGGCTGCGGCTGGCCAGGGACCTGCACGACCTGCTCGGCCACTCGCTCTCCCTGATCACGCTCAAGAGCGAGCTGGCCGGGCGGATGCTGCCCGACCACCCCGACAAGGCCGCTCAGCAGGTGGCCGACATCGAGCAGGTCAGCCGCCAGGCCCTGGTGGACGTGCGCGAGGCCGTCTCCGGGTACCGCAGGCGCACCCTGGCCGGCGAACTGGCGGGCGCCCGCACGGCGCTGTCCGCCGCGGGCATCGAGGCCGACGTCCCCCTGGAGGCGCCCGCCGAACTGCCGGAGGAGGAGGCCGAGGCGGCGCTCGCCTGGGCGCTGCGGGAGGCCGTGACCAACGTCGTACGGCACAGCGGCGCCCGGCGCTGCGCGGTGACGTTCACGGCACGCCAGACGCTGGCGGGGCCGCTCCTCGAACTCTCCGTGGAGGACGACGGCACGGGCGGCACGGGCGGCTCGGCCGCGGGCAACGGCCTGACGGGCCTGGCCGAGCGCGTGGAGGCGGTCGGCGGCGCCCTGGAGACGGGCCCGGCGGCCCGCCGCGGCTTCCGCCTGTCGGCCCGCGTCCCGCTGGCCGGGGCGGCCGTAGGATCCCCCTCATGAGCGGCGAGGACGGCCACGGTGTGGCGGACGGCGGGAGCGGTGTGATCAAGGTGCTGCTCGCCGAGGACCAGTCGATGGTCCGCGAGGCCCTCGCCGCCCTCCTCGGCCTGGAGCCGGACATCGAGGTGGTCGCCCAGGCGGCCCGCGGCGACGAGGTGCTGACGGCGGCGCGCGACCACGACGTGGACGTGGCGCTGCTCGACATCGAGATGCCCGGGATGACCGGCATCGAGGCGGCGGCCGGACTGCACGCCGAGTTCCCCGCGTTGAAGATCGTCATCCTCACCACCTTCGGCCGCCCCGGCTATCTGCGCAGCGCCATGGAGTCCGGCGCCGACGCGTTCCTGGTCAAGGACGCCCCCGCCGCCCAGCTCGCCGCGGCGGTGCGCAGGGTCCTGGCGGGGGAGCGGGTCATCGACCCGACGCTGGCGGCGGCCGCCCTCGCCGGGGGCGCGAACCCCCTGACGGACCGCGAGCGCGAGGTCCTGCGCGCGGCGGCCGACGGTGCCACCAACGCCGAACTGGCCGCCACCCTGCACCTCTCGCCGGGCACGGTCCGCAACTACCTCTCGACGGCGATTCAGAAGCTCGCCGTCCGCAACCGCGCGGAGGCGGTCAGGGCCGCCCGCGACAAGGGCTGGCTCTGACCGGCTGACCGCCCGCCCGCTCAGTTCAGCAGCGCCCGCGCGCCCCGTGCCTGCCGCCGCGCCCGGTCCGCCGTCGCCGCGTCCTCTCCGTCCACCTCATCGGCGTACGCGTCGAGTTCCCGCGCGCCCACCAGATAGTCCCCCTTCTGTACGAGGAGTTGGGCACGGTCGTAGCGCAGCCGGGGCGGCGGCGACGGCAGGAGCAGGGACAGGTCGATCGCCCAGAGCGAGACGTCGCAGCGCTCCGGGCGGGGCGCGGCCCAGGCGCGGATGTTGTCCAGGACGCGGCCCAGGATGTCCAGCGGGTCCGCGGGGCACAGCATCGAGGGCGCGAGCGGCGCACCGGTGGCCGCCACGACGAGCAGCTCCACGTCCGTGCGGGTCAGGACGCGCCCGCCGGCGAAGGGGTCGGCGAGCACCTGATCGTCCGGGGTGCCGAAACCGACGACGAAATGCCCCGGCAGCGCCACACCGTGGACCGGTGCCCCGGCGCGCCGCGCCACTTCCATCCACAGCACCGAGAGCAGGATCGGCAGCCCTCTGCGGCGCCGCAGCACCTCGTGCAGGAGGGAGGACTCCAGGCGGTGGTAGTCACCGGGTCTGCCCCTGAATCCGCAGTGCCCGCCGAGGAGTTCGGCGAGGACCCTGGCCCAGGCGCGGGCGTCGTCGGCGCCGCAGGACCGGTGGCCGTACGCGGCCTGCTCCGCGAGGCGTGCGATCAGGTGCCGCGCCCGGTCGATGCCCTCCCTGTCGAGGGAGGGGTCGGCCTCCGCGCCGATCAGCAGGCACAGCAGCGCGAGATCGGGCCGCGGGGCCCCGGCCTCGGCCGCGAACAGCCGCCGCCACTCGGTGGTTTCGGGGAGTCGGGGATGCATACGTCGGTGTTGCCCGGTCGGCCCGATCGATACGTCGCTCAGACGCGGCCCGCGCCCGCCCCGCCCGCTCAGTTCAGCATGGCCCGGGCCGCGCGCGCCTGCTGGCGCACCCGGTCCGCCGTGGTCGGCTCCACCGCCGTCACCACATCGGCGTACTCGTCCAGCTCCGCGGCGCCGCCGAGGAAGTCGCCGCGCTGGACGAGGAGTTGGGCACGCTCGTACCGCAGCCGCGCCGGGTGCGCGGGCAGCAGCAGGGAGAGGTCGAGGGCCCACAGCGCGACCTCCGAGCGCTCGGGGCGCGCGGCCGCCCAGGCGCGGATGTTGTTGAGGATGCGCTGCACGATGTTCAGCGGGTCGGCGGGCGTCAGCATCGACGGCTGGACGCCGGTGCCCGCGGTCCCCGCCACCAGAAGCTCCGCGTCCTGCCCGGTCAGCAGCCGCCCCCCGTCGAACGGGTCGGCGAGCACCTGCTCGTCGCGGGGCCCGAAGCCGACCACGAAGTGGCCCGGCAGCGCCACCCCGTACACCGGGGCGCCCGCCCGCCGCGCCACCTCCATCCACACCACGGAGAGCAGGATCGGCAGCCCTCTGCGGCGCCGCAGCACCTGGTGCAGGAGGGAGGACTCCAGGCGCTGGTAGTCGCCCGGCGTCCCCTCGAAGCCGCACTGCTCACCCAGCAGTTCGGCCATCGCGGACGCCCACGCCCGCGGCCCGCCGGGGCGGAACGGCAGCAGCCCCGCGAGCCGGTCCAGCTCGATGTCGGCGGCGTCGATCCCCGCCTCGTCCAGGGAGGGGTCCGCCTCCGCGCCGATCAGCAGACACAGCAGGGCGAGTCCGGGCCGTTCGGACCGTGCCTCTTCGGCGAACCGCCGCCGCCATTCGCCGGACTCCGCGTGCATACGTGCCTCGTGTCTCATGCCCTCGCCGGGCGCTGTTGCCGTGCCGTGCCGTGCTGCCCCGCCGGGCCGCCGTGCTCGGGCCCCGCGTTGCGTGTGCCCGGCCGGGCCGCTCCCGCTCAGGCCCCGCCGTGCCGGTAGTGGTGATAGGCGTGGTGCGCGGCGAAGCCCAGCCGGCCGTACAGCGCCCGCGCTCCGTCGTTGCCGTCCTCGACCTGCAGCCAGGCCGCCGACGCGCCGTCGAGCAGGGCCCGCCGGGCCAGCGCGGCCATCACCGCGGTGGCGAGCCCCTGCCGCCGGTGCTCGGGGTCCACCTCGACCGCCATGAACCCCGCCCAGCGCCCGTCCACCACGCACCGCCCGATGGCCGCCGTGGAGTCACCGCTCCCGGGCACGGAAGCGAACCACACCGAGGGCCCGCTCGCCAGCACCTTGGGCACATGAGGTGCCGACTCCCCGGCCCGCCCGTACCGCCGCAGCCAGCTCTCGTCGCAGGACCGGGACAGGTCTACGCGCGACACGTCCGCGTCCAGATCCGCGACCGGCGCGAGCCCGCCGATGTGCAGCTCGGCGCTCACCTCGCGCTCCCAGCCGCGCGCCTCCAACCCGGCGCAGAGCAACTCCTGCGTGCCCTCGGCGCCCGTCGCGGTCTGGACGTAGGCGGGCAGCCCCCGTGCCGCGTACCAGTGACGTACGTACGTCAGCGCCTCGTCCAGCGGCCGCCCCGGATCGCCCAGCGGCAGTACCGAGTTGGCCCGCCGCGTGAATCCGGCGGCGGCCCGCAGCTCCCAGTCGCCGAGCCGCTCGCTCTCCACCGGCTGCCAGGCTCGCGCGGAGACCCGCGCCAGCTCCTCGTACGAGGCGGCGGGCCCTCGGCGGCGAGCGGGCGCCGGCGGTACGACCTTGCCCGCGACCAGGGTCTGTTCCGGGATGCGGACACTCTCGCCGGTCCGCCGTGTGATGAGCACCACACCATCGTTCCACGATGTGAGAACACCCACCGTGTCGGTGAACTTACCGTCGGCTGCACCCCCTTCGCTCAGGCGCCGCACCGACACCCTTTTCCCCACGTCAGCAGGGGTGATACGCACCTCAAGCCGTCCGCCCGCAGTGAATTCCACAGCTCTGTACGCCCCTCCTGTTCGGATCTTGCCCGGGAACGGAGATACTAGGTGCGGGCATCGACGACGCCGCGCTCCCGCGCGCCAGGCGAGCGGAGCCTGAAGACGGCCCGCCAACGCCCGTATCGAGGAGGAACGACAGCGTGACCTACGTCATCGCGCAGCCTTGTGTCGACGTCAAGGACAAGGCGTGCATCGAGGAGTGCCCGGTCGACTGCATTTACGAGGGCTCCCGGTCCTTGTACATCCACCCGGACGAATGCGTCGACTGCGGAGCCTGCGAACCGGTCTGCCCGGTCGAGGCGATCTTCTACGAGGACGACACTCCGGAGGAGTGGAAGGACTACTACAAGGCGAACGTCGAGTTCTTCGACGAGCTCGGTTCGCCCGGTGGCGCGAGCAAGCTCGGTCTGATCGAGCGCGACCACGCCTTCATCGCCGCACTGCCGCCGCAGAACCAGTAACGGCAGCCTGAGCGCCGCCCCGGTCCCGTACGGCACGTCCAGCCGTACGGGACCGAGGCATTTCCACCGAGGCGCCCCGGGCAATCCCAACGAACAAGCGCACCACGGGAGTGAGCACGTGTCCGCAGTCTCCGATCGGCTTCCCGCCTTCCCCTGGGACAGGCTGGAGCCCTACAAGGCCACGGCGGCCGCGCACCCGGGCGGCATCGTCGACCTGTCCGTCGGTACGCCGGTCGACCCGGTCCCCGAGCTGATCCAGAAGGCCCTGGTCGCCGCCGCCGACTCGCCGGGCTATCCGACGGTGTGGGGCACCCCCGAGCTGCGCGACGCGATCACCGGCTGGTGCGAACGGCGCCTGGGCGCCCGGGGCATCACGCACCGCGAGGTCCTGCCGGTCGTCGGCTCCAAGGAGCTGGTGGCCTGGCTCCCGACCCAGCTGGGCCTCGGCCCGGGCGACGTGGTCGCCTACCCGCGGCTGGCCTACCCGACGTACGAGGTGGGCGCGCGCCTGGCCCGCGCGGAGTACGTCTCCTACGACCCGGAGACATTCGCGGCTGCCGCCGTCGGGACCGAGCTGGACCCGACGAACCTCAAGCTCCTGTGGCTCAACTCGCCGTCGAACCCCACCGGTCGCGTCCTGGCCAAGGAAGAGCTGACCCGCGCCGTCGCCTGGGCGCGCGAGCACGGCGTGCTGCTCGTCAGCGACGAGTGCTACCTGGAGCTGGGCTGGGAGGCCGACCCGGTCTCGGTCCTGCACCCGGACGTGTGCGGCGGCTCGTACGAGGGCATCGTCGCCGTCCACTCGCTCTCCAAGCGGTCGAACCTCGCCGGCTACCGCGCCGCGTTCATCGCCGGTGACGCGGCCGTCCTCGGTGATCTGCTCCAGATCCGCAAGCACGGCGGCATGATGACCTCCGCGCCGACCCAGGCCGCCGTCGTGGCGGCGCTCGGCGACGACCAGCATGTGCGCGAGCAGCGGGAGCGGTACGCGGCCCGGCGCACCGCCCTGCGCGACGCCCTGGTGAAGCACGGCTTCCGCATCGAGCACAGCGAGGCGAGCCTGTACCTGTGGGCCACGCGCGACGAGTCCTGCTGGGACACCGTCGGCCACCTCGCGGGGCTCGGCGTCCTGGTGGCGCCCGGCGACTTCTACGGCCCGGCGGGCGACCGCTTCGTGCGCGTGGCGCTGACGGCGACGGACGAGCGGGTGGCGGCGGCGGTCGAGCGCCTGGCGTGACACTCGTACGTTCCTCATGACGTTCGTACGCGCATGACGAGGGCCCGGAGCCAGTGGCTCCGGGCCCTGTGTGCGGGTGCCTGGTGATCAGCCGAGCGGCAGGTTCTTGGGCGGCACGTCGGTGGCCAGGCCGCCCTTGCCCACCGCGTCGGTGGGCAGACCGGCACCGGTGGCCGTGCCCGCCGTGTCGCCGAGCACCTGGCCCGCGCTGCCGGCGACGTCACCGGCGGCCTTCTGTGCGGCGGGGGCCGCGGTCTTGGCGCCCTGGCCGACGACCTTGCCCGCGGTCGGGACGGCCTTCTTCACGGTCTTGCCGCTGGTGTCACCGGCGGCCTTGGTGGCGGTCTGGGCGGCGCCGTCGACGGTGTTGCCCAGACCGTCGCCGTCCAGGGCGGTGAGCCCGCCCAGCTCGGGGGCGGCGGGCAGGCCAACGGCGCTCGCGGAGCCGGCCGCACCGACCACGGAGGCTGCGCCAGCCGCGCTGAGCAGCGCGGCACGGGCGATCCGACGGGTCAGGGGGAGGGACATGATGCTCCTTCAGACGGGGGGAGAACGTTGGGGTGTCCAGGGGTGTCCAGCCGGATCGGCTCCGGCGTCCCGGCCGGATGGCTTCCGGCGTTCGGACGCCGTGACTACCGCTCGAAGCCCGCGAAAGTTGCGGTGCGCCAACGTAAAGAGTTGGTAATGCGTCGCATTATCGGCTCCGGATAAAAACGGGCAAAAAGCTCTTCGGCCGGATGTGCTGCTGAATCCTTCATCCCCTTCGCCCGCAAGGCATGTGGCGTGGACGCGAGGCGGGAGCGGAGAAGCCGGGCGGCCCGTCCGTCCGTGGTGATCGCCGTCCCCCGATCGGGCGACCCGCCGCACTACTGCCCAGTGACGATTCGGACCTCGTCCGCGGCGCCGCCCGGACCCGCGGCCCTGTCCGTCCGCACCTTGCGCCACGACCCCGAACCCGAGGCGTGCCACTCCCGGCCGCCGTACGACACGCTCTCCACCCGCAGCGCCGAGGCCTGCGCCACCGCCCAGTGCGCCACCTCCCAGCCGCGCCGCGGCGCCCTGCCGTCGGCCGCCGCCGTGGCGGGCACCGGGACCGCCACCGTCCGCCCCCGCACGCCGGGCCGCACCTCGCGGCCGAAGTCCCGCACGAGCGCCGCCCGCACCCGCGCCGGGCCACCGGGGTCCGTGCCCGGGCGGCCCTCGCAGCTGAAGGTGGCGGGCGCGCGGCCGGTGAGCGCGGCGGCGAGCAGCAAGGCGTCCGGCTCGTGCTTGGCGTAGGCCTGCGGATAGCCGCTGCGCTGCACCCGCTGCGCGGCGACGGTCAGCGGCAGCCTCGAATAGCCGGGGACCTCGGCGAGATGCTCGTAGAAACGCCCCGCCGAGTACGCCGGGTCCATGATCTGACGCTCATCGCCCCAGCCCTGCGTGGGCCGCTGCTGGAAGAGGCCGAGCGAATCCCGGTCGCCGTGGCGGATGTTGCGCAGCCCCGACTCCTGGAGCGCCGTCGCCAGGGCGATGGTCACGGCGCGCTCGGGCATGCCGCGCGAGGTGCCCACGGCGGCGACCGTCGCGGCGTTGCGCGCCTGCTCCGCCGTGAACTCGTACGACGCTCCGTCGTCGTTCGCCGACACCACCGTGCACCGGGGAGCGGGCTTGCCCCCGTACACGTACTGCACCGCCACATAGCCCGCGACGGCGAGCAGCACGACGACCGCGGCCGTGAGACGGCTGAGACGGCCGCGCCGGAGGAGGGTGGGGGGCTCAGGCACGCGTCCAAGGTACTGGAGTCCACTGACAGGCCGACGCGCCCTGCGCGGTTCCTCTGGAGTTAGGGTCTTGCGCATGTCCCAGACCCCGCTTGACCTCACGCTGGACGCCGCCGAGCTCACCGCCCGGCTCGTCGACTTCCCGTCCCCCAGCGGTTCGGAGAAGGAGCTGGCCGACGCCATCGAGACGGCCCTGCGCGGCCTTTCGCACCTCACGGTCGACCGGCACGGCAACAACGTGGTGGCCCGCACGGACCTCGGCCGCGCGGAGCGGGTCGTCCTCGCCGGGCACATCGACACGGTGCCGATCGCGGACAACGTGCCCTCCCGCCTCGACGAGGACGGCATCCTGTGGGGCTGCGGCACCTGCGACATGAAGTCGGGCGTCGCCGTCCAGCTGCGCATCGCCCAGACGGTGACCGAGCCCAACCGCGACCTCACCTTCGTCTTCTACGACAACGAAGAGGTGGCCGCCCACCTGAACGGCCTCGGGCACGTCGCCGAGGCGCACCCCGACTGGCTGGCGGGCGACTTCGCGGTCCTCCTGGAGCCGACCGACGGCCAGGTCGAGGGCGGCTGCCAGGGCACGCTGCGGGTCCTCCTCAAGACCAAGGGGGTGCGGGCGCACTCCGCGCGCGCGTGGATGGGCTCCAACGCCATCCACGCGGCCACCCCGATCCTCACGAAGCTCGCCGCCTACGAACCGCGCAAGCCGTTCGTCGAGGGCCTCCAGTTCCACGAGGGCCTCAACGCCGTCCGCATCGAGGGCGGCGTCGCCACCAACGTCATCCCCGACGAGTGCACCGTCACCGTCAACTTCCGCTACGCCCCGGACCGCAGCGAGGAGGAGGCCCTCGCCTTTGTACGCGACTACTTCGCGGACTGCGGCGTCGACGAGTTCATCGTCGACGACCACACGGGCGCGGCCCGCCCCGGCCTCACCCACCCGGCCGCCGCCGCGTTCATGGCGGCCGTCGGCGGCGAGGCCCGCCCCAAGTTCGGCTGGACGGACGTCTCCCGCTTCAGCGCGCTCGGCGTGCCCGCGGTGAACTTCAGCCCCGGTGACCCGCTGCTCGCCCACAAGATCGACGAGCGCGTCAGGGCCTCGCTGATCCCGGAGGCGGAGGAGCGGCTGCGGGCCTGGCTGACCGCCTAGGCCGGTGGGCCTCCCGGTAGCGGACATCCCGAGGTCCCTCGGGCGTAACCCGCGTAGACCTACGCTGTGAGTCACGCACGCATGGAGGGAGCAGACGATGACCAACCCCGAAGGCCCCGCTGCCAGGAAGCGTCCCGAGGAGCAGCGGCTCGGCCCGGTGCTGCGCCGCCGCGACAAGGTCCAGGCAGGCACCACCGATCAGCGTCTCCTCGACTCCGACGGCCCTTCCGAGTGGGTGCACACCGACCCCTGGCGGGTCCTGCGCATCCAGTCCGAGTTCATCGAGGGCTTCGGCACCCTCGCCGAACTGCCGCCCGCGATCAGCGTCTTCGGATCGGCGCGTACGGCCACGGACTCTCCGGAGTACGCGGCCGGGGTGGAGATCGGCAAGGCGCTCGTGGAAGCCGGCTTCGCGGTCATCACGGGCGGCGGGCCCGGCGCGATGCAGGCCGCCAACCAAGGCGCCGTCGAGGCGAAGGGCACCTCGGTCGGCCTCGGTATCGAGCTTCCCTTCGAGCAGGGACTGAACCCCTACGTAGACATCGGGGTGAACTTCCGCTACTTCTTCGTCCGCAAGACGATGTTCGTGAAGTACGCGCAGGGGTTCGTGGTGCTGCCCGGCGGCCTCGGCACCCTGGACGAGCTCTTCGAAGCGCTCACCCTCGTACAGACCCGCAAGGTCACACGCTTCCCGATCGTCCTGTTCGGCTCGCAGTACTGGAGCGGCCTGATCGACTGGCTGAGGAACACGGTCATCGCCCAGGGCAAGGCATCCGAGGCCGACCTGCTCCTCTTCCACGTCACGGACGATGTGGAGGAGGCCATCTCCCTGGTGACCAAGGAAGTCGGAAAGTAGAGCTCTCCGAAGGCTCAGGCAAGCCCCCGGCGGGCGACCGCCGGGGGCCGGTGCCCCGCGATCGTCGCGACCATGTCCAGCACCTGCCGGGTCTCCGCGACCTCGTGGACGCGGTAGACCTGCGCGCCCAGCCACGCCGAGACCGCCGTCGTCGCCAGCGTGCCGATCACGCGCTCCTTGACCGGCTTGTCCAGCGTCTCGCCCACGAAGTCCTTGTTGGACAGGGAGACCAGGACCGGCCAGCCCGTCCCGGTCATCTCGCCGAGCCTGCGGGTGGCCTCGAGGCTGTGCCGGGTGTTCTTGCCGAAGTCGTGCCCCGGGTCGATGAGGACCGACTCGCGCGGCACACCCAGTGCGACCGCGCGTTCGGCCAGGCCGACCGTCACGCGCAGGATGTCGGCCATCACATCGTCGTACGTGACGCGGTGCGGCCTCGTCCGCGGCTCGGCGCCGCCCGCGTGCGTGCACACCAGGCCCGCCCCGTACCGCGCGGCGACCTCCGCGAGCTTCGGGTCGACGCCGCCCCACGCGTCGTTCAGCAGATCGGCGCCGGCCTCGCAGACCGCCTCGCCGACGTCGTGCCGCCACGTGTCGACGCTGATCACCACGTCGGGGAACCTTCTGCGCACCTCGGCGACGAAGCCCACCGTGCGGCGCGCCTCCTCCTCCGCCGTCACCTCCTCGCCGGGGCCCGCCTTGACCCCGCCGATGTCGATGATGGCGGCGCCCTCGGCCACCGCCTGCTCCACCCGGGCGAGCGCCGGCTCGTCGCGGAACGTGGCGCCCTGGTCGTAGAAGGAGTCCGGGGTCCGGTTGACGATCGCCATGATCACCGGCTCATGCGCGTCGAACTCGCGCCTGCCAAGCCTGAGCATCCCCTGTGGCCCTCCTGGGTCCTTGTCGCGGTTCGGCCGCCTGCGACCTTAACTGTCACAGGCGCATGGCACGATCGGACCCTGACAGTTTCAGCACGGGAGTCGAGCGTGGGGGCCTGACGACATGGTCTTGTTCTTGTTCCTGGTCATCGCCCTGGTGGTGGTGGTCGGCGCGGTCACCCTCGCCGTCGTCGGCGGCGGCGAGAGCGCGGCCCTTCCCGACGCCCCGCCCGAGCGGTTCACCGACCCGCTGCCCCACGACCGGCCGCTGCGCCGGGCCGACGTCGACGAGCTGCGCTTCCCGACGACCCTGCGCGGCTATCACATGGCGGACGTGGACGACGCCCTCGAACGCCTCGGCGCGGAACTGGCCGAGCGGGACTCCCGCATCGCCGAGCTGGAGTCGGCCCTGGCGGGCGCCCAGGCCACGGCGGTCGCGGGCCGAGCCCTCTTCGAGGGGTACGAACCACGCGAGAACGATCACAAGGGCGGCGACGAGCAGTGAGCATAGAAGCAGGCGCGCTGGCGGGCCCGGACGGCGGCCTGCGCTGCCCCTGGGGCCTGTCCACCGAGGACTACGTCGCGTACCACGACCAGGAATGGGGCCGTCCGGTCCACGGCGACGACGCGCTCTACGAGAGGCTCTGCCTGGAGGCCTTCCAGTCCGGCCTCTCCTGGATCACGATCCTGCGCCGCCGCGAGGGCTTCCGCGCGGCCTTCGCCGGCTTCGAGATCGCCTCGGTCGCCCGGTTCACGGACGAGGACCGCGAGCGGCTCCTCGCCGACCCGGGGATCATCCGCAACCGCGCCAAGATCGACGCGACGCTCGCCAACGCGCGCGTGCTCGCCGACTGGCCCGAGGGCGAACTGGACTCGCTGATCTGGTCGTTCGCCCCCGACCCCGCGTCCCGCGAGGCGCCCAAGGCGCTCTCCGACGTGCCCGCGATCACCGACGAGTCCCTGGCCCTGTCCAAGGCCCTCAAGAAGCGCGGCATCCGCTTCGTCGGCCCCACCACGGCGTACGCCCTGATGCAGGCCTGCGGCCTGGTCAACGACCACCTCGCGGACTGCGTGGCCCGCGAGGCGGCGCTTCCGGCATAGGCCCTAGCGGCCCAGATACTTCGGCTTCTCCTTGGCGATGAAGGCCTGGACGGCGATCGAGTGGTCCTGTGACGCGCCCGCCCTGCCCTGGAGCTCCTCCTCCTTGTCCAGCGCATCGTCCAAGGAGTGCTCCGCCGCGTAGCCGAGGGACTCCTTGAGCGCCGCGTACGCGAGCGTCGGCCCCTCCGCGAGGGTGCGGGCCACCTTCACCGCCTCGGCGGCCAGCTCGTCCGAGGGCACGACCTTGTTGGCGATGCCCAGGTCGTACGCCTCCTGCGCGGTGATGTTGCGCGGGAAGAGCAGCAGGTCGGCGGCGCGGCCCGGACCGACCACGCGCGGCAGCGTCCAGGAGACGCCCGAGTCGGCGGTCAGGGCGACCCCGGCGAACGAGGTGTTGAACCTGGCGGTGTCCGCGACCACGCGGTAGTCGGCGGCGAGCGCGAAACCGAGGCCCGCACCGGCGGCGACGCCGTTGACCCCGGCCACGACCGGCTTCGGCATGCCCGTCAGCGTCCGCACGATGGGGTTGTAGTGCTCCTTGACCGTGCTCATGGTCTGCCCGGTGCCCGCCTCGCGGTCCGCCGCGAGGAAGCCGATGTGCTCCTTCAGGTCCTGCCCGACGCAGAAGGCGCGCCCCGTCGCGGTGAGCAGCACCGCCCGCACGGCCGCGTCGGCGGCGGCCGCCCGCACGGCCTCCCGCAGGGCGACCTTCGCCTCGGTGTTCATGGCGTTCATCGCCTCGGGACGGTTGATCGTGATCGTCGCGAGTCCGTCGCTCACCTCGTAGAGCACGCTGTCGGCCATGGTGGTCCCCTCCGCTGGTCCAGTACGTGGACATCAGCATGACGGAGATCATCGGGGTCCGGCACGAGGCCGGATATGTGACCTGCGTCAAAGAATTTCTGGTCTGTGAGGCCTATGGGGCGGCGAAGTATCGCAGCCACATCGCCGAATTGGGTGGTTTTGCGGACGCGCGTTGCTCAAGCGATGCCGACCGATGTTGGTCATCGGGTCCCGCCATGCGGGATAATGGCCTGGAAGCAATGTGTTCGATGCCGGTGACACCTGGGTTGTCGGCTGCGATGAGCTGGTTTCAGGAAGGGGAACGAGCATGGCGGCCATGAAGCCGCGGACGGGCGACGGCCCGCTCGAGGTGACCAAGGAGGGGCGGGGCATCGTCATGCGCGTTCCGCTCGAAGGCGGCGGACGACTTGTCGTCGAACTGACTCCGGACGAGGCCGAAGCACTCGGCGACGCCCTGAAGAAGGTCGTCGGCTGACGCGGAAGCGCGCACAAATTTTCACTGCCCCGGCATCGTACGACGATGCCGGGGCAGTGCTCTTTTTCCGGGACCGGAGGGGCGCTCCAAAGGAGTGAAGGGCGCTGAGGTGCCGGGTCCCAAAGAGGGCGGGGAACTGCGCGACCCGCTACGAATGCCCCCGGATGATGACGAGCGGATGACGGCAAGCCGAATTGACGGGACAGGCCGACGAGGCAGCAGGAGACCGCTCCCGCCGGCGCCGCGCTACCGTTTGACGGCGCAGAGGAGCCCATCCCCCACCGGCAGCAACGACGGCACGAGATCCGCGCTCTCCCGAACCGCCCGCAGCAGCTCCCGCAGCCGCAGCACCTCCACGGGCTGCGGCCCGGAGTCCACGGTCCTGCCGTCCGCGAAGGCGCCCTCGAAGCAGACGAGCCCGCCGGGCCGCAGCAGGCGCAACGATTCAGCGAGACATTCGAGGGACTCCATGCGGTCGCCGTCGCAGAACACGAGGTCGTAACCGCCGTCGGCGAGGCGCGGCAGCACATCGAGCGCACGCCCCGGGATGAACCGCGCGCGGTTCCCCGCGAAGCCGGCGGCGCGGAACGCCTGCCGGGCGAACTGCTGGTGGTCAGGCTCGGGATCCACGGTGGTCAGTACGCCGTCGGGCCGCATGCCGCGCAGCAGATGAATGCCCGACACTCCGGCCCCGGTACCGATTTCGGCCACCGCTTTCGCGTCAGCCGTGGCGGCGAGCATCCCGAGCGCGGCGCCGGTGCCGGGCGACACCGAGCGCAGCCCTGCCTCCCGGGCCCGGTCACGGGCCCAGCGCAGCGCCTCGTCCTCGGCGACAAAGGCGTCGGCGAACGCCCAGCTCGTCTGCCGGTTGCCGGTAATGGCCCTCTCCTGTCCCCGTGGTTGCCTGGCCGTGACTGTATCCGTTGGGGCCGGGAACTCGCAGATGGGACCGGGCGTTTATAGGGGGTGGGAGGACGGCGGGGGTAACGGATGGATCAAGACCGGAAGCGGGCGCGTCGAAGCGACAGGACACTCGCAGAGAAGCCCGTACCAAATTCACGTAAAAACGCTTATCCGGAGCTAACGGGCGAGGTGGTTATGGTAGGGGCTCCACTGGCCACCACCAGAGCCGACAGGGGAGGTGCGGCTGCGTCCGCGGATCGGGGAGGAGCGCTCCGGCGTTTTCTCGGGTTGGCGGGTGAGCCGAAATCCGTGACCGACACCGCTGACCGCATCCGTGCCAACGACTCCGCTCAGACCGCGACCTTTGCCGCTGACGCGGAATCGCAGGCGTGGACTCCGCCCACCTGGGAGGAGATCGTCAGCACGCACAGCGGCCGCGTGTACCGCCTGGCGTATCGCCTGACCGGCAATCAGCACGACGCCGAGGACCTCACCCAAGAGGTCTTCGTCCGTGTCTTCCGGTCCCTTTCGACCTACACCCCCGGCACGTTCGAGGGCTGGCTGCACCGCATCACCACGAACCTCTTCCTGGACATGGTGCGCCGCAAGCAGCGCATCCGCTTCGACGCCCTCGGGGACGACGCGGCGGAGCGTCTGCCCAGCCGCGAGCCGTCGCCGCAGCAGGTGTTCAACGACACGCACTTCGACGCGGACGTCCAGCAGGCGCTCGACACCCTCGCGCCCGAATTCCGCGCCGCCGTGGTCCTCTGCGACATCGAGGGCCTTTCGTACGAGGAGATCGCCGCCACACTGGGCGTCAAGCTCGGCACCGTCCGCAGCCGTATCCACCGGGGCCGCTCGCAGCTGCGCAAGGCCCTGCAGCACCGCTCTCCCGAAGCCCGCGCCGAGCGTCGTTCGCTCGCGGTCACCGGAGCCGTGGCGCTGGGAGGAGGGGGCGCGCCCGCGTGAGTGGATCACGGTCGAATCCCGCCGAGCGGCAACTGGCCGACGCGGAGCAGCATCTGGGGGACCGACTCGCCGCCCTGGTGGACGGGGAGCTGGGCCATGACGCGCGCGAGCGTGTCCTCGCGCATCTGGCGACTTGCCCGATGTGCAAGACCGAGGCCGACGCCCAGCGCCGGCTCAAGAGCGTCTTCGCGCAGGCGGCGCCGCCACCGCCCAGCGAGAGTTTCCTCGCCCGCCTCCAAGGTCTGCCGGCGGGCGGCTCCGAACCGCCGCCCGGCGGTCCAGGACACCCCGGCGACGGGGAGGGGTTCGCCACCGGATCATCCGGTTCCGCCGGACTGCCGCGGACCGGGCTCTTCGGCGTGAGCACCGAGTCCTTCGTGGGGTATGTCCCGTCCGGCGCCCACGCCGCGGTGCTGCCGAGCGAGGGGCGCGGCTTCCGCATCCACGACGTCACCCGGCACGAGGGCGATCGCTCGCTCTGGCGCGGGCGCCGCTTCGCGTTCGCCGCGGCGGGCGCGGTGTCGCTGGCGGCGATCGCGCTGGGCGGCGTCACCACGGGCGCCCCCACCGACCCCGGCGACCCCCGCGCCGGCGGCTCCAAGGCCAACAGCAACGTGACGCCGCAGCGCGCCCAGGGCTCGGGCGTCACCGCGACCCCCGACTCCGTGCGGCGCCGCGGCGCCGGCAATCCGCTGTCGGCGCAGGGCCAGCGCCCGGGCGTCCTGTCGGCGCCGGTCGCGCCGACCGAGGTGACGGGACCGCTGCTGCCCGACGCCGCGCGGCCGCCGCGCACGCACGACGCGGCGTACGAACTGACGGCGCCGCTGCTGGCGGGCGCCGCGACGCTCTCCCCGCTGATACGCCCGCCGCAGCCGGTCCACCACGCCCCCGTTACGCCCGGCCTCGCGCGGCCGCCCGCGGTGGGCCCCACGGGGGCGGGAGGCGCGGATCCAGTGAACACCGCCGCCGCGCCCCCCGGTTCGGGCCCCTTGCAGGGCACCTCGCAGGTCCACTGACGCGACGGGTGCCCTGCGCTTCGGCGCGGGAACCTGGTTGAATCTCGGTGAGCCGTGCCTGCCGGGGGGACTTGGCGGCGCGGAGTTCAGCATCTAATCGGCGTCCGCCGCGGGCCAGTTGTGGGGAGAGCATGGACGAGGGCAAGCCCACGAAGGCCAAGTGGTGGAGCCGCCCCCGGCCAAATACGCCGGGCCCCCTTGAGCAGGGGGCTGCCTCGGAGTGGGACGGGGCCCAGCAGCCTGGGGTGGCTCCCGAGCAGGGCGCTGCCCCGCCGGCGGAGGTCACCCAACAGCCCAGTACCGCGCCTGAACAGACCCGTGCCCCGCAGCCG
This sequence comes from Streptomyces sp. NPDC003032, assembly GCF_053591415.1. Lineage (NCBI taxonomy): Bacteria > Bacillati > Actinomycetota > Actinomycetes > Kitasatosporales > Streptomycetaceae > Streptomyces > Streptomyces sp. NPDC003032. The sequence goes on along the minus strand of NZ_JBSFTT010000003.1, from coordinate 365,797 downwards.
GGGTTTGCCTCCGACTCGGGCGTGGGCCCGCAGCCTGGCGCCGCCCCTGAGCGGGGCGCCGCCCCGTTGCAAGGTGCCGCCCCGCAGCCCAGCGCCGCCCCCGGGCCGGGTGCCGAGACGGGCACGGACCAGCAGCCCAGCGCCGCCCCCGAGCCGGGTGCCGCTCCCGGTCCGGGCGGTGCCCCGACCGACCCCGCGCCGGCCGTTCCACCGCAGGGCACCCCAGCTGCCGGAACCGTCCGTTCCGGCGACGCCGCGCCGGCCGAGCGGCCACGCCCCCTGCATGACCCGGACCCGTACAGCACCCCGCCGTACGGCGAGCCGGGACCGTGGGCGCCCGCGCCCCCGGTACAGCGCCCGGTGGCGACCCCAGCCCACGGCACCTCACTCTCACCGGTCACGCATGGCGGTGCCACGCCCCCGCACGGCATGTCGGCCCACGGCGCCACGCCCCCGCACGCCGCCCACGGGCCCGCGCCCCTCCCCGGACCCACGCCCCCGCAAGCCGCACCCGCGCCCGCGCCGCTCCCCGGCGCCACGCCCCCGCATGCCGCGCCTCCGCCCGCCTCCGCCCCCGGGACCCCGTACGGCAGCAGTCCCCACGGCCAAGGCGCGCCCGCGGTGCTGCCCGCGGGGCCTCAGGGTGGGCCCTCCGGGCATGTGACGCAGCCGCAGGGCGCGCCCGCGGTGCCGCCTGCGGAGCCTCACGGCGGGGCCGCCCCGCACCCGATGCAGCCCCAGGGCGCGCCCACAGCGCCGCCCGCGCAGCCCCAGGGTGTCCTCGGTGCCGGTGCTCCTCGGCAGCCGTACGATCCCTGGAACGCGCCCCTTCAGCAGACCGGTGCGGTGCCTCCGGCCAGTGAGGAGAGGCAGCGCACGCGGGCCAGGCGGATCATCGTTGTCGGGGTTGCTCTGGTCGCCCTCGTGTCCGGGCTCATCGGCGGCGCACTCGGGTCGTACCTGGAGCGCAACCGCGTCGACGCGATCGAACTCCCGCAGACCGACCCGGAGTCCAAGGACCGCCCCAGGGGCAGCGTCGCCGGTATCGCCGCCGCGGCGCTGCCCGGCGTCGTGACCCTGCACGTCAGGGGCGAATCGGCGCAGGGCACCGGCACCGGGTTCGTGCTCGACGGCAAGGGCCACATCCTCACCAACAACCACGTCGTGGAGCCCGCGGGCACCGGCGGCGAGATATCGGTGACGTTCAGCGGCGGCGAGACCGCCAAGGCGAAGGTCATCGGCCGCGACTCCGGTTACGACCTCGCGGTCGTCAAGGTCTCCAACGTGCGGGGCCTGAAGCCCCTGACCCTCGGCAACTCCGAGAACGTCCAGGTCGGCGACCCCGTCGTCGCCATCGGCGCCCCCTTCGACCTGGCGAACACCGTGACCTCCGGGATCATCAGCGCCAAGGAGCGGCCCATCACCGCGGGCGGCGAGAAGGGCGACGGCAGCGACGTCTCGTACGTCGACGCACTCCAGACCGACGCGCCCATCAACCCGGGCAACTCGGGCGGCCCGCTGGTCGACTCCAAGGCACGGGTCATCGGCATCAACAGCGCCATACGCTCCGCCGACGACGGCTCGGACTCGGGCGGCGGCCAGGCCGGCTCCATCGGCCTCGGCTTCGCCATACCGATCAACCAGGGCAAACGCGTCGCCGAAGAGCTGATCAACTTCGGCAAGGCCACGCACCCCGTGATCGGCGTCACGCTCGACACCGAGTTCAGCGGCGACGGCGCCCGCATCGCGGAGAAGGGCAAGGGCGGCGGCCCCGCGGTCAACACGGACGGCCCCGGCGACAAGGCGGGCCTCAAGCCCGGCGACATCATCACCGAAGTGGACGGCGCCCCCGTGCACTCCAGCGACGAACTGATCGTCAAGGTCCGCGCCCACCGCCCCAAGGACCGCCTCGATCTGACGGTCGAGCGCGACGGCCGTGACCGCGAGGTGACCCTGGTGCTCGGCTCGGCGGACGGTGACTGAGTAGTGACTGAGTAGGTGACTGAGTAAAGGGCCGGCCACGTCCTTCTCCGTTGTCGTGCAGCGGCTACCGGACAGACATGAGCGCCGGGTACCGTGGACCCGGTCCAGACCTCGGACGACGACCTGTTGCGGGCTGAGGACATCGCAAGGAGCTCTAGGTGTTCAATGACATTGGCGCACTCGAGATAGTGGCGCTGGTCGTCCTCGCCGTGCTCATCTTCGGCCCCGACAAGCTGCCGAAGGTCATCCAGGACGTCTCCCGCACGATCCGCAAGATCCGCGAGTTCTCGGACAGCGCGAAGGCGGACATAAGGGAAGAGCTGGGCCCGGAGTTCAAGGACTTCGAGTTCGACGACCTGAACCCCAAGAAGTTCATCCGCAAGCAGCTCGACAACGACGAGCTGGGGCTCAAGGAAATCCGCAACGGCTTCGACCTGAAGAAGGAGATGAACGAGGTCGCGGACGCCGTGCACGGCCGCGACAGCGACTCCTCCGACGCCGGTTCCCAGGCCGCGGCGGCCTCTTCCGGCGGGGCCCGCGTGGACATGCGGAAGAAGTCCGAGGAGCCCACGAAGGCCGACTCCGGCGACCGCCCGCCGTTCGACGCGGACGCCACCTGAGGCAGCGCCTGAACACTCGCCGCCGATCGGTGTGGCTATCCTGCCTTGTTGTCCGGCGTGAGGACGCCCGAGGGGGGTGGGCCGCTCCGGACGGACGAGAGCGAGGAGGCGGCCGGGTACATGGAGACGACAAGTCGGGTAGGCGCGCAGGCGCCGGCCGCGGAGGGCACCGCACAAGCGGTGCCCTCCGCCCGGCGCACGGTCGACGGCTACCTGCTGGCGCCCTTCCCCTGGTACGGCCTTGACGAGGCCTTCACGGGGCAGCGCTGGCTGATGCAGGTCGGCGCGACAGCGGACGGTTCCGTGGAGCACGGCTCGATCGGCCACGGGGACGAACCGTCGGTCCGCCCCGAGGGAAATCTCGGCGACAGCGACAAGGAGCGCTTCGCGGTGGTGGTGACCGTCGCGGCCAACCCGGTGCGGCGCAGCTCGGACGGCACGGGCGTCCTGGAGGCCACGTCGGTCTCCTCGGCGGCCTGGCTCGCCGGCGTCGGCCTGCTCTCGTACACCTGGCCGGGGCAGATGGACCACACTCGGCGCGACGACTGGCTGGACCAGCAGACGGAGACGGCCTGGGTCCTCGCGGACGACCTGGAGGGCGCGGACTGGTCGACGCTGTCGCTGCCCGTGGACGGGGTGCCCACGCCCTTCCACTACCGCGAGTCCGAGTACGGGTGGGTCCTCGCCGGTTCCACGAAGGGGAGCGTCCACCTGGGTGCCTATGGGCGCGGCATGAGCGCGTACGGCCTAGGCTTCTCCGTCATCGAGGACATCGGGGCGTACGCGTAGCGCTGCGTGGGGCACGGGGTTCCGCGCGGGCCCGTCGTGGCTGGTCGCGCAGTTCCCCGCGCCCCTTCGGGGCGCGCCCCCGGATCAGAACTTGTTGCGCGGCGTGATCCCCAGCGACATGCCCGACAGGCCGCGCTGGCGGCCGCCCAGCTTGCCCGCGATCGCGCGCAGCGCCGCACCGGCCGGGGACTCCGGGTCCGTCAGGACGACCGGCCTGCCCTCGTCGCCGCCCTCGCGCAGCCGCACGTCGATCGGGATGGAGCCGAGGACCGGCACCGTGGCGCCCGTCGTCTTCGTGAGGCCCTCGGCGACCCTCTGGCCGCCGCCCGAGCCGAACACGTCGACCATCTCGCCGCAGTGCGGGCAGGGCAGCCCCGACATGTTCTCGACGACGCCCACGATCTTCTGGTGGGTCTGTACGGCGATGGAACCGGCCCGCTCGGCGACCTCGGCCGCCGCCTGCTGAGGCGTCGTCACGACGAGGATCTCGGCGTTCGGGACGAGCTGTGCCACGGAGATCGCGATGTCACCCGTGCCCGGCGGCAGGTCGAGCAGCAGCACGTCGAGGTCGCCCCAGTAGACGTCCGCGAGGAACTGCTGGAGGGCGCGGTGCAGCATCGGGCCGCGCCACACGACCGGGGCGTTGCCCGGGGTGAACATGCCGATGGAGATGACCTTCACGCCGTGCGCGGACGGCGGCATGATCATGTTCTCGACCTGGGTGGGCTTGCCGTCGGCGCCCAGCATGCGGGGCACGGAGTGGCCGTAGATGTCCGCGTCGACGACGCCGACCTTCAGGCCGTCCGCCGCCATCGCCGCCGCGAGGTTCACCGTCACCGAGGACTTGCCGACGCCGCCCTTGCCGGACGCGACCGCGTAGACCCGGGTGAGCGAGCCGGGTTTGGCGAAGGGGACCTCGCGCTCGGCGGTGCCGCCGCGCAGCGCGGACGCCAGCTCCTTGCGCTGTTCGTCGCTCATCACGTCGAGGGTGACGTCGACACGCGTGACGCCCTCGACGGCGGCGACCGCGTCCGTGACGTTCTTGGTGATGGTCTCGCGCATCGGGCAGCCGGAGACCGTCAGGTACACGGTGACCGCTACCGCCCCCTCAGCGGAGATATCCACTGATTTGACCATCCCCAACTCGGTGATGGGTCGCTGGATCTCGGGGTCGTTCACCGTCGCCAGTGCTTCACGCACCGCGTCTTCCGTAGCCATACGCCGATAGTACGGCGCGGTAACCCCGCCCGGGAAAGGGCCGTCAGCGGTCGCCTACGTCACGTCCGCGCCCGCCCTCCGACGGGAATACGACGCGCTTCTCCGCGCGCTGCTCGGCCCGCTGCTCCTCCAGCTCCTTGACCAGGTCCTGGAGCTCGGAGCGGATCCAGTCCCGCGTCGCCACCTCGCCGAGGCCCATGCGCAGGGAGGCGATCTCGCGGGTGAGGTACTCGGTGTCCGCGATGGACCGCTCGTTCTGTTTGCGGTCCTGTTCGAGGTTGACCCGGTCGCGGTCGTCCTGGCGGTTCTGCGCGAGGAGGATCAGCGGGGCCGCGTACGACGCCTGGAGCGAGAGCATCAGCGTGAGGAAGATGAACGGGTACTGGTCGAAGCGCAGGTGGTCGGGGGCCGCGATGTTCCACACCACCCACAGGATGATGACGACCGTCATCCAGACGATGAACCTGCCGGTGCCCAGGAAGCGGGCGATCCGCTCCGAGAGCCTCCCGAACGCCTCCGGGTCGTAGTCGGGCAGCAGTTTGGGCCGCGGGGTGCGTGGCTGGTCGAGGCGGAACCGTGGGCTCCTGGACTCGGCGCGGTTCTCGCGCTCCCGGTCAGCCGCCGCCATGGTCCGCTGCCTCCTCTTCCAGGTGGAACTCCGTCTCGCGCCAGTCCTCGGGCAGCATGTGGTCCAGTACGTCGTCGACGGTGACCGCCCCGAGCAGCGCGCCGCCCTCGTCGACGACGGGGGCCGCCACCATGTCGTACGCAGCGAAGAACCCGGCGACGGTGGGCAGCGTGGCGCCGGGCGCGAGCGGTTGCAGGTCGTCGTCGAGGATCGAGCCGACGAGCGTGTACGGCGGGTCGCGCAGCAGCCGCTGGAAGTGCACGGTGCCCAGATACTTGCCCGTCGGCGTCTCGTCGGGCGGACGGCATACGTACACCTGTGCGGCGAGCGCGGGGGAGAGGTCCTCCTTGCGCACCCGCGCGAGGGCGTCGGCGACCGTCGCGTCCGGGCGCAGCACGATCGGCTCCGTGGTCATCAGGCCGCCGGCCGTGCGCTCCTCGTACGCCATCAGACGCCGCACGTCGGCCGCGTCGTCCGGCTGCATCAGGGTGAGCAGGCGCTCCTTGTCGTCCTCGGGCAGCTCGGCGAGGAGGTCGGCGGCGTCGTCGGGGTCCATGGCCTCCAGGACGTCGGCGGCACGTTCCTCCTTGAGCTTGCCGAGGATCTCGATCTGGTCGTCCTCGGGGAGCTCTTCGAGGACGTCGGCGAGCCGGTCGTCGTCGAGGGCGGCGGCCACTTCGGCCCGCCGCTTCGGCGACAGGTGGTGCAGGACGTTGGCGAGGTCGGCGGGGCGCAGCTGTTCGAAGGTGGCGAGGAGGTTCTCGGCTCCCTGCCCGTGCTCCTCCAGCGAGAAACCGTCCACGGCGGACCAGTCGACGGTGAGCGTCTCGCCCTTGCGCCGAAACGTTCCGCCTTTCCCTTTGCGTACGAAGACACGGTCGATCTCCCAGTCGCGGCGGGCCGGCAGCTGCTGGACGGCCACGTCGAGGACGGTCCCCTCTTCGCCGGTCTCCACGAGGTGGACACGGCGGTCGAGCATCTCGCCGAGGACGAGCCGCTCGGTGGGCCGCTGCTCGAAGCGCCGCACGTTGACCACGCCGGTGGTGATGACCTGGCCCGACTCGATGCCGGTGACACGGGTCATGGGCAGGAAGATGCGGCGCCGGGTGGCCAGCTCGACGACGAGACCGAGCAGCCGAGGTGGCTTGCGGCCGACGCGGAGTATCGCCACCAGGTCACGCACCCGCCCGACCTGGTCGCCGTTGGGGTCAAAGACGGGGATGCCGGCGAGGTGCGAGACGAAGACCCGGGGGGCACCTGCCGCCATGCGTGCGCCTCCTTCTCACGAGCCCGAAGTAATTCCTGCCGTTCTGTCCGGCAATACGGGCTTCAGGCTAGCCCGTCCCGGTCGGATACGCCCCGGCGGAGGGTCCGTACGGACTGGCGCCGAACCGCTCGGCCGACACAGGTACGCTGCCGTACTGCCGAAGCCGTAGAGGTCGTCCGCACGAGAGGCAGCGCCACCTGTGACCGCACTTCCCCTGGCCAGCCGAGCCCGCAGGGCAGCGTTCGTGAGCGCGGTGTGCGCGGGCACGGTCGCGGCGGTCATGAGTCTGACCGGCTGCGGCGGCGGCGCCGAGGACGATCCGGACGCGGGCACGAACGGCGTCGGGAAGCTGTCGGCGCCGAAGATCCAGAGCAAGTCGTCCCGGATGGCGGAGGCGGCGTCGGCGGTCCGGCTCTCCGGGACGGTGGTGAGCAAGGGCCACACGTACACCCTCGACATGCGGCTCAAGGACGAGGGCGGCACGGGCTCGGTCACCTCCAAGGGGCAGACGTTCCAGCTGCTGCGCGTCGGGGAGCAGCTGTTCCTGAAGGCCGACTCGGGGTTCTGGACGCACGAGAGCGGCCAGGGTGAGGGAACGCCCCAGAAGGCGGACGAGACCGCGGCGGCCAAGCTCGACGGCAAGTACGTGAAGGTCCCGCAGGGGGATCCCGCCTACCAGCAGCTGAGCGGCTTCACGGACAAGGACGTGCTTCTGGAGGGCATGCTCACGCTGCACGGCCGGCTCGCCAAGGGCGACCGGGGCGAATCGGGCACCGTACGCACCATCAAGATCACCGGTGACAAGGGCGCCGGCGGCACGCTGAGCGTCTCCCTGGACGGAAAGCCGTACCCCCTGCGCCTGGAGCGAGGCGGCCACGCGGGCACCCTCGAACTCACCGACTGGAACAAGGACTTCCCCCTCCAGGAGCCACCGAGGACCGAGATGGTCGACTACGGCAAACAACTCCCGACGTCATAGGAGAAAGCAAGCCCCGAAGAAACAAGCCCCGAAGAAGCAAGCCCCGAAGAAGCAAGCCCCGCAGGGGCGAGCTTCAGGGGCGCGGGGAACTGCGCGAGCAACCAGAACCCACCCGCAGGGCGAGGACGAACCGGCCCTCAACGGCGCTTGCGCCGGAACAACAGCCGAGGAAGCCCCGCAGGCACAGCCTGCCGCGTAGTAGCCCCAGTGGCCAAGGGCGCCGCAGCCAGAGACCCCGAGGGCAACTCGCCCACCGCCCCACGCGGAGTGAGCCGCACGACCCGACACTCCGAAGCCCACCGCGCAGTCATCCGCTCGGCATCCACCGCATTGAGCCGCTTCCCCTTGAGCTCGGCGACAGCCGCCTCCCACGCCTCGGACTCGGGCGCAAGCTCCCGCACGGTCGCCGTCCAGGCGACGACCCGCCCGCCCTTGTCCTTGCTGCGTACGGTCACCTCGGCGTGCCCCCCGTCGACGAGCCCCGGCAGCGGCTGCTCGCCGGGTCCGTCACCGACGACGTGCGCCGCACCGTCGTGCCAGACGTGCCACAGGGCCCGGACGGGCGAGTCCTCACCCTGCACCCAGATGAGGCCGGACTTCTTGCCGGCCTCCTCGATGAGGGCGCGGCCGAGCAGCGGGTCAGCAGTCAGCGGGTCAGCAGTCATGGCGGCAGCCTATCGGTGGCGCTCAGAGCCAGCCGTTGCGCTTCAGGGTCCGGTGGATCGCGAAGCAGACGCCGCCGATGAGGGCGAGCACCATCGGGTAGCCGAACCGCCAGTGAAGCTCCGGCATGTGGTCGAAGTTCATGCCGTACACCCCGCAGACGGCGGTCGGCACGGCGATGATCGCCGCCCACGAGGTGATCTTGCGCATGTCCTCGTTCTGCGCGACGGCGGCCTGCGCGAGGTTGGCCTGGAGGATCGAGTTGAGCAGCTCGTCGAAGCCGATGACCTGCTCCTGGACGCGCGTGAGGTGGTCGGCGACGTCACGGAAGTACTTCTGGATGTCGGGGTCGACGAGCCGCATCGGCCGCTCACTGAGCAGCAGCATGGGCCGCAGCAGTGGCGAGACGGCCCGCTTGAATTCGAGGACCTCGCGCTTGAGCTGGTAGATCCGCCCGGCGTCGACGCCGCGCGCGGATCCTTTGCCCTTGCTCGGCGCGGAGAAGACCTCCGTCTCGACCTCGTCGATGTCGTCCTGCATGGCGTCGGCGACCGCGAGATAGCCGTCGACGACGTGGTCGGCGATGGTGTGCAGGACGGCGGAGGGCCCCTTGGCGAGCAGCTCGGGGTCGTCCTGGAGGCGTCGGCGCAGGGCGCGCAGCGAGCCGTGGCCGCCGTGCCGGACGGTGATGAAGAAGTCCCGTCCGGTGAAGCACATCACCTCGCCGGTCTCCACGACCTCGCTGGTGGCGGTGAGTTCGGCGTGCTCGACGTAGTGGATGGTCTTGAAGACGGTGAACAGCGTGTCGTCGTAGCGCTCCAGCTTGGGCCGCTGGTGGGCGTGGACGGCGTCCTCGACGGCGAGGGGGTGCAGCCCGAACTCGGCCGCGATACCGGCGAATTCGCCCTCGGTCGGCTCGTGCAGTCCGATCCAGGCGAAGCCGCCCTCGCGGCGTACGTGGAGCATCGCCTCGTGCGGGGTCAGGATGTCGGCGCACTCCACGCGCCGGCCGTCCTGGTAGACGGCGCAGTCGACGACGGCGGACGCGGCCTCACGGGTCGCGTCGTAGGAGTCGTACGAGGAGGTGGGCGAGGCGGGGTAGGCGGTGCCGTCCTTGCGGAGCGAGGGGCGGACGGCGGCACGAAGGTCGCGGATCATCGACATGGGCAGGCTCCTTCGAGGGAGGCGGCCTACGACGGTTGGAACTGCCCGGAATGGGGACGTCCTGCTGCGGGATGTTTGGCACGTCCACAAAGCGGGGAGCACCGCACCGTCGCGGTGGCAGCTTCGCTACTGACACAGATCAGAGAACTCAGACAGATCAGGTGGAAACGAAGTGCTCTTCCGTCGCACACGGCACGGACGGCGCATGCGGTGCATGCGGGGTGTGCGTGCGTGTGCTTCTGCAGCTACGGGGCTGCGTGATTCACCGGGCGGAAGAGCGGGTGGTACTGCACGGTCGACTTCGGTCCATTGCAGCCCCACCTCCTCCGGCCGGTCCCCCGTGAGGGAAGTCCCATGCGCCCTCTGCGCCCGTGGCGCAGAGTCAGTGTCTGTCAGCAGGGCTTGAAAGCGACGCTTCTGCGTGCTGCCCTGACCAGCGGCCAACACTATCAGCCGACTGAAGTGTCAAGTCCCCGCTTTACCCTTCACTGACGAGTTCTATGCTCACGTCATGGCTGATGTTCTTGCGCTGGTCGAAGCCCGTCTCCGTACTGGCCTGGGGGAACCGGACGCGCGCGCCGCGGTGACCTTCCTCGGGACCGACCGCGTCGAAGTGCTGCGGTTCACGGACGGCGACGTAGTGCGCTACGCCACGCTCGGTATGTCGGCCCAGCCGATGACCGACCCCACCGCCGCGCTCGCCGACCCCGTCAAGGGCCCGCGCGCCGAGCTGGTGCTCTCCGTACGAGGTGGACTCGCCGATACGGACAAGGTGCTGCGCCCTCTGGCGGTGCTGGCCGCGTCGCCGCAGGTGGAGGGCCTGGTCGTGGCGCCCGGCGCCTCGCTGGACGTAGGGGAACCGCTCTGGCCGGGGGCGCCGTTCACCTCGGTCCTGGTCGCCGAGTCCGGCGGCCTGGTGGAGGACCTGGACCTCGACGATCCGATGGACCCCGTGCGGTTCCTGCCGCTGCTGCCCATGACGCCGAACGAGGCCGCGTGGAAGCGGGTGCACGGCGCGGCGGCCCTCCAGGAGCGCTGGCTGAACAGCGGAACGGACCTGCGCGATCCGCTGCGCAAGTCCGTGTCCCTGGACTGAAACCCCTGATCGATCCCTGATCGGTGAATCCCTGAACGGTGAAATCCCTGAACGGCGGCGTCAGTTGGCGAAGACGCCGACGCCGTCCTCCGTGGCGTGCTTCGACTCCAGCTCCTCGGCGTCGTGTGCGAGCGAGGTGCGGCGCACCCGGACCACGACGGCGCCGAGCACGGCCGTGACGGCCGCGACCACGAACGGGATGTGGATGTCGCTCCACTCCTCGATCTTCGGCGCGAAGAACGGCGCCGCGGCCGCGGCGAACCACCGTACGAAGTTGTAGCCGGCGCTGGCCACCGGCCGGGGCGCGTCGGAGACGCCGAGGGCCAGCTCGGTGTAGACGGTGTTGTTCACGCCGATGAAGGCGCCGGACAGGACCGTGCAGACGATGGCCGTCGCGTGGTTGCCGTAGCCGAGCACCAGTACGTCCACGGCGAGCAGCACCAGCGAACCGCCGAGCACCTTCAGCGAGCCGAACCGCTTCTGGAGCCGGGGTGCGACGATCACCGAGAAGACCGCGAGCAGCACGCCCCAGGCGAAGAAGACGGCGCCCGACTTGTACGGGGTCATGTTCAGCACGAACGGTGTGAAGGCCAGCACGGTGAAGAACGTGTAGTTGTAGAAGAACGCGGAGGCCGCCGCCGAGGCGAGCCCGCCGTGGCCGAGCGCCTTCACCGGGTCGAGCAGGGACGTCTTCCTCGCGGGCCGCGGCTGCTCCTTGAGGAACGCCGTGATGCAGAGGAAGCCGATCGCCATCAGCGCGGCGGTGCCGAAGAACGGGTAGCGCCAGCTGGCGTCGCCGAGCAGCGCGCCGACCAGTGGCCCGCACGCCATGCCGAGCCCGAGTGCCGACTCGTACAGCAGGATCGCGGCCGCGCTGCCACCGGCCGCCGCGCCGACGATGACGGCGAGTGCGGTCGACACGAAGAGCGCGTTGCCGAGGCCCCAGCCCGCCCGGAACCCGACCAGCTCACCGACCGAGCCCGACGTACCGGAGAGAGCCGCGAAGACCACGACGAGTGCGAGGCCGAGGAGCAGGGTCTTCTTGCCGCCGATGCGGCTGGAGACGAAGCCGGTCACGAGCATGGCGACGGCGGTGATCAGGAAGTACGAGGTGAAGAGGAGGGAGACCTGGCTGGCGGTGGCGTCCAGGCCCTTGGCGATGGAGGGCAGGATCGGGTCGACGAGCCCGATGCCCATGAAGGCGACGACGGAGGCGCCCGCCGTGGCCCAGACGGCCTTGGGCTGCCGCAGGATGCTGACCGATCCAGTGCTGCTGTTCATGCAGCCGCTCCTTCACTGCTTCCACTGAGGGATTTCGTTGGCGAATACACATACTAAATTAGACAGCCTAAATGGTGCAAGATACATCTAAATTTCCCTGGTGACAGGGCCACCGGACGGGTGATCGTCCTTGACGGGGCGACGACCGGAGAGGACCGTTGGTCGCTATGAGGGGCGAACCCAGTTGCCCGAAGTGTGGTGGCCGGGTCAGGGCTCCCGGTCTCTTTGCCGACTCCTGGCAGTGCGATGTGCACGGCACCGTGCACCCGCTGCAGCCCGTGATCCCGCCCAGCGTCGAGGCCCTCCAAGTCGTTGTGCACCGCGCGCAGGTGCCGGTGTGGATGCCGTGGCCCCTGCCGGTCGGCTGGCTGTACACGGGCGTGGCCTGCGCGGGCGACGACCGCAGCGGCGGGCGCGCCACCGCGGTGGCCTGCTCGGGGCCCGCGCCGCTCGGCGGCGTCGGTGAACTGGTGCTCGTCGCCGAGGAACTGGGCGTCGGCCTCGGCGCGCGGTATGCGGGCGTCGACGGTCCCGACCCCGGCCCCTATATGAGCGTCGAGAAGCCGCCGCAGACCAAGGTCCTCGCCGCCGGGCGGCCCACGCCGCTGTGGCACCTGTCGGGGACGCCGGACGACCGGGCCGTCTTCGCGGGGGAGGCGCGGGGCCTGTGGCTGTGGGCCATCGCGTGGCCGGAGCAGTCGGGGCTCCTCATGTACGACGAGCTGGTGCTGACCGATCTGCGGGACGCGGGCGCCGAGACGGACCTGGTGCCGTGCGGGGCGCTCTCGCCGCGGCTGCTCATGCCTTGAGGGGCCTTGAGGGGCCTTGAGCGGGCCGGCGGGGGCGCCTTGGGCGGGGCGGGCGGGCGAGCATTCGATTCCCGTTATCCTTGAGCGTCCCCTTCGTCCGCCCCCGTCAGAGCCTGGAGTCAGCGCCGTGCGCATCGATCTGCACACTCACTCCACCGCGTCCGACGGCACGGACACCCCGGCCGAACTGGTGCGGAACGCGGCAGCCGCCGGTCTCGACGTCGTCGCGCTGACCGACCACGACACGACGCGCGGCCACGCCGAGGCGATCGCCGCCCTGCCCCCCGGCCTGACCCTGGTCACCGGCGCCGAGCTGTCCTGCCGCCTCGACGGCGTGGGGCTGCACATGCTGGCGTACCTCTTCGACCCCGAGGAGCCGGAGCTCTCCCGCGAGCGCGAGCTGGTGCGCGACGACCGGGTGCCGCGCGCCAAGGCGATGGTCGGCAAGCTCCAGGAACTCGGCGTGGACGTGACCTGGGAGCGGGTCGCGCGCATCGCGGGGGACGGCTCGGTCGGCCGCCCGCACATAGCCGAGGCCCTCGTCGAACTGGGCGTCGTGCCCACCGTCTCCGACGCCTTCACGCCGCAGTGGCTCGCCGACGGCGGCCGCGCGTACGCCGAGAAGCACGAGCTGGACCCCTTCGACGCGATCCGCCTGGTGAAGGCGGCCGGCGGCGTCACCGTCTTCGCGCACCCCGCCGCCGTCAAGCGCGGCCAGGTGGTGCCCGAGAACGCGATAGCGGAACTCGCCGCGGCGGGCCTCGACGGCATCGAGGCCGACCACATGGACCACGCGCCCGAGACCCGCACCCGGCTGCGCGGCCTCGCCGCGGACCTCGGTCTGCTGGTCACCGGCTCCAGCGACTACCACGGCAGTCGCAAGACATGCGTGCTCGGGGAGTTCACCACCGACCCCGAGATCTACGGCGAGATCACGCGCCGGGCCACAGGGGCGTTCCCCGTGCCCGGAGCGGGCGGAGGCCCGGCGGCGTAACGCCTCCGCGCTCGCGCGCACCCCTTCTCCACGGTTCCGTTCTCCTCCCTTGCCCCTCCCTTTCACCCCCTCTCCCTCGCTCCACTGTTCCGCTGCTGCGTGCCGGTGGTCGCCGTGCCCCGCGCCCGGCGGTGTCCGGTGCGGCTCCTTCGTACGACTCTCCGCAAGGCCATCACTGTGTTCGACGTCGCCGTCTTCGGCTCCCTTTTCCTCACTCTCTTCGTGATCATGGACCCCCCTGGGATCACCCCGATCTTCCTCGGCCTGACCGCGGGCCGACCCGCCAAGGTGCAGCAGCGGATGGCCTTCCAGGCCGTCTGTGTCGCCTTCGGCGTCATCGCGGTCTTCGGTCTGGTGGGCCACCAGATCCTCGACTACCTGCACGTCTCCGTCCCGGCGCTGATGATCGCGGGCGGGCTCCTGCTGCTGCTCATCGCGCTCGACCTGCTCACCGGCAAGACGGACGAACCGAAGCAGACCAAGGACGTCAATGTCGCGCTCGTGCCGCTCGGCATGCCGCTGCTCGCGGGGCCCGGTGCGATCGTCTCGGTGATCCTCGCCGTCCAGGACGCCGACAGCGTCGGCACGCAGATCTCCGTCTGGTCGGCGATCGTGGCGATGCACGTGGTGCTGTGGCTGGTGATGCGGTACTCGCTGCTGATCATCCGCGTCATCAAGGACGGCGGCGTGGTGCTCGTGACGCGGCTCGCGGGCATGATGCTGTCCGCGATCGCGGTGCAGCAGATCATCAATGGCGTGACACAAGTGATCAAGTGATGTTTGCGTGATCAGGTGATCAACGGGGGGTTGAGGTCGGTCTCGCCCCGGTCGGTCCCCGGTCGTGGACGCACGAAGGGCCCCCGTACGGCTTCCGTACGGGGGCCCTGCGACGTCTGCGTTACGAGGCCGAGGATTCGGCCGGTCGGATGTAGATGCGCTGGCCTATCGCTGCGGCCTGCTGCACGATCCGATTGACGGAGGCGGCGTCCACGACGGTGCTGTCCACGGCGTTGCCGTCGACGTCGTCGAGTCGCATGATTTCGAAGCGCATGAGGCTTCTCCCTTCGTCTGGTCATCCTCCTGAAGGAGAACTACTGGAGATGGCCAGGCTGTTACCTGCCCATGAAGTGTCGGTTGCGTGGCTACAGTGCCCCGCGTTCCTGATGGGTACAACGAGTTGCCCCCTGCAAACATTCCCTACGCTAAGGAAATTTTTCGAGAACCTAATTACCCATGGGTAGCGGCACCGGTTGTGTTCGCTGTGTGACCAGCGGGAGACTGGGTTCCCTATGAACGACGACGTCGAAGACAGAGCCGCCGATGACGGCGCGGCCCACATCAGCGCTCAGCTGGAGCGCGCCAACGGGCTGCTCGCGCGCGTGCTCGCCGAGGTGGCGAAGACCCCGTCCACGCACGCGATCTTCGTCGACGCCGGGTACCTGTACGCGGCCGCGGGCCGGCTCGCCGCCGGGACCGAGGACCGGCGCTCCTTCGACCTCGACGCCGAAGGACTCATCGAGGCGCTGATCGACAAGGCCCGTACGATCTTCGCGGACAGCCGTCTGCTGCGCGTCTACTGGTACGACGGGGCCAGGCGCCGCATCCACACCACCGAGCAGCAGTCGATCGCCGAGCTGCCCGACGTCAAGGTCAGGCTCGGCAACCTGAACGCCAACAACCAGCAGAAAGGCGTCGACTCCCTCATCCGCAGCGACCTGGAGTCACTGGCCCGGCACCGCGCCATCAGCGACGCGGCGCTCATCGGCGGCGACGAGGACCTGGTCTCGGCGGTCGAGGCGGCGCAGGGGTACGGGGCACGGGTGCACCTGTGGGGCATCGAGGCGCCCGACGGGCGCAACCAGGCGGAGCCGCTGCTCTGGGAGGTCGACAGCCAGCGGACGTTCGACCTCGACTTCTTCAAGCCGTACGTCTCGCGGCGCGTCGCCGCCACGGTGTACGAGGCGGGGCCCACCGCGCAGCGGCCCTCCCGCGAGGACGTCCGCTTCGTCGGCGCGCAGATCGCCGCGAAGTGGCTCGCGGCGCGGGGACGGGACGCGCTGGTGGGGCTGCTGCCGGGGCATCCGTATCTGCCGGGATCGGTGGACCAGGAGCTACTGGTGGAGGCGGAGCGACTGCTGCAGTACTCGTTGCGGGGGCAGTCGGATCTGCGGAGGGCTCTGCGGGACGGGTTCTGGGACCATCTGCGGACGCAGTACTGAGGGTCCCGTGGTGCCTTGGAGGTGCCGGGTGCTTTGCCGGGTGCCGGGTGCCGGGTGCCTTGGGGGTGCTTGAGGGCTACTGGGCTTCCTCCCAGAAGCTGATCAGGGCCGCGGCTGTCTCCTCGGGGCGGTCCGTGTTGGGGGAGTGCTCGGCGCCGTGGATCACCGTGCGGCGGGCGTCGAGGCGGCGCGCCATGTCGTCCAGGAGCGGGATGGGCCATGTGTCGTCGCGCTCGCCCGAGATCACATGCTTGGGCAGCGGTACGGCGGCCAGTTCGGCCACGCGGTCCGGCTCCGTGGAGAGCTGCCTGCCGGTGGCGATGAGCTGAGCGGGGTTGTGGCGCAGCCAGCGGGCGCGCAGGGCCTCGCTGTCGTCCGCGCCGTCCGCCCTGGCGCCGCCGGTGTCCGCGTCCTCCGGGGGCGGCGGCTCCATGGCCCGCATCGCCTGCCACACCTCGTCCATCGACAGCACGGCGAGGGCGTCCGCCAGCATCTTGGCGCGGGACTGCTGGGCCGGGGTGATCGCGGCGGGGCCCGAGGACATCAGGGTCAGCGAGGCGAAGGCACCGGGCGCCAGGAGCGTGGCGGCGCGGGCGATCTGGCCGCCCAGGGAGTGGCCCAGGAGGTGGGGCGGCTCCGGCGCTGCCGTCTGCGTCAGCGCTGCCGTCTGCGCGAGGACGTCGCGGGCCAACTCCTCCTGGGCGTACGCCGATTCGTCGTCGGGCCCGGTCGTCTCGTACTGGCCGCGACCGTCCACGGCGACGACGCGGTAGCCGGCGGCGGTCAGGGGCTCCAGGAGGGCGATGAAGTCCTCCTTGCTGCCGGTGAAGCCGGGGAGCAGTAGGGCGGTTCCTCTGACCTTGGTGCCCTTGGTGACCTTGGTGCCCTTGGTGCCCTTGGTGCTCTTGGGCGGGAGCGCGTCCAGGACGGCGAAGTCGCCGCGGGCGGTGTGGAGCGTGTGCGGGGTCGTGCACGGGGGTGGGGTGAAGGTGGGAGGCCTGCTCATGTGCCCGAGGCTATCTTGGGGGTGGGCTGGCTGTGCTCGGGGTGGTCTTGGTGCCGTGCTTCGCCGCTCCGCGGCGGTCTCCCACTCACCCGCCCGTTTGCCCCGTAACACCATCGCCCTGTAGGGGCCAAGCCTGCCCCAGCGGGGTTGTCCCTACCTGGGGGCCAAGACGCCGGGTAAACGGGTGGGTGGGAGATCCGCCGCGGAGCGGCGGGGGAGGGCAGGGGCAGGGACGGCGAAGGCCCGCCCCAGGGGATGGGGCGGGCCTTCGTGGCGCGGAGGGGGGAGACTCAGCTCTCCGCGGTCTCCACGGGCTCTGCCTTCTTGCGCGTGCGTCGACGCGGCGCCGGGGCCTCGGCCTCGGTCACCTCCGCCGGGGCGGCAACAGCAGCCTTGCGCGTACGGCCACGCGGCTTCGGCTCCTCCGTCGACTGCGCGGGAATCTCCGCCTCGGCGACCTTGCGGGTCCTCCGCTTCGGCTTCTCCGCCTCGGCCTCCGGTACGGCAACCTCGGCTACCGTCTCCGCGGCCTTGCGGGTGCGGCGCTTGGGCTTCTCCGCCTCGGCTTCCGGTACGGCGGCCTCGGTCACGGTCTCCGCGGCCTTGCGGGTGCGCCGCTTCGGCTTTTCGGCGGCCGGGGCTTCCACCTCGGTCGCCACCGTTTCGGCGGCCTTGCGGGTGCGGCGCTTGGGCTTCTCCTCGGCCGGGGCTTCCGCCTCGGTCACCGTCTCCGCGGCCTTGCGGGTGCGGCGCTTGGGCTTCTCCGTCTCGGCTTCCGGTACGGCGGCCTCGGTCGCCACTGTCTCCGCGGCCTTGCGGGTGCGCCGCTTGGGCTTCTCTTCGGCCGGGGTCTCCGCCTCGGTCACCGTCTCCGCCACCTTGCGGGTGCGCCGCTTGGGCTTCTCCGTCTCGGCCTCCGGCACGGCAGCCTCGGTCGCCACTGTCTCCGCGGCCTTGCGGGTGCGCCGCTTCGGCTTCTCTTCGGCCGGGGCTTCCGCCTCGGTCACCGTCTCCGCCACCTTGCGGGTCCGCCGCTTCGGCTTCTCCGCGACCGGGGCCTCTTCCGGCTCCGTAGCCGTGACTGTGGCCGTGGCCATGGGCACGTTCTCGGTCGCGTTCTCGGTCGTGCTCGGCGCCTCCGACGCCGCGCCGCCACGCGTCCGACGGCGGCGACGCGGGGTACGCGGCTCCGTCGGCTCAGAGGTGACCTCTGCGGTCGAAGCCACCGGAGTGACAGGGGTAGCCGGAGTGACCGGAGTGACCGGAGCGGCAGTCGCCGACTCCGTGGTCTGGGGCGCCGTCGCTTCCAGGAGGCTGCCCGCCCGCGTACGGCGACGACGCCGCGGCGTACGCGCGGGGCGCTCCCCCTCGGTCGGAGCGGAGGCCGGGCCCGAAGCGGAACGGTCGCGGTCCTGCGTACGACCACCGGCGCGGTCGGCGCGGTCGGCGCGGCCGCCACGGTCCGTACGGTCCCCACGGCCGGGACGGCCACCGCCGCGACCGCGGCCACCGGTCTCGCCGAGGTCCTCGATCTGCTCCGCGCCCAGACCCGCACGGGTCCGCTCGGCACGCGGCAGCACACCCTTGGTGCCCGCCGGGATGTTCATCTCCTCGTACAGGTGAGGAGAGCTGGAGTACGTCTCGACCGGGTCGTTGAAGCCCAGGTCCAGCGCCTTGTTGATCAGCTGCCAGCGCGGGATGTCGTCCCAGTCGACCAGCGTGATCGCGATGCCCTTGGCGCCCGCGCGGCCGGTGCGGCCGATGCGGTGGAGGTAGGTCTTCTCGTCCTCGGGGGACTGGTAGTTGATGACGTGCGTGACGCCCTCGACGTCGATGCCGCGCGCGGCGACGTCGGTGCAGACGAGCACGTCGACCTTGCCGTTGCGGAACGCCCGCAGGGCCTGCTCGCGCGCGCCCTGGCCGAGGTCGCCGTGGACGGCGCCCGAGGCGAAGCCGCGCTTCTCCAGCTGCTCGGCGATGTCGGCGGCGGTGCGCTTGGTGCGGCAGAAGACCATCGCGAGCCCACGGCCGTCGGCCTGCAGGATGCGGGAGATCATCTCCGGCTTGTCCATGTTGTGCGCGCGGTAGACGAACTGCGCGGTGTTCGCGACCGTCTGGCCCTCGTCGTCCGGCGCGGTGGCGCGGATGTGCGTGGGCTGCGACATGTAGCGACGGGCGAGGCCGATGACGGCGCCCGGCATGGTCGCCGAGAACAGCATCGTCTGGCGCTTCGGCGGAAGCATGTTGATGATCTTCTCGACGTCGGGCAGGAAGCCCAGGTCGAGCATCTCGTCGGCCTCGTCGAGGACGAGGCACTTGACGTGCTTGAGGTCGAGCTTGCGCTGGCCCGCCAGGTCGAGAAGACGACCGGGGGTGCCGACGACGATGTCGATGCCCTTCTTGAGGGCCTCGACCTGCGGCTCGTAGGCACGGCCGCCATATATGGCGAGGACGCGGACGTTGCGCGCCTTGCCGGCGGTCAGCAGGTCGTTCGTCACCTGCTGGCAGAGCTCGCGGGTGGGGACGACGATGAGGGCCTGCGGCGCCTCGGTCAGCTGCTCGGGCTCGGCGCGGCCCGCCTCGACGTCGGCGGGGACGATCACGCGCTCCAGGAGCGGGAGACCAAAGCCGAGCGTCTTGCCGGTGCCGGTCTTGGCCTGGCCGATGACGTCCGAGCCGGAAAGGGCGACGGGGAGTGTCATCTCCTGGATGGGGAAGGGGTTGACGATGCCGACGGCTTCGAGGGCCTCGGCTGTCTCGGGAAGAATCCCGAGATCTCGGAAAGTCGTAGTCAGGGCTATGCCTCTTCTGTGAGACGCGGCGGGAGGCGAACGCTGGGGGTCGTGACCGTGCCACTACCGCCGGCTGCTTGGGGGGCGGGCCGGGGGCGCGGGACCACTGCCTGCGCTCGAGCGCTCTTACCGCTGAGGTTCCCTCCTCGTGCCGTACGCATCTGCGCGTACCGCCCGGAGGGCTGTCGGGTCGGAGCCGATCGGGCCACCGACCGGGCATCCTCATTCGTACGGCCCGTCGAATATTCGGCAGGCGCTTTACCACTGTACCCCGGAATCTCGCATGCGTGTCCGGCGAATTGGTCACATGGCCGTCGTCACACTAACTGACCAGGGCCTTACGCCTTACGGCAGGCGGGCTATTGTGCGCTTCATGGAGACGCCTGACACCGCCGCTGAATCCGCCGCCGAACCCACCGGGGTCGCCGCCCAGGACTGGGCGAAAGCTTCCGCCGAGCCCCACTACCGCGCCGCGGTCGTCGACCTGCTCGGCGCGCTCGCCTACGGGGAGCTGGCGGCGTTCGAGCGGCTCGCCGAGGACGCGAAGCTGGCGCCGACGCTCGGCGACAAGGCGGAGCTGGCGAAGATGGCGTCGGCGGAGTTCCACCATTTCGAGCAGTTGCGGGACCGGCTGTCGGCGATCGGCGCGGAGCCGACCGAGGCCATGGAGCCCTTCGTGGCGGCGCTCGACGGTTTCCACCGCCAGACCGCGCCGTCCGACTGGCTGGAGGGCCTGGTCAAGGCGTACGTCGGTGACTCCATCGCCAGTGACTTCTACCGCGAGGTGGCGGCCCGCCTCGACGTCGATACGCGCGGTCTCGTGCTGGCCGTCCTCGACGACACCGGGCACGCGAGCTTCGCCGTGGAGAAGGTGCGGGCCGCGATCGACGCCGATCCGCGTGTGGGCGGGCGGCTCGCGCTGTGGGCGCGGCGGCTGATGGGCGAGGCCCTCTCGCAGTCGCAGCGGGTCGTCGCCGATCGGGACGCGCTGTCGACCATGCTGGTCGGTGGCGTGGCCGATGGGTTCGACCTCGCCGAGGTCGGGCGGATGTTCTCCCGGATCACTGAGGCGCACACCAAGCGCATGGCCGCGTTGGGTCTGGCGGCCTAGGGACGGACGGGCGGCCTGGGGACGGACGGTCCGGTTCGGAGCCGCGGGCCCCGTTACGCCGTCGCCGAGCGGTGCACTCCCGTGTGCGTCGGGCGGATCAGCAGGGACAGCAGGGACACGGAGACGGCCACCGCTCCCAGCAGTGTCGCGGGGGCGTGGCCGGGGCCGAGTGCCATGTGTGTGATGAAGGCGCCGATGAGGGCGCCGGCGGGGCCGGTCGACAGGACCAGGCTGCGCGCGGGCAGCCGGTGGGCCAGTCGGTGTGCCGTGGCCCAGGCCAGGGCGAGGCCCAGCAGGACGGAGCCGAGTGCTTCCAGGATCACGGTGATGCCCTCCCTCGCGGCCAGGTGCAAATCGGTCGTAGCCGGTCTACCCCAGGTGGCCGGAACGCAACCCTCCATGAGCCGGTGGCCCCGCTGTCACCTCGTACGACCTACAAGTCGTACAACACACAAGTGCGGCCCGGTGGTTGAGAAACCACCGGGCCGCATTCGTGTGCGCGTCCTACAGTCCTACAGGGCGCTGAAGCCCACCTTGCGCGCGGTGGGCTCGCCGAGCTCCACGTACGCGAGGCGGTCGGCCGGAACCAGGACCTTGCGGCCGTGGTCGTCCACGAGGCTCAGCAGCGGCGACTTGCCGGTCAGCGCCTCGGACACCGCGTGCTCGATTTCCTCGGCGCTCTGGCCGCTCTCCAGCACGATCTCGCGGGGCGCGTACTGCACGCCGATCTTGACCTCCACGGCTTTGTCCCTCCGACGGTCAGTCTGTGCGCGGCCGTCCGCGCCGTACCCAGCACACATTAGCCCGGTGAGGGGACGTGGACGGCCGCGGCCGTGAACGCCGGTAGCGAACACAGGACGGGAACAAAAGGGCCAGGTCGTGTCCGGCTCGGGCGTCAGTGGCCCTCGGTGCCGTGCAGCGGGAAGCCCGCGATGCCGCGCCACGCGAGTGACGTCAGCAGCTCCACCGCCTTCTCGCGCGGGACCGTGCTGCGGCTGGCCAGCCAGTACCGGGCGACCACCTGCGAGTAACCGCCGAGGCCGACGGCGAGGAGCATCGCCTCGTCCCTGGGCAGGCCCGTGTCCTCGGCGATGACCTCGCAGATCGCCTCCGCGCACTGGAGCGTGACGCGGTCCACGCGCTCGCGGACCGCGGCCTCGTTCGTCAGGTCCGACTCGAAGACCAGCCGGAACGCGCCGCCCTCGTCCTCGACGTACGCGAAGTAGGCGTCCATCGTCGCGGCGACACGCAGTTTGTTGTCCGAGGTGGACGCCAGTGCCGTGCGGACCGACTGCAGCAGCGACTCGCAGTGCTGGTCGAGCAGGGCCAGGTAGAGGTCGAGCTTGCCGGGAAAGTGCTGGTAGAGCACCGGCTTGCTGACCCCGGCGCGCTCGGCGATGTCATCCATCGCGGCCGCGTGGTAACCCTGTGCGACGAATACTTCCTGGGCGGCGCCGAGAAGTTGGTTCCGTCGGGCACGGCGCGGCAGGCGTGTGCCCCGCGGGCGTGCCGCCTCTGTCTGCTCGATGGCTGTCACGCCGCCTCCCAATCGTCCGATGTGCGGTGTGCGCCGCGCCGCCATCGTACTTTTCGGTAACAGTGATGTGCGCGGTGCGGGCGCAGAATTTCACGGACTGGACCAGCGCGGCGGAGCTCCGCCGCGCTGTGTAGCGGGGCAAATACGGTCAGGTCGGTCCAGCCGGGCCCAGCCCAGCTCAGCGGTAGTCGTCCTCGTCGAGAGTGACCACGCGGGCCTGCTCCGCGAGGTCCGCTTCGCTCGCGGCGTCCGGATCGGCGTCCCGCAGGGAGTCGTCCCTGCTGGGGGTCAGGTCGGCCCGCTGCTCGGCGGTGTCCGCCTCCGGGGCCTCCACGCCGGCCTCGGCGTCGCTCGCGTCCTCTTCCGTCTCGAAGGTCTCGGGGTCGGTCGGGTCGACACTCATGTATGGCTCTCTTCCCTTGCGGTACTGGCGGCCCTTCGTGGGTGCGAGTGCCCTCATCGCCCGCTTTCTATGAGCGTAGGAGAGACCCGGATGGGGCGCTACGCGATCCTTGTGCCATCTGTGACGGCGAACACGTGAACCAGCGCGTGATCGTCTCGTAACATTGCCGCATGTCTTCGACCGAGCTGCCGAATCTGCTGGCCGCCACCAGCTCGCCCAAGCCCGGTGCCGTAGCGGTCGCGGAGGGCGAGCGGCTCGGCTCGGTCGGGCTGCCAGGGCTCACGCTGACCGTGCGTTCGCGGCCCTCGGTCCGCGAAGGACTCCCGCCCGCGCTGTACGTGCACGGGCTCGGCGGCTCCTCGCAGAACTGGTCGGCCCTGATGCCGTTCCTCGAGGACGTCGTCGACTGCGAGGCGATCGACCTGCCGGGGTTCGGCGACTCGCCGCCGCCGGACGACGGTGACTACTCGATCACCGGACACGCCCGCGCCGTCATCCGCTACCTCGACGCGCGCGCCCGCGGACCCGTTCACCTCTTCGGGAACTCCCTGGGCGGCGCCATCACGACGCGTGTCGCCGCGGTGCGACCCGATCTCGTACGTACGTTGACACTGGTCGCGCCCGCGCTGCCCGAGCTGCGGGTGCAGCGCACGGCGGTGCCGACCGGGCTGCTCGCGGTGCCGGGGGTGGCCGCGCTCTTCACGCGGCTCACCAGGGAGTGGACGGCCGAGCAGCGGGTGCGGGGCGTCATGGGGCTCTGTTACGGCGACCCGGGCAAGGTGACGCCGGAAGGTTTCCGCGCGGCGGTGCGGGAAATGGAGCGCAGGCTTCAGCTCCCTTACTTCTGGGACGCGATGACGCGCTCGGCGCGCGGCATCGTCAACGCGTACACGCTGGGCGGCCAGCACGGCCTCTGGCGGCAGGCCGAGCGCGTGCTCGCGCCGACCCTGCTCGTCTACGGCGGGCGTGACCTTCTCGTCTCGTACCGCATGGCACGCAAGGCGGCCGCCGTGTTCCGTGACTCGCGGCTGCTGACGCTGCCCGACGCGGGGCATGTGGCGATGATGGAGGAACCGGAGAGCGTGGCGACCGCCTTCCGCGAACTGCTCGTGGACATCGGCGAGTTGAGCGGACGGAGACCTCCCTCCCGACGCTCCCGTGATGATCGAGACACCTGTGACGCCCGTGACACCCGTGACACCCGTGACGCCCGTGATTCCAGTGACTCTCGTACGGGTTCGGGGAGCTGAGGCGGCGCGTGGGACGGCATAGCCGCCGGGGTCCGGCAGACGCGACTGACAACACGAGCACCTCGGGCACCTCCGGCACCTCGGGCACCTCGGGCACTCCGCCCCCGCAGCAGGGCACCGGAACCGGCACCGGTCGCCGCAGGCGCGCGCCCGCCGGGGACGGGGCGCCGCCCCACGCGGCACGCGGCGGGCACCCCGAGCACCGGGAGCCCGGCGGCGGCTGGGGAGACGTCTCCGGCACCGGGTCGGGGCCGCGCATGGGCGCCGGATACGGCGCGCCCGGCGCGCCGCCGCCCGTGCGGCCGCAGAGGCCCGGCCCCCGGCAGAAGCGGCCCGGCCCCCGCCCGGACTATGTGGAGGCCCGCGATCCGTACGCCTCCGTGACTGACTGGAACGTCACCGACCGGGACGACACCGACTGGGACGACGTCCGCCGGCCCGCCAAAGGCGGCAAGAAGAACACGAAGAGCAAAAGGAACGAGAGGAACAAGAAAAGCGGGTTGGTCCGCGCCCTCACCGGCGTCGCGGCCGCCGCCGTGACCACCGTGCTCGCGGTCGTCGTGGCGGGCCAGGCCGCCGACGGCGAGGGCGAGTCCGACGCCCGGCCCAAGGCCGCCCCCGGCGGTGGCGCGCGCGACACCGGCGACGACCCCGCCTCGCGCTCCGAAGAGCGCCCCAGGCCGCCCGAGGCGCGCGCCGGAGCGCCGGGCGCGATCGCGGTGACGTACGAACAGAGAATCGGCAAGAGGTATCCGCTGGACGCCAAGCTCACGGCCTCCGGTGACTTCGAGGCGATCCCGGGATTCGACAGAGCGCCCGGAAAAGGGCAGCTTTTCCGCTATCGCGTCGACATCGAAAAGGGGCTCGGTCTCGACGGTGGTCTTTTCGCGGAGGCCGTGCAGAAAACCCTGAACGACGACCGGAGTTGGGCGCACGACGGGGCCCGCGCCTTCGAGCGCATTTCATCGGGACGGCCTGATTTCGTCATTACGCTGGCCAGCCCGGGAACGACCGCCGCCTGGTGCGCGAAATCCGGTCTCGACACGACCCAGGACAATGTGTCCTGCGATTCCGCGGCGACGGACCGCGTGATGATCAACGCCTATCGGTGGGCGCAGGGCGCAAAGACCTATGGCGACGCCGTCCAGAAGGCGTACGGCAACGCCATCCACCCGTACCGCCAGATGCTGATCAACCACGAGGTCGGGCACCGGCTCGGCTTCAACCACACGGACTGCGCGAAGGACGGCGACCTCGCGCCCGTCATGCAGCAGCAGACGAAGTTCCTGGACCACGACGGGATCAAGTGCAAGGCCAACCCCTGGGCGTTCCCCGAGGGTTGACCCGCGGGCCGGCAACTGCTGGACGCGGCCCGCTTCGGTGGTCGCTTTGACATTCGTCGGAAGTTCGTTCATATTTCTGCGCATGTCGAACCGTCACGCCCCTTCGAGCGCCGCCATCGAGCTGGCGCTGCTCGGCGTGACCGCGCTCTGCGTGGCCGACGTCCACTGTTGCTGACGCCCGCCCCGGCGAGTGCGTCGCTCTCTCACGGCCAGTTCTGTGCCGCGTTCATTTCCCACAGCTCTGCGCTGCTTCTTCCCGCACCCTCCCCGGGGTCAGCTCTGCGTCATTTCCGCTGATCCGCCGCCCTCGCGCGGCGTTTTCCCGAGAGGTCTCCTCCAATGCGTCAACCGTCCGTCACAGCCCGCCGCGTGGCTGCGGCATCCGTCAGCCTGGTCCTGGCCTCGGGCGCCGTCGCCTGCGCGGGCCCGAAGGGCAACGACGCCGGGAGCGGCGGCGACGGCACGCCCGCGAAGGGCGGCACGCTCACCGTCCTCAACCGCGACCCGCAGACCGACTTCGACCCCGCACGGCTCTACACCTCCGGCGGGGGAAACGTGCCGAGCCTCGTCTTCCGCACCCTGACCACCCGCAACCGCGAGGACGGCGCCAAGGGCGCGGAGGTCGTACCGGACCTCGCCACGGACCTGGGCAGGCCGAGCAGGAACGCCACGGTGTGGACGTACACCCTGAAGAAGGGGCTCAAGTACGAGGACGGTTCGCCGATCACCTCCGCGGACGTGAAGTACGGCATCGAGCGCTCCTTCGCCGCCGAACTCAGCGGTGGCGCCCCCTATTTGAGGGACTGGCTCATCGGCGGTGACAAATACCAGGGCCCTTACGAGGACAAGAGCGGCAAGGGGCTCGCGTCGATCGACACGCCCGACGAGCGGACCATCGTCTTCCATCTGAACAAGCCCGAGGGCGAGTTCCCCTACCTGGCCACCCAGACCCAGTTCACGCCCGTACCCAAGAGCAAGGACAAGGGCACGAAGTACGAGGAGCACCCGCTCTCCTCCGGGCCCTACAAGGTCGTCAGGAACGACAACGACGGGGAGCGGCTGCGCCTGGAACGCAATCCGCACTGGTCCGCGAGGACCGACGCGGAGCGGAAGGCGTACCCGGACGTCATCGACGTACGCTCCGGACTCGACTCCTCCGTCATCAACCAGCGGCTCTCCGCGGGCCAGGGCGCTGACGCCGCCGCCGTCACCACCGACACCAACCTCGGTCCGGCCGAACTCGCCAAGGTCACCGGCGACAAGGAACTCGCCTCGCACGTCGGCACCGGACACTTCGGGTACACGAACTACCTCGCGTTCAACCCTAAGGTGAAGCCCTTCGACGACCCCAAGGTGCGCCAGGCCATCTCGTACGCCGTGGACCGCTCCTCGGTGGTCAACGCCGCCGGCGGCTCCTCGCTCGCCGAGCCCGCCACCACGTACCTGCCGAACCAGAAGTCCTTCGGATACACGAAGTACGACCACTTCCCGGCGGGCGCGTCCGGCAATCCGGAGAAGGCCAGGGAACTGCTGAAGGAGGCCGGTCACAAGGACGGGCTCACCGTCACGCTCACGCACTCCAACGCCAAGGACTTCGAGACCAGCCCCGAGATCGCGACCGCGGTCCAGGACGCCCTGAAGAAGGCGGGCATCACCGTCAAGCTGGAGGGACTCGAGGAGAACGACTACTCCGACAAGATCCACAGCACCAAGGACGAGCCCGGCCTCTTCCTCTCCCACTGGGGCGCCGACTGGCCCTCCGGCGGCCCCTTCCTCGCCCCGATCTTCGACGGGCGGCAGATCGTGGAGGACGGCGCCAACTTCAACACCGGCTTCCTCGACGACAAGTCCGTCAACGACGAGATCGACGAGATCAACAAGCTGACCGACCTGAAGGCCGCCGCCGAGCGCTGGGGCGCCCTCGACAAGAAGATCGGCGAGAAGGCGCTGACCGTGCCGCTCTTCCACCCGGTCTACAAGCGGCTGTACGGCAAGGACGTCAAGAACATCGTGATCAGCGACTGGACCGGCGTCCTGGACGTCTCCCAGGTCGCGGTGGAGTCGTCGTGACCGGCGGCTCCGTCTTCCCGGGGCGCCGCATCGTCTCCCGGGGGCGTCACACGGTCTTGCGGGGGCGCCGCACGCTCTTCTGGGGGCGGCTGCGCGAGCAGCGCGCCGCCCTCGTCGCGGCGGCCGTCGTCGCGCTGCTCGTCCTCGTGGCGCTCGCCGCGCCGCTGCTCACGGCCCTGGAGGGGCAGGACCCCACCACGTATCACCCGGACCTGATCGACTCGGCGCGCGGCGGCGTGCCGGTCGGCCCGTTCGGCGGGATCAGCGGCGAGCACTGGCTCGGCGTCGAACCGCAGACCGGGCGCGACCTGTTCGCGCGCCTCGTTTACGGGGCGCGGGTCTCGCTCGGCGTCGCGCTCGCCGCGACCGTCGTACAGGTGTTCATCGGGGTCGTGGTCGGCGTCGCGGCCGGGTTCGGCAACCGCTGGGTGGACCAGGTGCTCAGCCGCGCCACCGACGTCATCGTGGCCCTGCCGCTGATGGTCCTGGCGCTCGCGCTGATGGCGGTCGTGCCGAGCGGCTTTCCACGGCCCGTGCTCGTCGCCCTGGTCATCGGGCTCGTCGCCTGGGGCAGCGTGGCCAAGATCGTGCGGGCGCAGACCGTCACGCTCAAGGAACTCGACCACGTGGCCGCGGCGCGGCTCAGCGGCTGGGGCTCCGTCCGCATCGCCCGGCGCGAGCTGCTGCCCGCGCTCGCCGCGCCTGTCATCACGTACGCCGCGCTGCTCGTCCCCGCGAACATCACGGTCGAGGCCGCGCTCTCCTTCCTCGGCGTCGGCGTGAAGCCGCCGACCGCCTCGTGGGGGCAGATGCTGACGGCCGCGGATGTCTGGTACCAGGCGGCACCGCAGTATCTGCTGTACCCGGCGGGCGCGCTGTTCGTGACCGTCCTCGCGCTCACCGTGCTCGGTGACGGGGTGCGCACGGCGCTCGATCCGCGGGCCGCCTCGCGGCTGCGGATCGGCACGGGACGCAAGCGGGAGGCGCACGCATGACGGGCTTCGCGCGCCTCTCCGGCTTCCTGTTGCGGCGTCTCGTCGGCGCCCTCGTCACGCTCCTCGCCATCTCCGTGATCATCTACGCGGTGTTCTACGTCGCTCCGGGCGACGTCGCCCAGATCACCTGCGGCCCACGCTGCTCGCCCGCGCAAGTCCAGCAGGTCGCCGAGCAGCTGCGCCTCGACGACCCGCTGTACGTCCGCTACTGGGACTTCCTCCAAGGCGTGTTCGTCGGCCACGACTACTCGACCGGTACCGGCGTCGAGCACTGCGAGGCGCCCTGTCTCGGGCTCTCCTACCGGAGCGACCAGCAGGTCACCGCGCTGATCGTGGCGAAGCTGCCGGTCACGGCGTCGCTGGCGCTCGGCGCGATGGTGATGTGGCTGATCCTGGGCGTCGGCACCGGCGTGCTCTCCGCCTGGCGGCGCGGCCGGCTCAGCGAGCGCGTCCTGACCGCCGTCACACTGGCGGGCACCGCCACGCCCGTCTTCGTGATCGGCCTGCTGCTGATGATCGTGGTCTGCGGACAGCTCCAGTGGCTGCCCTTCCCGCAGTACGTCGACTTCGGCGCCGACCCGACGCAGTGGGCGTGGAACCTCCTGCTGCCCTGGCTGTCGCTCGCGCTGATCGAGGCCGCCAAGTACGCGCGGCTGACGCGCTCCTCGATGCTGGAGACGCTCGCCGACGACCATGTACGGACCTTTCGCGCGTACGGAGTCGGGGAGCGGTCGATCATCGGCAAGCACGCGCTGCGGGGCGCCGTGGCGCCCGTCATCGCCCTGACCGCCAACGACGTCGGGTCGATGTTCGGCGGCGCCGTGCTCAGCGAGACGCTGTTCGGCCTCCCCGGGCTCGGCCGCGAACTCGTGCACGCCGTGAAGGTCGTCGACCTGCCGGTGGTGGTCGGCCTGGTCATGGTCACCGGCTTCTTCGTGGTGCTCGCCAATGCCGTCGCGGACGTGCTGTACGCGGTGGCCGACCGACGGGTGGTGCTGTCGTGAACCTCGTCCAAGTGGAGGGTCTGCGCGTGGTGTTCGGGTCCGGCGTACGCGCCGTCGACGGGCTCTCCTTCACCCTGGAGGCGGGCGGCGCGCTCGCCCTCGTCGGCGAGTCCGGCTCCGGCAAGTCGACCGTGGCGTCCGCGCTGCTCGGGCTCCACCGGGGCACGGGCGCGCGCGTCGACGGATCGGTGCGGGTCGCCGGCGTCGACGTACAGGAGGCGTCGGAGGCGGAGCTGCGGAGGCTGCGCGGCGGGAAGGTCGCGATGGTCTTCCAGGACCCGCTCTCCTCCCTCGACCCGTACTACGCGGTGGGCGACCAGATCGCCGAGGTGTACCGCGTGCACACCGGGGCGTCCCGACGGGCGGCACGCGCGCGTGCCGTGCACGTGCTCGACCGGGTCGGCATCCCCGACGCGGTACGCCGCTCTCGCTCGCGCCCGCACGAGTTCAGCGGCGGCATGCGCCAACGCACGCTCATCGCCATGGCCCTGGCGTGCGAACCCGCGCTGCTGATCGCCGACGAGCCGACCACCGCGCTCGACGTCACCGTCCAGGCCCAGATCCTCGACCTGCTGCACACGCTGCGGGACGAGACCGGCATGGGGCTGCTCCTGGTCACCCATGACGTGGGCGTCGCGGCGGAGAGCGCCGACGAGGTCCTGGTCATGCGGGGCGGGCGCGCGGTGGAGCGGGGGGCGGTGCGGGACGTCCTGGCCGCGCCTCGCGAGCCGTACACCCGGGAACTTCTGGGGGCCGTGCCACGGGTGGACGCGCCGCGGGCGTTGCCGCCTCTGAAGGAGACGGACGCGGAGGTCGTGCTCGAAGCGATCGGGCTCCGGAGGGAGTTCGGCCGCGGGAAGCGCGCCGTCACCGCCGTCGACGACGTCTCGCTCGGCGTCCGCCGCGGGGAGACCCTCGGCATCGTGGGCGAGAGCGGCAGCGGCAAGACCACGCTGGGGCGCATGCTCGTGGGCCTGCTGGAGCCGAGCGCGGGGCGGCTGCGCCACGAAGGTGTGGAGAAGCGAGGCGGCCAGGTGGACCCCGGGGTGCAGATGGTGTTCCAGGACCCCGTCGCCTCGCTCAACCCGCGCCGCTCGATCGGTGAGTCCGTCGCCGACCCGCTGCGCGCGCGGGGCGAGAGCGACGCCTTCGTACGGGGGCGTACGCGCGAACTACTGGAGCGCGTGGGACTCGAACCGGCGCACTACGACCGCTATCCGCACGAGTTCAGCGGCGGCCAGCGGCAGCGCGTCGGCATCGCACGGGCGCTCGCCGCCGAGCCCCGGATCATCGTGTGCGACGAACCGGTGTCCGCCCTCGACGTGACGACACAGGCGCAAGTGACCGGCCTGCTCGCCCAGTTGCAACGCGAGCTGGGCCTGACGCTCGTCTTCATCGCGCACGACCTCGCGGTCGTACGCCAGGTCAGCGACCGGGTCGCGGTGATGAGGAAGGGCCGGATCGTCGAGTACGGAACCGTCGACGAGGTCTACGGCTCGCCCCGGGACCCGTACACGAGGCGGCTGCTCGCGGCCGTGCCGTCCCTCGATCCGGAGGCGACCGCGCGGCGGCGCGAGACCCGCAAGGAGCCGGCCGCGGCCTGACGCTCCGTAGGCCCTCCGTAGGCCCTCGGCAGGCCCTCCGCAGGTGCTCCGTAGGCACTCCGTAGCGAAAGGGGACTTCGGTGGCACCATAGCGCGACCGAACGCCCCCGGCACGGGAAAGTTACGGCCGTTCACCCCTTTTGGTGGCGCGATGGACAACCGTCCGTCGCGCCACCCGCATGCCCCATACGTTCGTCCCGCTGCGAGCCGCCGATCCAACGGCGGCTCCCCAGACGGGAGATCGGGGGTGCACTCGTGCGCGTTGCACTGCTTACGGAGGGTGGCTATCCGTATGTGAGTGGTGAGGGACGACTGTGGTGCGACCGGCTCGTGCGCGGGCTCGGGCAGCACGAGTTCGACGTCTACGCGCTCAGCCGCGGTGAGCGGCAGGAGGCGCGGGGCTGGATCGAACTCCCGCCGCAGGTCGCGCGGGTGCGCACGGCACCGCTGTGGTCCGTCGACGACGAGGCGCTGCGCGGCGCCGGGCCCCGCGGCGGGCGCGGCCGACGGGCGCGGCGGCGGTTCGCGGAGTGCTTCGGGGAGCTGGCCGATGTGGTGTGCCGGGGCGGGGCCGACAGGTCGGGCCCCCCGAGGGGCGGGAGCTGGGGTGATGGCGCTCCGGAGGCGGACTCCGGCGCTGTGGCGGACCGTTTCGCCAACGCGCTGTACGGACTCGCCGAACTCGCCCGTGACCAGGGCGGCCTGGTCGCCGCCCTGCGCTCCGAGGCCGCCGTGCGGGCGCTGGAGAGCGCCTGCCGCGCGCCCGGCGCACTGGGCGCGGCCCGCACCGCGCGGGTGGCCGACCTGCTCGTCGCCGCCGGGCTGATCGAGCGGTCGCTGCGGCCGCTCTCCCTCGACTGGTACGAGGACGACGCGCTCGGCGCGGCCGACCTGTGCCACGCCACCTCCGGCGGACCCGCGGCGGTGCCCGGGCTGCTCGCCAAGCACTTCGCGGGGGTCCCGCTCCTCCTGACCGAGTACGGCGTGCGGCTGCGCGCGCACCACCTCGCCGCGGGCGGCATGGACCTGAGCGCGCCGGCGCGCGCGCTGCTGGGCTCCTTCCACGGCCTCCTGGCCGCCGAGGTGTACGACCGGGCCGTCCTGATCACCCCCGGCAACACCCACGCCCGCCGCTGGCAGGAGCGCTGCGGCGCCGACCGCGCCAAGCTGCGCACGGTCTACCCCGGCATGGAGTCCGGCCGCTTCTCGGAGATCGGCGAGCGGGGCTATGACGACTTGGCCACCGCCCCCGACACGCTCCTCTGGGTCGGCCGCGTCGAACCCGCCAAGGACCTGGTCTCCCTGCTCCACGCCTTCGCCGAGGTCCGCGGGGAGCGGCCGAGGGCGCGTCTGCGGATCGTCGGGGCGCCCGCCGAGGGGCGCGAGGCCCTGGACTATCTCGCGCACTGCCGGGTGCTCGCCGCGCAGCTCTTCCCGGACGAGGCGGAGGGGGCGCATGCCGTCGGCGACAACCCCGTCTCCTTCGAGGAGATCGGCGGGCCGGAGGTGCCGGAGCTAGCCGACGCGTATGCCGCGGGCGGCGTGGTGGTGCTCTCCAGCGTCGTCGAGGGGTTCCCGATCAGCCTGGTCGAGGCCATGTTCTGCGGGCGCGCGACGGTCTCGACGGACGTCGGCGCGGTGGTGGAGGTCATCGGCGGCACGGGACTCGTCGTACCGCCGCGCAATCCGCGGGCGCTCGCGGAGGCGTGCGTGGCGCTCCTGCGCGACCCCGCGCGCTGCGCACGCCTCGGCGCGGCGGCGCGGGCGCGGGCCCTCGAACTCTTCACCGTCGAGCAGAACGTCGCGGCATTTCGCGGCATTTACCTGGAGATCGTCTCGCACTGCCCGGTACGGCACGACACGACATCCGACCCGGTCCCGTTCGCGACCCCGGCCGAGGCGCACGTGCCCGGACGGTGGGCGGCCGCGGTGAACCCCACGCCGGGCACGGAAGGCGGCGGGGTCCCGAGCTGGGCCGTGCCGGTCAAAGGGACGGACGGAAGGCAGCAGCTGAAGGGAGCGGCGGCCGTATGACGCGACAGGAGGGTGGTGCCGTGGATGCGCCGCAGGCCTTAGGGAGCGCGGGCGCTGTGGATGTGCCCCGGGCGCCCGAGAGGGCGAGCGGGTGGGACTCGCGGTCGGAGGAACTGCTGACGGACGCGGGGCTGCCGGGCACGCCCGTCTGGGGACGGTCCATTCCTGGCTTCGGGGAGGGCGCTCTCCGTGGTGACGCGGGCGGCGGCGATGGCGACGAGGGCGACAGCGGGTGGGATGCGGGCGGGCGCGGACGCGGGGGCGGCAGCCGTGGCGAGGCGGGGGAGGAGGACGTCGCTGGGCGTGCGTGGGCGGGGCGGGTGGTGGCGGGCAAGGTTGCGCGGCGTGGGAGTGGCGATCCCGTGAAAGTTCTTATGCGCCGGCACCGGCGGCTGTGCGAGCAGGCCGTTGACCCGTTGGAGATCGTGGCGGGGCTGGAGGCGCACGGTGTGACCGACCGGGCCGCCGCGCGCTACCGGCACCGGGACGTGTTCGCCCTGGCCGAGGAGATGTACGCGCGCGTGCCGCGCGGTGAAGACGACGGCAGGCGTGGCACCTCCGGCGCCGGAACCGACGTACGCGGTGAGTCAGAAGTACCGCCCGGTTGGGCCCTGTTCACGCTGCTGCCCGGCGCGGTGTGCGCGGCGGCCGTGGCCGGGCTCGGCCTGACCGCCGGGGGCACGCGGCCCGCGGTGGCGGTCGGTGGCGCGCTCGCCGTGGCCCTGGCGCTGCGGATCACCCTGCGGACCGGGCCGCTGCGCGCAGGCGCCCGCCCGACGTCCGCCACGCGCGCGTGGGCGTGCTGGCTCATCGCGTACGCACTGCTGGGCGACGGCCTGCTGAGGGGCGCCGTCGCGGGCGGCCCCGACGAGCCGGGCGACCTCTGGGAGCCCGCCACCACCGCCGTCCTCGGCCTCGCCCTCGCCGTGGCGCCCGCGGCCTGGTGCGCCCGGCTCTTCGCCGTACGGGCCAACGCGCGGCTGCGGACCAGCCGCGGACTCGACGACTTCACCGCCTCCGTAAGGCCCCTGCTGCTCGGCGTCGTCACGCTGTTCCTCGCCGCGCTCGGAGCGTCGCTCGCGGCGGCGGACGCGGTAGCGGACGTGACGGCCGCGGCGATCGGCACTCCCCGCGGCACTCCTTCCGGCACTCCTTCCGGCGCCCCCGGCGGCGCCTCGGCCCTCGCCGGGACCGGCGCGCTCGGCGCCCTGCTGCTGCTCGCCCGGCTGCTCGGCGTGTACGGCTTCAGGCGCGCCCCCGCCCTGCTGCTCGGCACCGCCGGAGCGTGCGAAGTGGCAGCGCTCGTCACGGTCTTCGCGGGGCGTCTGCCGGGGTGCGGCGCGGCGGCGGCACCCGTCACGGCGGCCGTCGACACCTGGGGCCCCGGCGTCGTCCCGGCCGCCGTCTGCGGGGCCGCCGCCCTCGCCCTCCTGATCCACGCGGCCAGGACCCTGACCCTGGCCTCGGCCCACGCCGGTCCCGGCGACGCGACGTGAGCCGCCGGCCGCAGGCCTACGAGACCACTCTCCCGCGGGGCCGACACCGCGGGCCTCATCCCCGTGACCCATGGCACCACCCTGAAGGAGAAAGACAGATGACCACCGGTAGTCGCCTCCGCCTCCGCGCGGCCACCCCGGGAGGCGCCCGATGAGGGTGCTGCTGATCGGAGCCAACGGATATCTCGGCCGGTTCGTCGCCGACCGACTGCTCGCCGACCCCGCGGTGCAACTCACCGCGCTCGGCCGCGGCGACGACTCGGACGTACGGTTCGACCTCGCCAGCGGCAGCCCCGGAGCGCTCACCCGCTTCCTGGACGCCGTGCACCCGGGCGTCGTCGTCAACTGCGCGGGCGCCACCCGAGGCGGCGCCCGCGAGCTGACCCGGCACAACACCGTCGCCGTCGCCACCATCTGCGAGGCCCTGCGCCGCAGCGGCTGCGGGGCACGGCTCGTGCAGCTGGGCTGCGGCGCCGAGTACGGGCCGAGCCAGCCGGGCTCCTCGACCGCCGAGGACGCCGTGCCGAGGCCCGGCGGGCCCTACGGCGTCAGCAAACTGGCGGCGACCGAACTCGTGCTCGGCTCCGGCCTCGACGCAGTCGTCCTGCGGGTGTTCTCGCCCGCCGGGCCCGGCACACCCGCCGGGTCACCGCTCGGCCGGCTCGCGGAGGCCATGCGGCGCGCGATGCAGGCGGGCGACGGCGAGCTGAAGCTCGGCGGCCTCGGCGTGCAGCGGGACTTCGTCGACGTACGCGACGTGGCGCGGGCCGTGCACGCCGCCTCGCTCTCCGCCGCCCAGGGCGTCGTGAACATCGGCGCGGGCCGTGCCGTACGGCTGCGCGACGCGGCCGCCGTGCTGGCCCGCGTCGCCGGGTACGGCGGCGCCCTGCATGAACTCGACCAGGTGCCCATGCGGGCGGTCATCGGCCACCCCCGCGCCGAATCGGAGCACGGGGGCCCGGCCGCGTACCCCTACCCGGACGGCTGCGGCAGCTGGCAGCAGGCCGATGTGCGCACCGCGCGCGACCGGCTCGGCTGGCGGCCCCGCATCAACCTCGAAGAGTCGCTCGCCGACATCTGGATGGAGGCCGCATGCCGCATCTGACCAGGACCACGAGAGGGGTCGCGAGCACCGACGTACGCATCGGGTTCGGCATCCCGGGCTTCGCGCACCCTCTCGTCGCCCCCGACGAATGGGCCGAACTCACCAGGCCCGGCACCCCTTTGAAGTGGGTTGTCCTGAATGTCGCGAAAGGTGCGGGAGAGCGGCCCGACCCGCACTGCCTGCAAGCGGCGGGACGCCTCCGGAACGCGGGTGTCCGTGTGCTCGGCCATCTCGACGCGAAGTGCGGCGTCCGCCCCTTCGGGGAACTCGTCTCCGACGCGCACCGCTACCTCGACTGGTACCAGGTCGACGGCTTCTCGCTGGACCGCTGTCCCACGGAGCGGGCCGCGCTCCCAGAGGTGCGCAGAACCGTCACCACGCTGCGCGCGCTCGTTGGCGACGCCCACATCGTGCTCGGCCACGGGACGCATCCGTATCCCGGATACGCCGAAACGGGCGACCAGTTGGTGACCTTCGCCGGGCCCTGGAGCGACTACCGCTGGTCGCAGGTGGCCGAGTGGACCGCCGACCACCCGCCCGAGCGCTTCTGCCACTTCGTGCACGGCATGCCGCGCGGACACCTGGAGGAGGCGCTGCGCATCGCCCGCTGGCAGGGCGCCTCGACGATCTACTTCACCGACCGCGTGGACGGGGGTGGTCCGGGCGACCCCTGGGAGACCATGCCCGCGTACTGGGACGAAATCGTCTCGCGTATCGGAACGGGTGTCTCGGAATGAAGAAGGGCGTGGCAGTGTTACGGAGAGAACAACCGTACGTAGGAACCGACCAACGGAGTCCCCGTGTCGCTGCCACCCCTGGTCGAGCCCGCATCTGAGCTCACCGTCGACGAGGTCCGCCGGTACTCCCGCCACCTGATCATCCCGGATGTCGGGATGGACGGGCAGAAGCGGCTGAAGAACGCCAAGGTGCTGTGTGTCGGCGCCGGTGGCCTCGGGTCCCCGGCGCTGATGTACCTCGCCGCGGCCGGTGTCGGCACCCTCGGCATCGTCGAGTTCGACGAGGTCGACGAGTCCAATCTGCAGCGGCAGATCATCCACAGCCAGGCGGACATCGGCCGCTCGAAGGCGGAGTCCGCGAAGGACTCGGTCCTCGGCATCAACCCGTACGTGAACGTGGTCCTGCACGAGGAGCGGCTCGAGGCCGACAACGTGATGGACATCTTCAGCCAGTACGACCTGATCGTCGACGGCACGGACAACTTCGCGACGCGCTACCTGGTCAACGACGCGTGCGTGCTCCTCAACAAGCCCTACGTCTGGGGTTCGATCTACCGTTTCGACGGCCAGGCGTCGGTCTTCTGGAGCGAGCACGGCCCGTGCTACCGCTGCCTCTACCCGGAGCCCCCGCCGCCCGGCATGGTGCCCTCCTGCGCCGAGGGCGGCGTGCTCGGCGTGCTGTGCGCGTCGATCGGCTCCATCCAGGTCAACGAGGCCATCAAGCTCCTCGCGGGCATCGGCGAGCCGCTGGTCGGCCGCCTGATGATCTACGACGCCCTGGAGATGCAGTACCGCCAGGTCAAGGTCCGCAAGGACCCCGACTGCGCGGTCTGCGGCGAGAACCCCACCGTCACCGAACTCATCGACTACGAGGCCTTCTGCGGCGTCGTGTCCGAGGAGGCCCAGGAGGCGGCGGCCGGCGCGACGATCACTCCCAAGCAGCTCAAGGAGTGGATCGACGAAGGCGAGAACATCGAGATCATCGACGTCCGGGAGATCAACGAGTACGAGATCGTCTCGATCCCCGGCGCCAAGCTGATCCCCAAGAACGAGTTCCTCATGGGCACCGCCCTGGAGGGCCTCCCGCAGGACAAGAAGATCGTCTTGCACTGCAAGACGGGTGTCCGCAGTGCGGAAGTCCTCGCCGTCCTGAAGTCGGCGGGCTTCTCGGACGCGGTGCACGTGGGCGGCGGCGTGATCGGCTGGGTCCACCAGATCGAGCCCCACAAGCCGGTGTACTGACCCAACCTGCTGGAAAAGCCCCGCTCACCTTCGGTGAGCGGGGCTTTCCTCATGAGCAGACCTTGCCGTCCTTCGGGACGGTGCCGTCCAGCAGATAGCCGTCGACCGCGTCGTCGACGCAACTGCTGCCGTTGCCGTACGCGCCGTGGCCCTCGCCCTTCCAGGTCATGTGGACGCCGACGCCCTTGCCTAGCTCGTCCGCCATCTTGCGGGCGCCCTCGTAGGGAGTGGCCGGGTCGCCGGTGTTGCCGATGACCAGGATCGGGGCGGCGCCCGGCGCGCTCACCTCGGGGGACTCGTGCTGGCCGGCCACGGGCCAGTCGTAACACCAGCCCGCCGTGTCCCAGCCCAGGAACCCTCCGAAGACCGGCGAGATCTCGCGGAACCGGTCCAGGCGCTTCTTGGCCTCCTCCGGAGTGGAGCGCTCCTTGCTGTCCAGGCAGGAGATCGCCCGCTGGGAGTGGCTCTGGGTGCTGTAGCGCCCGGAGGGATCGCGCTCGTTGTAGGCGTCGGCGAGCTGGAGCAGCGCCGTGCCGTCGCCCTTCTCGGCGTCCTCCAGACCGCGGGTGAGCGCGGGCCAGCTCTGCTTGCTGTACAGCGTGACCAGGACGCCCGTGCTCGCCAGGGACTCGGTCAGCTTGCGGCCGCCGGAGGTGCGCATCGGCTCGCGGTCCACGCGCTCAAGGAGGTCCGCCACCTTCTTGGACCCCGCGTCGGGGTCCTCGCCGCGGGACTTGAAGTAGTTGTCCAGGGCGCGCTGGAAGCCTCGCGCCTGGTTCTCCGCGTGGCCGACCGAGTCCGCGCCGGGGTCGACGACCGCGTCCATGGCGAGACGGCCGACGCGCTTGGGGAACAGGTGCGCGTACGTACCACCGAGCTCGGTGCCGTACGAGACGCCCATGTAGTGCAGCTTGTCGTCGCCGAGGACTTGGCGCATGAGGTCCATGTCGCGGGCGGCTTCGGTGGTCGACACATGCCCGATGAGCTTCTTCGCGCCGCGTGCGCAGCCCGCGCCGAAGTCCGCCGCGTCCTTGAAGTACGCCTTCTCCTCGGCCGGGGTGTCCGGCGTGAGGTCGACCTTCTCCTCGGCGGCCTGCGTCGTCCTGTCGTCGCGGCAGCGCAGGCCCTCGCTGGCCCCGACCCCGCGCGGGTCGAAGCTCACCAGGTCGTACCGCTCGCGCAGCGTGTCGTACATGTCGGCGAAGGACGGCAGGCCGGAGACGCCGGAGCCGCCGGGCCCGCCGAAGTTGAAGACGAGCGAGCCGATGCGGTCGCCCTTGCCGGTGGACTTGGCGCGGATCAGGGCGATGCCGATGGTCTCGCCGTCCGGCTCCGCGTAGTCCAGAGGGACCTTGAGCGTGGCGCACTGCCAGCCGGTGCCCGGCGCGGTGCCGCCCTCGGGGGCCTTGCAGCCGCCCCAGTCCAGCTTCTGCGCGGCGAGGCCCTTGCCGGCGCCTTTCCCGTCGCTCTTCCCGCTCTTGTCGCCGCTCTTGTCGTCGTCGGAGGAACCACCGCAACCGACGGCGAGCCCCGCCACGAGAATCCCTGCGGCGGCCAGCGCCGCTGACCGTACGAAACGCTGCATGAAGGCGCTTCCCCCCTTGGAAGACAGTCAAGCCATAGTAGGCGGGGCCACTGACAGCGACTTGGGTGGGTTTGCCGGGCTCGGCCGTCAGGAGCAGACGGTCCCCGACTTCGGGACC
Organism: Streptomyces sp. NPDC003032; assembly: GCF_053591415.1. NCBI lineage: Bacteria > Bacillati > Actinomycetota > Actinomycetes > Kitasatosporales > Streptomycetaceae > Streptomyces > Streptomyces sp. NPDC003032. Next base: position 326,655 of record NZ_JBSFTT010000003.1, on the reverse strand, counting down.
CTGCCGTCGAGCAGATAGCCGTCCACCGCGTCGCGCACGCACGTGTTCTTGCTGTCGTACGCCCCATGCCCCTGGCCCTTGTACGTCAGCTCGACACCGACGCCCTCGCCGAGCGCCCGCGCCATCTCGCGCGCGCCCTCGTAAGGAGTGGCCGGGTCGCCGGTGTTGCCGATGACGACGATGGGCGGCGCGCCGTCGGCGCCGACGTCCGGGTGGTCGGCCTGGCCCTCGACCGGCCAGTCGGCGCAGCCGACCATGCCCCACGCCAGGTAGTCGCCGAACAGCGGTGACGCCTTCCGGAAGTCGGGCAGCTTCTCTTCGACGTACTGCGTGGAGTAACGCTCCTTGTCGTCCGCGCAGTTGATCGAGACGTTGGCGGCCTGGATGTTGCTGTACTCGCCGTCCTCGTTGCGCCCGTTCATCGAGTCCGAGAGCGCCATCAGGATCCTGCCGTCACCGTCGTACGCCTCTTCGAGGCCCTGGGTGAGATAGGGCCAGAAGTCCTTGGAGTACAGGGACTGCGCGATGCCGTTGGTGGCGGCGGTCTGGGTCAGCTCGCGGGGCGGGAGGCCGGGGATCGGTTTGCGGTCCAGGTCCTGGAGCAGCTTGGCGATCCTGTCCTTGACGTCCTGCTCCGTGTCGCCGACCGGGCAGTCCGTGACCTTGGAGGTGCAGTCCTTCGCGAAGTTGTCGAGAGCGAGCTGGAAGCCCTTGGCCTGGCCGAGAGAGCCCTCCTCGGCGTTCTGGGTGGGGTCGACGACCGCGTCGAAGACGGCCCGCCCCACCTTCTTCGGGAACAGGTGTGCGTAGACGCCGCCGAGTTCGGTGCCGTACGAGATGCCGAAGTAGTGCAGCTTGTCGTCGCCGAGCACCTGGCGCATCAGGTCCATGTCGCGGGCCGCGTCGGTGGTGCGGACGTGGGGGAGCGTCTTGCCGGAGTTCTTCTCGCAGGCGCTGTTGAATGCCTTGACGCTGTCGACCAGCTTCTTGCGCTCGGTGTCGTCGTCGGGCGTGGAGTCCTGCTGGAAGTAGGCGTCGAGCTGTTCGTCGTCCTGGCACTTGATCCCGGCGCTGCGGCCGACGCCGCGCGGGTCGAAGCTCACCAGGTCGTAGCGCGTGCGCAGCTTGGCGTACTCCGAACCGAAAGCGGGCAGCGTGGTGACGCCGGAGCCGCCGGGGCCGCCGAAGTTGAAGACGAGGGAGCCGATGCGGTCGCCCTTGCCGCCGCTCGCGGCCGCCTTGATCAACGCGATGCCGATCGTGTCGCCCTCCGGCTTCGACCAGTCGAGGGGCGCCTTCATGGTGGCGCACTGCCATGCGGCGCCGCCGGGCAGCGGGGAGGGCGCGTCACCCCCGCCTTCGGAGGCGGCGGGCGCGGGGCAGTCCTTCCAGCTCAGCTTCTGAGCCGACAGGTCCTCCTCGTCCTTGGAGTCACCGCCGCCGCACGCCGCGAGCGTGGCGGACAGAAGCAGGGTGGCGGCGGCCAGGACGCCGGGGCGTGGCGGGGGCTGTGAGGGCATGTGCCCATCCTGCGGGGGGTCATGGCGGGGCGCTCGGGGCGCGGGCCGTGCGGGTGAGGGAAGCCGTCCTGTCCGGCTCGACGGCGTCCCGAAGGGGCGCCGGGCATCCGCGACCAGCCAGGACGCTCCCGCAGACGACACACCGCCCTCCCAGATGACGCACTGCCCCTCCCAGCGGAGCGCTAAAGCAGCCCCTTCCTTGTGAGGTGGTTGAAGAACAGCCACCCCGGGAGCACAGGAAGCCACAGCGTCAGAAGCCGGTAGAGCAGTACCGCGGGCGCCGCCACGTCCTTGGGGACGCCGACCGCGATCAGGCCGAAGGTCAGCGTGGCCTCCACGGCGCCCACACCGCCGGGCGTCGGCGCCGCCGATCCCAGCGCGTTGCCCGCGAGGAAGACCACCGCGACGCTCGCGAGGCTCAGCGAGGTCATCTGTTCGTTGCCGAAGGCCCGCACAGAAGCGTCGAGACAGAGTACGAACATCAGGGTCAGCAGCAGCATCCCGCCGATGCCGGTGAGCAGCTTCTGCGGTCGCTGCAGCACGTCCAGCATGCGCGGTACGACACCCGCGAAAAGCGACCGCACGCGCGTGACGACGAATTTCCGCAGGAACGGGATGGCCGTCACCACGAGCACGAGCACCGCGACCGAGAGAAGGCCGGCGATGACCGTGCGGGACGGTGTGAACGACGGCGTCTTCTCCGTCCCCGTCAGATAGCCGAAGACGAGCAGCAGCAGGATGTGCGAGCCGAGACCGAAGAGCTGCGAGGCCCCGACGCTCGCCACCGCGAGCCCGGAGCGCACCCCGGAGCGCTGCAGGAAGCGCGTGTTGAGCGCGACACCGCCGACCGCGGCGGGCGCCACGATCTTCACGAACGACCCGGCGACCTGCGCCGCCACCGCCCGCAGGAACGGCACCCGCTCCGGTACGAAGCCCAGCAGGCTCATCGCCGCGGCGAAGTAGCTCAGCGCGGAGAACCCGACGGCGGCGGCCACCCAGCCCCACTCGGCCTCCTGGAAGAGCGTGCCGAACTCGACGTGGGTGAGCTGCGACAGCAGGAAGTACGCGCCGATGGCACCGGCGATGAAACTGATCAGCGTGCGGGGCCTGATCCGCTCCAGCTGCGCCGGCTCGACCGGCGCCGTCGGGCGGATGAGCAGCACCTGGTGGCGGATCTGGGTGAGCAGATCCTCCTCGCGCGCCTGCTCCAGAGCCTCGTCTATGGCCTGCTTCTCGGCCTGCCGCTCCTGCTTGGCGGCCTGCTTCTCCTGCTTCTGGGCCTGCTTGTCCGTACGTACGCCTTCGGCGACCTCCTCGGAGACCTCCGCGCGCACGGCCTGTCTGGACCTGCGGGAGGCCTCCAGGACCGCCTCGCGCTCGCGCTGCGACCGCTCGCGCGCCAGCTTGCGCAGGGTGGCGCGGGTGGAGCGGGTGAGGGCGATCGGCTGGAGCAGCGGCAGACAGTCGGCCACCGCGTCCGGGCCGAGGATCTCGACGGCGGCGGCGACCGCGCGCTCGGCGCCCACGCGCAGGCCGAGGGCGGTCAGGAGCTGGGCGATGTCCATCCGCAGGACCAGGTCGCCCGCGGCGATCTCGCCGCCGCGCAGGTCGGTGAGGATGACCGTGCCGGAACGATCCACCAGCACCGCGTCGCCCGCGAGTCTGCGGTGCGCGATGCGCCGGGACTGCAGCGCCCGCACCTGCCGCCAGGCCTCGCACAGCAGTTCGTCGGTGATGGAGTCGTCCGGCAGGGAGTCCAGGGAGCGGCCGCCCGTGTGCTCGTAGACGAGCATCACCGCGTCGGGGCCCAGCTCGGAGGTGGCGATGAGTTTCGGCGCGTTGGCCCCGGCGGCGATCGCCGCGTACGCGAGGAGGGCCTCCTGCTCCAGGGCCTGGCGCAGGGACTGCAGACTGCGCCGCTGGGTGATGCCGCGCAGCGTCAGCCTGCGCCAGACGCGGTAGAAGAAGCCCTGTGCCTGTTGTTCACGGTCGATGACCGTGACGTCCAGGGGCGCGCCGTCCTCCATGGTGACGAAGTAGCGGCGGCCGCGGTCGCCGTGCTCGCTGTCCGGGGACTCCTCGCGGGAGGCGCTCACGGGGCGGAAACCGACGTGCCGCAGGCCCGCCAGCAGCGTCTGCCCGGTGGGCCGTACGTTCGGCGAGCCGACCGCGTAGAGCGTGCCGTACGCCACGGTCCAGCCGATGAGCACCGTCAGGAGGATCGAGAACGGCGTCGTGTAGCCGGTGACCAGCATCGTGAACGCGTCGAGCAGCAGTACGACGAAGAGCACCAGGCGCCAGCGCGGTCTGCGGGACATGCCGACAGCGGTCATGTACGCGATGACGGGCGCGAGATAGCCGTGCACCGGGTCGGTGAACGCGTGGAGGTCCGCGGGGGACGGCTTGGTGAGCGCGTCCTGGATGGAGTCCGGGGCGGCCTTGGCGACCCAGAGGTCGGTGGCCAGCGTCACGCCGTGCGCGAGGACGGCCGCCAGGACGCCGTCGGCGATGCGCAGGCCGTCCCGCTTGATCAGCCGTTCGATGGCGAACGCGACGGGGACGAGCAGCACGCCGATGCTGGCGACGAGACCCGCCACCTTGATCAGCAGGTCGGGTGCCTGGTCCGTGCCCTTGTCGATGTCCTGTTCGAGCCCGGACGTCGTGCCGTGCGCGAACGCGGCGATCGCGAGGAGCACGACGATCGCGAGGATGCCGACGAGCAGCCGCATGAGGTCGGAGGGGCGGTGCACGCGCGCGGAGAGCAGCGGTTCGTCGCGCTCCACACGGTCGGCGTGCGCTCCGCTGTCGCCGCAGTCGTCGGGATCGAAGCTGTCGTCGCCGGGCTCGCCGTTGCCGGTCTTGTCGGTCTTGTCGGCCTTCAGGGCGGGCTCACCGGTGTCCGGGCGTGACTCGGACGCAGAGGTGCCCGCCTTCTCATCGGGATGCACGCCCTGCTGCTCCGTCGTCTCTTCTTGATCTCGTATCACCAGTCACCGCCCGCACGATGGTGGCATGCCTGGTCGCTACAGGGAGGCACCAGGGGGCAACGCAAGGACGCGAAGTGGTCACGAAACGACACTTTGCGCCCTGCCGACAGCCCCGCGGGACGCTCCGCGGCGGGCCCGTCGCGGTGTCGGTGGGGTACGGCAGGATGGTCCGGATGAGCGAGGAGAGCCGAGAGCGACAGGTGCCGTCCGAGGATGTGGAGCAGGCGCTTCCGGAGTACGCGGAGCGGGTCCTCGACGTCGCGGAGCTGATCCCTCCGGGGCGCGTGATGACGTACGGAGACGTCGCCGAGTGGCTGGAGGAGGGCGGCCCGCGCCAGGTGGGGCGGGTGATGGCTCTCTACGGGGGAGGCGTTCCGTGGTGGCGCGTCGTGCGCTCCGACGGGGTCCTGCTGCCGGGCCACGAACTGCGTGCCCTGGAGCGCTACCGCGAGGAGGGCACTCCCTTGCGGCAGGCTCCGCGCGCCGCCCAGGGACATGTGCCCAAGCTCGACATGCGGCAGGCGCGGTGGGACGGGTGTGACATACGTGACGGGCGCGACCTGCGCGGTGCGTGTGATGTGCGTGACATGCCTGGCGCGGTGGAGACGGCGGGCGTGGTGTCGGCTCGTGCCGTGAGCGTCGCCGGGGGTGCCGGGGGTGCCGGGGGTGCCGGGGGTGCCGGGGATGCCGGGGGTGCCGAGGGTGGAGCGGTGGGCGCAGGGGCCGAGGGAGGCTCGGGAGACCGCGGCGGCGCGGGAGGCGACGCCGCTGGTGACGCTCGCCCGCAGGCTCCGGAGGCTCACATCTGACAGCTTCCGCCATCCGGCGACCCGGCGGGGACCCGGTGGCCCGTCCGGGGGAAGCCCCGCGTCCCCGGTGCCCACTGGCGTAGCGTCGACAGCACGCGTCCCCGTCATACCGCGGCCACCGCGCGGCCACTTTTCGACCAGCACACCCACCAGGACCGGCGACCCACGTGAGCTCCCCTTCTTCCGCCCGGCACATCCGGCACCCGTCGCACCATCAGGTACGACAGGGGACCCCGGGTGCCTACCGGCTGGTGCGCACCCCGCCGGCCCCGTTGGAGCCCCCTCGCTTGGACGCAGGTCAGCGCGCGGTGGTTGACCACCGGGGCGGACCGCTCCTCGTCCTGGCGGGGCCGGGCACCGGTAAGACCACCACGCTCGTGGAGGCCGTCGCCGCGCGCGTGGCCCGGGGCGCGGACCCCGCCCGGCTGCTGGTCCTCACCTTCAGCCGCAAGGCCGCGGTCGAGCTGCGCGACCGCATGGCGCTGCGCATAGGGGCCGCGCGCGCCCCGCAGGCCACGACGTTCCACTCGTTCTGCTACGCCCTTGTCAGGGCCCACCAGGACGCCGACCTGTTCGTCGAACCGCTGCGGCTCCTGTCGGGTCCCGAACAGGACGTGGCGGTACGTGAGCTGCTCGCGGGCCAGATCGACCTCGCGAAGGAAGGCCGCGGGCACGTCCGCTGGCCGGACGAACTGCGGGCCTGCCTCACCACCCGCGGCTTCGCCGACGAGGTGCGCGCGGTGCTCGCCCGCAGCCGCGAGCTGGGCCTCGGCCCGGCCGCCCTCGACGCCTTCGCCCGCCGCAGCGGCCGCCCCGACTGGGGAGCGGCGGCGGCCTTCCTCGCCGAGTACCTGGACGTACTCGACCTGCAAGGGGTGCTCGACTACGCGGAACTCGTGCACCGTGCGGTACTGCTCGCGCGCCGCCCCGAGGTGGCGCGGGCGCTGGGCGCGCGGTACGACGCCGTCTTCGTGGACGAGTACCAGGACACCGACCCGGCGCAGGTGCGGCTGCTGCACGCGCTCTCCGGGGGCGGCCGGACACTCGTCGCCTTCGGAGACCCCGACCAGTCGATCTACACCTTCCGGGGCGCCGATGTGAACGGCATCCTGGAGTTCCCGTACGACTTCCCGCGCGCGGACGGCACCCCGGCGCCGGTCGAGGTCCTGACGACGTCCCGCAGGTCGGGCGCACGGCTGCTCGCGGCCACCCGGCTGCTCACCCGCCGCATGCCGCTGACCAGGCTGCCCGCGGAGAAGGTGCGGGCCCACCGGGAGCTGACGCCGGTCAGGGACGGCGGCGGGGTCGAGGTGTACACGTACCCGACGGCCGGTACGGAACTCGACAACATCGCGGACATCCTGCGCCGCGCACACCTGGAGGACGGCGTTCCCTGGGGCGACATGGCGGTCCTGGTCCGCGCCGGCGCCCGCACGATCCCCGCGGTCCGCCGCAGCCTCAGCGCGGCGGGCGTCCCCCTGGAGATCGACGGCGACGACATCGCCCTCCGCCATGAGCCCGCCGTGACGCCGCTCTTGACGGCGCTTCGGGTGGTGGCCATGGCGGTGATCTCGGAGACGCCGGATGCGGAAGCGTCGGGTTCCGAGATGTCGGATTCGGAGACGTCAGGTTCCGAGATGTCGGGTTCGGAGACGTCGGGTTCGGAGACGTCGGGTTCCGAGGTGTCGGGTTCGGAGACCGAGGCGGACGCGGAGACCGAGGCGCCGTCCACTGCCGAAGCGGTGCCCGAAGCCGAAGCCGACGCGGACGCCGACACCGACGACGCCGGCACCGACGACGCAGACACAGAAGCGGACGCAGACACAGAAGCGGCCACGGACGTGAGCGCCGACACCGTCGTCCCCTCCTGGCTCGACACCGAGACCGCGCTGACCCTCCTGACCTCGCCCCTGGCCGGGATGGACGCCGCCGACCTGCGCCGTCTCGGCCGCGCCCTGCGCGAGGAGGAGCGCGCGGCGGGCAACCACCTGCCGCCGCCCTCCGACGAGCTGCTGGCCCGCGCCCTCGCCGAGCCGGAGCGGCTCGTCGCGCACGACCCTACGTACGCCCGGGGAGCCCAGCGGCTCGGCGCGCTGCTCCGCAAGGCCCGTGAGCGCCTCGCGGGCGGCGGCACGGCCGAAGAGGCGCTGTGGGAGCTGTGGGACGGCACACCGTGGCCCGGGCGCCTCGAACGCGCCGCGCGGCGCGGCGGCGCGGCGGGGCGCAACGCCGACCGCGACCTCGACGCGGTGTGCGCCCTGTTCGCCGCCGCGGCCCGCGCCGAGGAGCGCACCGGCGGCCGTGGCGCGCTCAACTTCCTGGAGGAGACCGAGGCGCAGGACATCGCCGCGGACACGCTCACGCGCCGCACGGCACGCCCCGACGCCGTGCGCCTGATGACCGCACACCGCTCCAAGGGCCTTGAGTGGCGCCTCGTCGTGGTCGCGGGCGTCCAGGAAGGACTCTGGCCCGACCTGCGCCGCCGAGGCTCCCTCCTGGAGGCGGACCGCATCGGCCGCGACGGTCTCGCCGAGCCGCTCACCCCCGGAGCGCTCCTCTCCGAAGAGCGGCGCCTTTTCTACGTGGCGGCCACGCGCGCGCGTGAACGCCTCGTCGTGACCGCGGTGAAGGCGCCCGCGGACGACGGCGACCAGCCCTCCCGCTTCCTCACCGAACTCGGCGTCGAGCCCAAGGACGTGACGGGCCGCCCCCGCCGCCCCCTGTCCGTCGCGGCGCTCGTCGCCGAGCTGCGCGCCACCACCGTCGACCCGCGCGTCTCGGAGACCCTGCGCGAGGCCGCGGCCCAGCGCCTGGCGCGCCTCGCCGCGCTCAGCGACGGCGACGGCCGTCCACTGGTGCCGTCCGCGCACCCCTACCGCTGGTGGGGCATGTACGAGCCGACGGCGAGCGAGGTCCCCCTCAGGGACCGTGACAAGCCCGTCGTGCTCTCCGGAAGCGCCCTGGACCAGCTGGCCAACACCTGCTCCCTGCAGTGGTTCCTGGGCCGCGAGGTGAAGGCGGACGCGCCCGCGACCGCCGCCCAGGGCTTCGGCAACGTAGTGCACGTCCTGGCCGACGAGGTCGCCTCCGGACGCACCCCCGCCGACCTCGCCGTCCTCATGGAGCGCCTCGACTCGGTGTGGGACGCGCTCGCCTTCGACGCCCCGTGGAAGTCGGCACAGGAGAAGGAGCACGCGCGCGTGGCGCTCGAACGCTTCCTCCAGTGGCACGTCGACTCCAACGGCGCCCGGGGGAGCCGCACACCCGTCGCCAGCGAGCACGGCTTCGACGTGACCCTCGAAGCGGGGCCCTACGAAGTACGCGTACGAGGCTCGATGGACCGCGTCGAACAGGACGCGGAAGGCCGTGCCTACGTAGTGGACTTCAAGACCGGCAAGCAGGCCCCGACCGCCGCCGAGGTCGCCCGCCATCCGCAGCTCGCCGTCTACCAGCTGGCGGTCCGCGAAGGCGCCGCCGACGAGGCCTTCGGAGGGGTGCGTCCCGAACCGGGCGGCGCGGAACTGGTGCAGCTGCGCCAGGGCGCCGCCAAGAAGAACGGCGGCGACACCCTCCCCAAGGTGCAGGCCCAGGAACCCCTCTCCGGGGAGTGGATCGGCGACCTCCTCGCGACGGCCGCGGGCAAGGTGCTCGACGAGCGCTTCACGCCCACCGCGGGTCAGCACTGCACGCACTGCGCCTTCCGCGCGTCGTGCAGCGCGCGCCCGGAGGGCCGCCACGTCGTGGAATGACTCGTTCCACTCCACCAGTGGGGATTGTCACGACGAGCCACCCGCAGGCACCGCACCCTCCCCAGCAATCTAAAGTCTCCGTAAAGACATGCTGTGCACCGGCTGGCGGTGCACCCTTTTCGAGGAGATACGCGCATATGGCAGCCAATAGGAAGCTCCTGGCAGTGGCCGCGGCCTGCGCCGCCGCCGTCATCGGTGTGGCGGGCTGCGGCAGCGAGGGCGACAAGGACCCCTTCGAGGGCATGAGCGCCGACAAGATCGCCGACAAGGCTTCCAAGGCTTCCAAGGACGCGGGCTCCTTCTCGATGAAGGGCCAGGTGAAGCAGGGCGGCGAGGTGAGCGACATCGAGTTCGCCGTCGCCGAGTCCGGGGACTGCAAGGGCACGATGGGCTCGTCGAAGAAGGGCACCGCCGACTTCCTCGCCTCCGGGAAGTTCTCGTACGTCAAGGCCGACGACAAGTTCTGGGAGGGCCAGGGCGGTGGCGCCACGGCCGAGCTCCTCAAGGGCCGTTGGGTGAAGACACCGAACAACAAGGGCGCGAGCCCCTGCAACCCGGACGACATGTTCAAGTCCGACAACCTCAAGAAGCTGAAGCGAGGGGACGACTCCGAGGTCGCGGGCAAGAAGGCCGCCGTCCTCACCCGCAAGAAGGGCTCCGAGACCACCACCTTCTACGTGGCCATGGAGGGCAAGCCCTACTTCCTGAAGGTCGTGAACAAGGGCGGTGACGGCCCGGGCACGGTGACCTTCAGCGACTACGGCAAGGCCGTCGACGTCAAGGCCCCGCCGGCCAGTGAGGTCGTGGACCCGGACAAGCTCTCGTCCGGTTCCTGACAGCTTCCCTGACGGTTCCTGATCCCACGCACCCCATGAGCGCGCGGTGGCCACTCGCATCCGGGCCCGCCCCGGTTGTCAGTGGCCACCGCTAGCCTCTCTCACGTGCCACCTCGTATCACCGACCCCGAGCAGCTCAAGGAGCTCCTGGGGATCCCGTTCACCCCGGAGCAGACGGCCTGCATCACCGCGCCGCCCGCCCCGCAGGTGATCGTGGCCGGAGCCGGCTCCGGCAAGACGACGGTGATGGCGGCGCGCGTGGTCTGGCTGGTCGGCACCGGCCAGGTCGCCCCCGAACAGGTCCTCGGACTGACGTTCACGAACAAGGCCGCGGGCGAGCTCGCCGAGCGCGTGCGCCAGGCGCTGATCAAGGCCGGGGTCACCGACCCGGAGGCCGTGGACCCGGACAATCCGCCGGGCGAGCCGGTCATCTCCACGTATCACGCCTTCGCGGGCCGCCTCCTGACCGACCACGGCCTGCGCATCGGCCTGGAGCCGACCTCCCGCCTCCTCGCCGACGCCACCCGCTTCCAGCTCGCCGCCCGCGTGCTGCGCGAGGCCCCCGGGCCCTATCCCGCGCTGACCCGGTCCTTCCCCGACCTCGTCAGCGACCTCCTCGCCCTCGACAGCGAGCTGGCGGAACATCTCGTACGCCCCGAGAGACTCCGCGCGTACGACACCGAACTGCTGCGCGCCCTGGACGGCGCGAAGCTCTCCAACGCCGATCTGCGCAAGATCCCGGAGACGGCGGCGGCCCGCCTGGAGCTGGCCGAGCTCGTCGGCGGGTACCGCGCGGCCAAGCGCTCACGCGACCTCCTCGACTTCGGCGACCAGATCGCCCTCTCCGCGACGCTCGCCCGCACCCGCGCGGAGGTCGGCGAGATCCTGCGGGACGAGTTCCGCGTCGTGCTCCTCGACGAGTACCAGGACACGTCGGTGGCCCAGCGCATCCTCCTGTCCGGTCTCTTCGGCGGCGGCACGGGCCACCCGGTGACCGCGGTCGGCGACCCCTGCCAGGCGATCTACGGCTGGCGCGGCGCCTCGGTGGCCAACCTCGACGACTTCCCCGAGCACTTCTCGTACGCCGACGGGCGCCCCGCCACGCGCCACGCGCTCAGCGAGAACCGCCGCAGCGGCGGCCGCCTCCTGGAGCTGGCCAACGGCCTCGCGGAGCCCCTGCGCGCGATGCACGCGGGCGTGGAGGCACTGCGGCCCGCGCCCGGCGCCGAGCGCGACGGCGTGGTGCGCTGCGCCCTGCTGCGCACGCACGCCGAGGAGATCGACTGGCTCGCCGACTCGATCGCCCACCTCGTCCGCACCGGCAAGGCCCCCGGTGAGATCGCCGTCCTGTGCCGCACGGCGACCGATTTCGCGGAGATCCAGGGCGCGCTCGTCGCCCGCGACATCCCCGTGGAGGTCGTCGGCCTCTCCGGGCTGCTCCACCTCCCGGAGGTCGCCGACCTCGTCGCCGTCTGCGAGGTCCTCCAGGACCCGGGGGCGAACGCCTCCCTGGTGCGGCTGCTCACGGGACCGCGCTGGCGGATCGGCGCCCGCGACCTCGCCCTCCTTGGCCGCCGCGCCCGCCTTCTCGTACGCCCCGGGCACACCGCCCCCGACGACCCCGACCGGCGCCTCGCGGAGGCCGTCGAGGGGGTCGACCCGGCCGAGGTGATATCGCTCGCGGACGCCCTGGACACCTTCCTGGAGTCGCCCCTCGACCCGGGCGACGCCTCCGGAAGGGACGACGGCCTGCCCTTCTCGGCGGACGCCAGGGTGCGTTTCGCCCGGCTCGCCGCCGAGCTGCGCGAGCTGCGCCGGTCGCTGTCCGACCCGCTGATGGACGTACTGCACCGCGTGCTCGCCGTGACCGGCCTGGAAGTGGAGCTCTCCGCGTCGCCGGGCGCCCTGGCGGCCCGCCGCCGCGAGACCCTGTCGAACTTCCTGGACGTCGCAGCGTCCTTCGCCGCGAACGACAACGGCGCGTCGCTGCTCGCCTTCCTCGGCTTCCTGCGCACCGCCGCGCAGTACGAGAAGGGCCTCGACAACGCCCTGCCGGGCGGCGAGAACACCGTCAAGGTGCTCACCGCCCACAAGTCCAAGGGCCTGGAGTGGGACGTCGTCGCCGTCCCCGGCCTGGTCGACGGAGTCTTCCCGAGCGCACAGGGCCGCGAGAAGTGGACCGCCCAGGCCAAGGTCGTCCCGCACGAACTGCGTGGCGACGCGGCCACCCTGCCCGACATCGACGCGTGGGACGCCAAGGGCATGAAGGCCTTCCACGAAGCCATGAAGGACCACCAGCGCACCGAGGAACTCCGCCTCGGGTACGTCACCTTCACCCGCCCCCGCTCCCTGCTCCTGGGCTCGGGCCACTGGTGGGGCCCCTCCCAGAAGAAGCCGCGCGGCCCCTCGGACTTCCTGTGGGCCCTGCACGACCACTGCGCGGCGGGCCACGGCGAGACCGAGGTCTGGGCGGACGAACCGGCCGAGGACGAGGAGAACCCCGCCCTGGGCGAGGCGACCGCCGACCACGCGTGGCCGCTCCCGCTGGACGACGACTCCCTGGCCCGCCGCCGCGCCGCCGCCCGAACCGTCCTCGACCACCTGGAGCGCCTGACGGGGGAGGGCGCACGGGAGCTCGCCCGCTCCCACGAAGAGGCCCACCCTTCGGCGTACGACGATGTTCCCCCGGCCGACGACCCGGAGTGGCCGCCCCCTCCGGAGGACGAAGACGTCCCCTACGAAGAGGCTCCCTACGACGGCGTTCCCTACGGAGACGCCGACTTCCCCGACGCCGACCCGGCGGACTGGGACTCCCTGGCGACGGAGCGCCCGACGATCCCGCACCCCGCGGACGCCCCCGAGACGGAAAGCGGCCCGCAGCCCGAGACCGCTACGACCGGCCACGCACGCGTGGCGCTCCCCGCACAGCCCTCCGAGGCGCGCCCGCACCCCGCCGAGCGCGCCCGCGTCCCGGACACTCGCCTGACCCCCGAGGAGACCCGCGCCCTCACCTCCGAGGAGGCCCGCACCCTCGCCTCCTGGGACCGTGATCTGGACGCCCTCACCGGAGAGCTTCTGCGCGCCCGCGAGGCCGTCAGGGACATCCCCGTGCCGCCGTCGCTCACCGCGTCCGAGCTGATGCGCCTGGCCGCCGACCCCGACGGCTTCGCCAAGGACCTCGCCCGGCCCATGCCCCGCCCACCGCAGCCGGCAGCCCGCCGCGGCACCCGCTTCCACGCCTGGGTCGAGTCCCGCTTCGAAGAGCTCACCCTGCCGATGCTCGCCCCCGAGGACCTGCCCGGCGGCGGCCCGGACGAGGCGGAGATCGCCGACGAACGCGACCTGGAAGCCCTCAAGGAAGCCTTCGAGCGCACCGAGTACGCCCGCCGCACGCCCCACCGTGTCGAGGTGCCCTTCCAGTTCGTCATCGCCAACCGTGTGATCCGGGGGCGCATCGACGCCGTCTACAAGGAAGGTGACGGAGACGACACGACGTACGAGATCGTCGACTGGAAGACCAGCCGCACCCACAGCGCCGACCCCCTCCAGCTCGCTGTCTACCGCCTCGCCTGGGCCGAACAGCAAGGCGTCCCTCCGGAGGCGGTGAAGGCCGCCTTCCTCTATGTGCGCAGCGGGGAGACCGCCCGCCCCAGGGACCTCCCGGGCCGCGCCGATCTCGAACGCCTCCTGCTCGGGGAACCGCCGCACGAGGCCACCCCGGACGGCGGATAGGCTCGTGACCATGAGCGAGACACCGGACAGCGCCGTCCGTACGTACATCGAGGACCACCGTGCCGCCTTCCTGGAGGACCTCGCGGAGTGGCTGCGCATCCCGTCCGTGTCGGCGCAGCCCGACCACGCCGGGGACGTGCGCCGCAGTGCCGAGTGGCTCGCCGCCCAGCTCAAGGAGACCGGCTTCCCGACCGCGGAGGTCTGGCAGACCCCGGGAGCGCCCGCCGTCTTCGCCGAGTGGCCCTCGGGCGACCCGCAGGCCCCCACCGTCCTCGTCTACGGCCACCACGACGTCCAGCCCGCGGCCCGCGAGGACGGCTGGAACACCGATCCCTTCGAGCCCGTCGTCCAAGGGAACCGCCTCCACGCGCGCGGGGCGGCCGACGACAAGGGCCAGGTCTTCTTCCACACCCTCGGGGTCCGCGCCCACCTCGCCGCCACCGGCCGCACCGCCCCGGCCGTGAACCTGAAGCTGCTCATCGAGGGCGAGGAGGAGTCCGGCTCCCCGCACTTCCGTGAGCTCATCGAGGCCCACAAGGACCGCGTCGCCGCCGACGCGGTGATCGTCTCCGACACCGGCATGTGGTCGCAGGACACCCCGACCGTCTGCACCGGCATGCGCGGCCTCGCGGAGTGCGAGATCGTGCTGCACGGCCCCGACCAGGACATCCACTCCGGCTCCTTCGGCGGCGCGGTGCCGAACCCCGCCACCGAGGTCGCCCGCCTGGTCGCCGCCCTCCACGACGAGCACGCGCGCGTGGCGATCCCCGGCTTCTACGAAGGCATCACGGAACTCACCGACCGCGAGCGCGAACTCTTCGCCGAGCTGCCCTTCGACGAGGAGGGCTGGCTGCGTACGGCCAAGTCGCACGCCACTCGCGGAGAGGCGGGATACACCACCCTGGAGCGCGTCTGGGCCCGCCCCACCGCCGAGGTCAACGGCATCGGCGGCGGCTATCAGGGAGCGGGCAGCAAGACGGTCGTTCCGTCGTCCGCCCTGGTGAAGCTCTCGTTCCGGCTGGTCGCCGGCCAGGACCTGGAGCACGTGGAGAACGCCGTGCGAGCATGGGCCGCCGATCGCATCCCCGCCGGAATCCGCCACACCGTCACCTTCAGCCCCGGCACCCGCCCGTGTCTGACCCCGCTGGACCACCCGGCCCTGCAGTCCGTGGTCCGTGCGATGGGTCGCGCCTTCGAGCAGCCGATCCGCTTCACGCGCGAGGGCGGCTCAGGACCGGCGGCCGACCTTCAGGACGTCCTCGCCGCACCCGTGCTCTTCCTCGGCATCTCCATCCCGTCCGACGGTTGGCACGCGCCGAACGAGAAGGTCGAGATCGACCTGCTCCTCAAGGGTGTGGAGACGACCGCCTACCTGTGGGGCGACCTCGCGGAGAACTGGCGCGATGCACACTGACAGTCCCCGGAACGCCGAGCACGTCCTGCCGCACGCCCTGCTGAGCCACCCATTCCATCGGGGGAGTTGGAAGCACCTGTGACCACCTGGACCGACCGCACCGCAGACCGTCCCGTCTCGCTGACCGCGCCGAGCGGCATCGACCGCGCGGCCCACCACCGCATGGACGAGGCGTGGCTCGCCGCAGCCTGGAGCCACCCGACGACGCGGGTCTTCGTCGTGTCCGGCGGTCAGGTGCTCATCGACGAGACCCCCGAGGGCCGCACCGAGCTGGTGACGACCCCGTCCTTCGAGGCGCCGCTCACCGAGGAGCACCGGTACTTCCTGGGCACGGACGACGACGGCGTCAGCTACTTCGCGCTCCAGAAGGACACCCTGCCGGGCCGCATGGACCAGTCGGCGCGCCCCGCCGGACTGCGCGAGGCGGGGCTGCTGCTCTCACCCCGCGACGCGGGTCTGATGGTGCACGCCGTGGCCCTGGAGAACTGGCAGCGCCTGCACCGCTTCTGCTCGCGCTGCGGTGAGCGCACCGTCATCGCCGCCGCCGGCCACATCCGCCGCTGCCAGGCGTGCGGCGCCGAGCACTACCCGCGCACGGACCCCGCCGTGATCATGGCGGTCAGGGACAGCGAGGACCGCATCCTCCTCGGCCGCCAGGTGCACTGGCCCGAAGGGCGCTTCTCGACCCTCGCGGGCTTCGTCGAGCCGGGAGAGTCCATCGAGCAGTCGGTGCGGCGCGAGGTCTTCGAGGAGGCGGGCATCACGGTCGGCGACGTCGAGTACGTCGCGAGCCAGCCGTGGCCGTTCCCCTCCAGCCTGATGCTGGGCTTCATGGCCGACGCGACCTCTTCGGAGATCAACGTCGACGGTGAGGAGATCCACGAGGCCCGCTGGTTCTCCCGGGAAGACCTGCGGGCCGCATTCGAGTCCGGGGAGGTCCTGCCTCCCTTCGGCATCTCGATTGCGGCCCGGCTGATCGAGCTCTGGTACGGCAAGCCCCTGCCGAAGCCGGGGACCGTGGGCTGAGCCCTTCCGGCTCCGTCCCTCAGACGGTCAGCTTCTGCTTGACCTGCGCCAGCGAGGGGTTCGTGAGGGTCGAGCCGTCCGGGAAGAGAACGGTGGGAACCGTCTGGTTTCCGCCGTTCGCCTTCTCGACGAAGGCCGCCGAGTCGGGGTCCTGCTCGATGTTGATCTCGGTGTACGCGATGCCCTCGCGGTCCATCTGGCCCTTGAGGCGTCGGCAGTAGCCGCACCACGTGGTGCTGTACATCGTCACAGTGCCCGGCATGTCTCTCGTGCTCCTTCGTCGCTCTGGGTACGTCATCGGGGACGTCATCGTCGCAATGAGACGAACGTACGTGACCCGGCCGCCATTCCCGTATTAGTACGACCGCAGACGCCCGCCTGTGGACAACCGACTCACCCGCCCCCGGCGACCTGGCAGCATGAAGGGGTGACATCAGCAACGCACTCCCCCCTCTTCCCGCAGGTCCCGGACTCGGCCGACGCGGTGCTCGCCGGGCTTGACCCCGAGCAGCGCGAAGTGGCCACCGCCCTGCACGGGCCGGTGTGCGTCCTCGCGGGCGCCGGCACGGGCAAGACGCGGGCGATCACCCACCGGATCGCCTATGGGGTGCGCGCCGGAATCCTCCAGCCCGCCAGCGTGCTGGCCGTCACGTTCACCAACCGCGCCGCGGGCGAGATGCGCGGCCGCCTCCGCCAGCTGGGCGCCTCCGGCGTCCAGGCCCGCACCTTCCACTCCGCGGCCCTGCGTCAGCTCCAGTTCTTCTGGCCGAAAGCAGTCGGTGGATCCCTGCCCAGGATCGTCGACCGCAAGATCAAGCTCGTCGCGGACGCGGCCGCCGCCTGCCGCATCCGCCTGGACCGCAACGAACTGCGCGATCTGACCAGCGAGATCGAATGGTCCAAGGTCACCCAGACCGTCCCGGCGGACTATGCGGCGGCCGCCGCCAAATCCGGCCGCGACGTCCCCCGCGACCCCGCCGAGACCGCCCAGCTGTACGCGGCGTACGAGGACCTCAAGCGCGACCGCGCCGTCATCGACTTCGAGGACGTCCTGCTCCTCGCCGTCGGCATCCTTCAGGACCGGCACGACATCGCCGAGCAGGTCCGCACCCAGTACCAGCACTTCGTGGTCGACGAGTACCAGGACGTGAGCCCCCTTCAGCAGCGCCTCCTGGAGCTCTGGCTCGGCGACCGCGACAGCCTCTGCGTCGTCGGCGACGCCAGCCAGACCATCTACTCCTTCACCGGCGCGACCCCGGACCACCTGCTGAACTTCCGCGCCCGCCACCCGGGAGCGACGGTCGTCAAGCTGGTCCGTGACTACCGCTCCACCCCCCAGGTGGTCCACCTCGCCAACGGCCTGCTCTCCCAGGCCCGCGGCCGCGCCGCCGACCACCGCCTGGAGCTGATCTCCCAGCGCGAGCCCGGAGCGGAACCGATCTACACCGAGTACGTGGACGAGCCGACCGAGGCCGAAGGCGCCGCCCGCCGCATCCGGGCCCTCCTCGCCGACGGCGTCCCCGCCAGCGAGATCGCGGTCCTCTTCCGCACGAACTCCCAGTCGGAGATCTACGAACAGGCCCTCGCCGACGCGGGCGTGCCCTACCAGCTGCGCGGCGCCGAGCGGTTCTTCGAGCGCACCGAGGTCCGCGAAGCCGGCGCGGCCCTGCGTGGAGCCGCCCGCTTCGGGGGCAACGACGCACTCCTGGACGACGTGGTCGACCTGCCCTCCCAGGTGCGGGCCGTGCTCTCGACCAAGGGCTGGACGAACCAGCCCCCGGCCGGCTCGGGCGCGGTCCGTGACCGCTGGGAGTCCCTGGCCGCGCTGGTGCGCCTCGCCGAGGACTTCGCGCGGGCCAAGCCGGGGGCGACGCTCGCCGACCTCGTGGCCGAGCTCGACGAGCGGGCGAACGCCCAGCACGCGCCCGCCGTCGAGGGCGTCACGCTCGCCTCGCTCCACGCGGCCAAGGGCCTGGAGTGGGACGCCGTGTTCCTCGTCGGCCTCGCCGAGGGCATGATGCCGATCACCTACGCCAAGACCGACGAGCAGATCGAGGAGGAGCGCCGTCTCCTCTATGTGGGAGTGACCCGGGCCCGCGTCCACCTCTCGCTCTCCTGGGCCCTGTCCCGCTCGCCGGGCGGCCGTCCGAACCGCCGCCCCAGCCGTTTCCTCGACGGCCTGCGCCCGGGCTCCGGGGCAGGCGCCGCGGGCCGCGCCGCGGGTGGCGGCCCCGGCGGCGTCGAGCGCGGCACCGCCGGCGAGGCCACCGGCACGGTGGTCGGCCGCCGCCAGCGCAAGAACCGTGCCCCGGCCCGGTGCCGGGTCTGTGGCCGGACCCTCACCGAAGCAGGCGAGATGAAGCTGATGAGGTGCGAGGACTGCCCGTCCGACATGGACGAGGGGCTCTACGAACGGTTGCGGGAGTGGCGATCCGACCAGGCGAGGCAGTTGGGGCAGCCCGCGTACTGCGTCTTCACGGACAAGACCTTGATCGCCATCGCGGAGGCCGTACCGGACGACGAGGGCGAGCTGGCGCGGATTCCCGGGGTCGGCGTCCGCAAGTATCACCGCTTCGGCGCCGAGGTCCTTGCCATTTGTGCTGGTCAGGAGCGTGTAAGGGGCGCCGATGACGAATGATTCAAACTCGTCGAAAAAATAGTTTGCGCATGCGCAAGGAAGACCCATAGGTTCTTAAGCACAGGAACAGCGGCTTCTCCGAAGCCCTGGTCCTGTGCTGTACTTGTCAGTCCGCAGGATCGGTTCCGGTCGATCCCCCAGACGCCGAGAGGAGGCGAATTCCAGTGATCAGCATCGACGAGAGCTTCATCAGCACCGCCAAAATGACCGATCGCTCGGTCGTCGCTTCCTGCCTGCTCGGCTTCTCGAACCAGGGCACCGGTCTGTCCGGCGGCACCCCCGCCATGCGTCCGCTGTCCGCCCTGCCTCTCGCCGGTCTCTCCATTCGCGAGGCCAATGAGGGCAATGAGCGACCGACCAAGGCACCGGAAGCAGCAGTAGCGGAGGCGCAGGCCCATGCCTATGCCTCTGCGGCGGCCGGTGCCGGATTCCGGAAGCAGACGACGCAGCACCACACGATGTGGGCCTTCCGTGGGCTCGAACCCTGGAGTGATCCAGTCTGATCCTCGATCAGACAGGCGCCTTCCAGGGCCGCGGAACCCCACCCGGGATCCGCGGCCCTTCTGTTTTCCCCGAAACAGGGAGACAGGACGAAGGGGCCAAGAGCAAGACCCGGTACCAGCCGCCAACCGGCCGACCCAGGCCGGCACGACCAGACGAGGAAAACACCACCGTGCAACTCGAAGCGCACGCCCCGTCCGTACCGCCTTCACAGACGATCTCCCCGCCCACACCCACGGAGGACCCGACCTTGACCCCCCTGACCGCGCTCACCGCGCTCGACGACGCCATCGAGAACCTCGGCGTACCCGTCCCCTGCCGTGCCTACGACCCCGAGGTCTTCTTCGCGGAGTCCCCGGCCGACGTCGAGTACGCCAAGTCGCTCTGCCGCACCTGCCCGCTGATGGAGGCCTGCCTCGCCGGCGCCAAGGAGCGGCGTGAGCCGTGGGGTGTCTGGGGCGGCGAGCTGTTCGTCCAGGGTGTTGTCGTCGCCCGCAAGCGGCCCCGTGGCCGCCCGCGCAAGAACCCGGTCGTCGCATGAGGACCGCCGGAACCATCGACCGCCCCCTGACGCACGACCCCAAGAAACAGGCCCCGATGAAGGCAGCCACCAGCGAGCCCGCGGGCTCCGCCACCCGAGACTTCGCCACCACCGGCGCGCACGCCTCGCGCCAGAACAGGACCCGAGAGATGCAACTCATCCCAGAAGCCATGGCTCGCGCGCATATGCGCGAACGACTGCGTGAGGCCGAGGCGCAACGCCCGGCCGCGCGCCTGATGGCGGCCCGCCGCATGCAGCGCCGCGCGGAGCGCGCCTCGCTGCGTGCCCGGCGCGCGCTTGCCATGGCGGTCATGCAGTAAAGCCGCGAACGCGGCTCGGCACGACGACAGAGATACGACGGGGGGCCGGTCCGAACGGACCGGCCCCCGCGGTGCGTCCGCTCACGCCTCCACTACCGCGTCGCCCTCCTCCGCTTCCGCCTCCTCCGTCTCAGTCTCCGGCACGAAGCCGGGCAGCCACTCCTCCAGCTCGGCCCGCATCCTGACCGTCGCGCCCAGTTGGCACAGCACCCCGATCGTGCTCAGCGTCACACGGTGTATCAGGAGATACGACGGTGGAAGGTTCAGCCGCTTGCCCAGCTGGTAGGCGGGGGAGCGAGGATCGGCCACCCGGGCCGCCTGGCTGCGCATCCAGCCCCGGGTGAAGGTGAACTCCTCCACCAGCATCGGCTCGATGATCGGCAGGAGGTAGTCGAGCACCGCGTCCGGTTCAAGATCGACGGACTCCTTGACGAAGCCCTCCTCGCACAACATGTCGTAGACCGCGTCGGCCTCGCCGTCCAGCGTCATCCGCAGGGATGCGCCGATGGTCGAGGGCAGTCCGCCCGGCAGCCGGTCCACCGTGCCGAAGTCCAGGACACCGAGCCGCCAGCCGTCCTTCTCGTCGGGCAGCAGGCGGAAGTTGCCGGGGTGCGGGTCGGCGTGCAGCAGCCCCGTGCGCGCCGGGCCCGAGAAGAGGAAACGGGCCAGAAGCTGGCCCGCCCGGTCGCGCTGCTCCTGGGTGCCGTCCGCGATCACCTCCGACAGGGGTGTCCCGTCGATCCACTCCGTGACCAGGACCTGGTCGCTCTGGTGCACCACCGCGGGCACCACCACGTCGGGGTCGTCGGCGAACTCCCGGGCGTGCGCGTCCTGTGCCTGCGCCTCCAGGCCGTAGTCCAGCTCTTCCGACACCCGGTCGCGCAGCTCCGTGATGAGCGGCTTGATGTCCATCCCGGGGATCAGCGGCCCCAGGAGTCGGGCGAACCGGCTGAGTTGGGTGAGGTCGGAAAGCAGCGCCTCGCCCGCTCCCGGGTACTGCACCTTGACCGCGACCTCGCGCCCGTCCTCCCAGACCGCCCGGTGCACCTGACCGATCGACGCGGCGGCCGCGGGCTTGTTCTCGAACTCCAGGAAATGGTCGCGCCAGTCCTCACCGAGCCGCTCCGCGAGCACGGAGTGCACGGTGCTCGTCGGCATCGGCGGCGCCGCTTCCTGCAGCTTCGTCAGCGCCGCGCGATAGGGGCCCGCGACCTCCTCGGGCAGGGCCGACTCGAAGACGGACATGGCCTGCCCGAACTTCATCGCGCCGCCCTTGAGCTCGCCAAGGACCTTGAACAGCTGCTCCGCCGTGCGCTGTTGCAGCTCACGGCCGACGATCTCCGCCGACTTGCCCCCGATCCGCTTGCCGAGCCCCCAGGTCGCGCGTCCCGCGAAGCCGAGCGGCAGCGCGGCCAGTTTGGCGGTTCGGGTGACCGCCTTCCGGGGAAGATCAGACATGCGCCCCTCCAAGTCCCAGACAGCCACGCCTTCTCAGGCGGTTACCCGGCCATTGTTGCGTGCTGCTCCAAGTCCGTGGTGAGCCGATCCCCCTTAACGCGCGCACCAGCCCCGCAAGGGCAGCTGGGATGCGGCCGAACCGGACGCGCGTGCCAGTCGAATCCCGGGACGGACCCCTCCCAGCGGACACCCGCGCAGGCCGACGAAACTCCGTCGAGAAAGGCGAGAGCATGCCCCGCGACCAGCCCGGCGACCGACGTCGACAGGGCCAGGTCGCACGCGGGCACGTGCCGGGCGCGCCCCGAGCGCCACTGGGCCAGCATCCGGGCCCAGGTGGGATCGCGGTCCGCGCGCCGGCGGAAGAGACAGCCCGCGCAGGCGGTCGACCCGGGCAGGATCAAGGGGCCCACCACGCCCGTCCCTTCGATCACCCCGGCGTAGAGATGGGGTGTGCCCGCTTCCAGGAGGCCCTCGGCGGCGGCCGGGTCGGGGGCGTACGCGTCCAGGCCGTCGCGCGGGGCGATGATCACCAGGGACAGCCCTGCTTCTCCCGCCGGTGGCGAGGACTGCCGGGGCGGCCGGTCGGGCGCCGACTGCCGCACGAGCCGGCGCGCGGTCGTGTCCCGCCGGTTCCCGATCGCCTCGGCCGGCAAGCCGCCCGGCGCGACGTCCCAAGGCTCCACATGACCACCGTCGAGGACGTCGACCCGACCCACGCCCGCGCCCGCGAGGACCGAGGCCACGACGGCCCCCACCCGCCCGGCACCCTGGACGCGCACGCGCATGACCCGGCGCGCCGCCAGCTTCTCGATCGCTTCTCCCGGCTCGGAGGAGAGAAGCGACAGCGAGGCCAGGTCGGCCCGCAGCCGGTCCATGGGCCCGCTCCGCTTGCGCAGGGCGTCGGCCGCCGGGCCGCCGCCCGTCGAGTCGTCGAGCAGGCCGGCCCGCGACAACTCCTCCATCAGCCGGTCCACATGCCCGTCGGGCAGGCCCATCCGCTTGGCCTCCTCGCGCAGGAGCGGCAACCCGCGAGTACCGTCCACCAGCGTCAGGAAGCTGCTCGTCGCGGTGTCCATCGGGCCGAGCACCAAGGCATGCGCTGGGGCCACCCCGAACTGCACGGTGCTCAGGTCACGCCAGCCGCGCCGCAGCGCGGGCTTCACGGTCGGATGCATGGTCGTCCCCCGTCGTCCGGCCGACGCGGTCCCGTCCGCCGCGCCGATCGAATGCCAGAATGCCCGCCCCGCCGAATGCCCGCGTCGCGTTGTCCACAGGCAGGGGATACTTGTCGTACTAATCCGCCTGTCCGCGCTGATGCACCGTCGTACTGGTCGAACGACCGGGGAGCGGATCGACGCCGAACCGTCCCGGAGTCGGGACTTCCCCCGCACCCAGCGGGTAACGTCGGGGCGTGCCCGCCGACCCGTCCTCTCGCGTCGCTGCGGAGACCTCAGCGCGTCGCGCCGGAACTCCGCAGCGCAGCACGACCAGTCCGCCGCCGTCCGGCGCGGTGGCCAGCGCGGTCGAGGTCAGACGCAGTGCCCGTCGGCGCAGAACGGTCTCGGCGTACCGCGAGGGAGACCGCACCGTCGTCCTCATCCCCGCCCGCATGTCCGAGGCGGAGGAGCAGCGCTGGGTCAATGTGATGCTCGACAAACTGGCGGCGCAGGAGAGCAAACGGCTTCTCGGTGACGCGGAGCTGTCCGAGCGCGCCGAGCAGCTGTCCGAGCAGTACTTCGACGGCCGTGCCAGACCCGCATCCGTTCGCTGGGTCACGAACCAGAACACCCGCTGGGGCTCCTGCACCCCGTCGGAGGGCAGCATCCGCCTTTCGCACCGACTGCAGGGCATGCCGGAGTACGTCGTGGACTACGTCCTCGTCCACGAGCTGGCCCACCTCCTGGTCCCCGGGCACGGGCCGCGCTTCTGGCGCCTCTTGGAGGCCTATCCGCGCACGGAGCGGGCCAGGGGCTACCTCGAAGGGGTGGTCGCGGCCGGTCGGCTGCCCCATCTTCCCGCCGCCCGCGAGGAGTGAACGTCCGCCCCGTCCCACGGTTGTGTAGCGGCTCTGTACCGGCTTGGCTCGCTGTCGGACTTTGCGGTTAGCCTGACGCGACGCATTCACATTCGGGATGGGGGACGGTCGTTACGTATGGCCAGGGAATTCCAACGCGGCCACAAGGCCAAGATCAGTGACCTCACCGCGGGGACCGATCTGTACGTAGGTGTGCAGATCGCGGCTCCCGGACTGGGCTTCGACATCAGCTGCTTCGGCCTGGACGCGAGCGAACAACTCTCGGACGACCGCTACTTCATCTTCTTCAACCAGCCGAAGTCGCCCGAGGAGTCGATCCAGCTCCTCGGCGCCCAGGCGGGCGACACCGAGTCCTTCCGCGTCACGCTCGACCGCATCCCGCAGCAGATCCAGCGGCTGTCGTTCACGGCGACGATCGACGGCGCCGGACAGATGTCGCAGGTCGCCTCCGGATACATCCGTATCGTCGCGGGCGGCGAGGAAGTGGCCCGCTACGCCTTCAACGGCGCGGAGTTCTCCACGGAGCGCGCCGTCATGCTGGGCGACTTCTACCTGAAGGACGTCTGGCGGTTCGCCGCGATCGGCCAGGGCTTCGACGGCGGGCTCGACGCCCTCCTGAAGAACTTCGGCGGCGAGGTCGCCGAGGAGGAGCCCGCGCCCGCCCAGCCGCAGGCCGCCGCGCCCTCCTTCGCGCCGCCCGCCCAGGTCTCGGCGCCGCCCGCGTTCGGCGCCCCCGCAGCCGCCGCTCCCGCTCCCACCCCGGCACCCGCCCCGGCTCCCGCGCAGCACTTCGCGCCGCCGCAGGGCGCCACTCCGCCCCCGGCACCCGCCCCCGCCGACCCGCAGGTACACGCCGCGCAGACCATCGTGGCCCCGGTGAACCAGCCGCCGGGCGCCGCGATGCCGCCCCCGCCGGCCCCCACGCCGTACGGTCAGCCCGGCCAGCAGCCTCCGCGGCAGCCGCAGTACGGCCAGGTGCCGGGCCAGCAGACCCAGGCCCCGCTGCCTCCCGGTTACGGCCAGCAGCCCGCCGCCCCGCTGCCGCCCGGCTACGGTCAGCAGCCTCAGAGCGGGCAGTTTCCCGGGCAGCCCCAGGCACCGCGGGGAGCCCCGCAAGGCGCCGCTCCCCAGGGCGCCGGTGTTGCCGCGGCTCTCCAGAAGTACCGCGAAGCGCCCACCGGCCGGCGCTGGACGCAGCAGAACGAGAAGCTGATCCGCGTCGACCTCGGCGTCGCCGACCAGCCGATCCTCGCCCGCCAGGGCAGCATGGTGCTCTACCAGGGCAAGGTCGAGTTCGGCTACAAGGGCGCGGGCTTCGCGGGACGCATCGTGGGCAACGCCACCGGCCAGGAGATGCAGCTGATGCGCTGCTCCGGCCGCGGCCAGGTCTTCCTCGCCGAGGAGGGCACCCACCTGCACCCCATCGAGCTCCAGGGCGACGCGATCTGCGTCTCCGCGGAGAACGTCCTCGCCTTTGACGAGTCCCTCCAGCACGAGGTGCGCAGGATCGAGGGCCACGGCATCCCCGGCGGCGCGCTGTTCGTCATGCAGTTCCAGGGCACCGGCACGGTCATCGTGAAGACCCACGGCGTGCCTGTCGTGCTGCCCGTCACGCCGACGACGTTCGCCGACTGTCACGCCGTGGTCGCCTGGTCGGCCGCCGCACAGGCGATCGTTTCCAGCCAGGTCCGGATGCGCAGCAACGCCTACGCGGGCTCCACGGGGGAGAGCGTGAACCTCCAGTTCCGTGGCGCGCCCGGCAATTTCATCGTCGTCCAGCCGTACGAGGTCTGAGGGAGCCCGTCATGAATCAGCAGCTCGCGGGCTTCGCTCCCGCACCCGTAGCCACCCGCATGGAGAACCACGGCCACCACATGGTCAAGGTGGCCATGCAGACCGGCAACGACCTCTTCGCGCGCGTGGGCTCGATGGTCGCCTATGAAGGGTTCGTGCAGTACGAGCCGAATCCGCCCGCCGTCCGTCAGGTCGCGCGCGAGTGGATGACCGGCGAGGGCGCGCCCTTGATGAAGTGCGCCGGAGACGGCCTGCTCTACCTCGCCGACTACGGAGCGGACGTCGTCGTCATCAATCTGGCGGGCGATGCCCTCTCGGTGAACGGCACCAACCTGCTCGCCTTCGACGCGTCCCTCCAGTGGGGCGTCGAGCGGGTCAAGGGCCTCGCCAAGTTCGCCGGGCAGGGCCTGTGGAACATCAAGATCTCCGGCCAGGGCTGGGTCGCGCTGACCTCCCGGGGCACTCCCGTCGTCGTCGACTGCGGTCGCGGCGAGGACGAGACGTACGTGGATCCGGACGCCCTCATCGCCTGGTCGCCGAACCTCAAGGTGAAGGGCAAGCGCAGTTTCAAGGCCGGCTCCCTCATCGGGCGCGGCAGCGGCGAGGCCTACCAGATGGGCTTCTCCGGAGAGGGCATCGTCGTCGTACAGCCCAGCGAGGACAGCACCGACCGTCTCCGAGCACGGGGCTGAGGGGAAGCGACACACCATGCAGAGCCCACTTTTCGCGCACGCCGAGCAGCAGACCCAGGAGCGCTACTCCGTCCAGAACCCGCAGCTGCTGCGGGTCGCCCTGGACGGGCACGACGACGTCCTGGCCCGCAAGGGCGCCATGGTCGCCTACCAGGGGCTGATCGAGTTCGACGCCGAGTACCAGAGCCAGGGCAACCAGCGTGCCCGCGCGCACACCGGCGAGGGTCTGGACCTGATGCGCTGCCACGGCCAGGGCACCGTCCATCTCGCCAACCTCGCGCAGTACATCCACGTAGTGGATGTGGACCAGGACGGCCTGACCGTGGACAGCAGCTATGTCCTCGCGATGGACTCGTCGCTGACCCACCAGGTCATCGCCGTGGACAGTCAGTACGGCATCTCCGGCTCCGGCAAGTACCAGCTCAACATCTCCGGGCGCGGCAAGGTCGCCCTGATGACGTCGGGCCAGCCGCTGATGCTCCAGGTCACGCCCGACCGGTACGTCAACGCGGACGCGGACGCCATCGTCGCCTGGTCCAACGGCCTGCGGGTGCAGATGCAGGCGCAGACCCACTCCTCGGGCGTCTGGCGGCGCCGGGGCAACACCGGTGAGGGCTGGGAGCTGAGCTTCATGGGGCAGGGCTACGCGCTCGTCCAGCCCAGCGAGATGCTGCCGCCGCAGAACGCGGTCATCGGGCGGGGCGCCCAGGCGCAGCTCGGGGTGGGCCAGCAAGGTGCCCGGGGGCAGAACCAGGGCAACGTCTGGAGTTGAGCGCTCCGGTGGGCTGCTGGACGCGGGGAACCGCGGGCCGGATGTGGCTGGTCGCGCCGTTCCCCGCGCCCCTTTGGGGCGCGCCCCAAAGGGCGCTCTACAGCCGCGCCCTCGTCGCCTCCACCAGGTGTACGACCGACTCGTCGGCTACATCCGCCACCTGGTCGTAGGCGAACCAGCGCAGGTCCAGTGACTCGTCGCTGATCGCCTCGACGGCGTCCTCGGGGGCGAGCGCGGCGTACTGCACGTCCAGATGCCACGTGCACGGCCCCGGGATCGGGTGCCGGTCCAGGCGGACGGGGCCGCCCGGAACCAGCGTCAGACCCGGCACGCCGGACTCCTCGGTGGCCTCGCGGAGCGCGGCCCCGGCCAGCGACGTGTCGCCCGGCTCGCAGTGGCCGCCCATCTGAAGCCACATCCGCAGCTTCTTGTGCAGGGTCAGCAGCACCCGGCCGCGGGAGGGGTCGACGACCAAGGCGCTCGCCGTCACATGGCCCGCGGTGCAGGCCTTCCACATGCCGTCCTCGCCGTGCGCGGACAGGTGGTCCAGGTAGAGCTGGCGCAGCTCCACCTGCTCGTCGTACCCCTTCAGTACGAGAACGGCGTCGTCGTAGAGGCTCACTTACCGCCGTCCTCCGGGGACTGGTCGTCGCCCTCGTCCTTCGTGAGGTCCGGCTTCGTGGAGGAGCCGCCGCCCGCCGCCTCGCCGAGCATCTTGTCCAGCTCGGAGAAGTCCATCTGCTCGCGGTGGACGAAGCCGTCCGGGTCGTCCAGGTCGGATGCCGTCGGCAGCATGTCCGGGTGCTCCCACAGGCCGTCGCGGCCGTCGACACCGCGCGCGTCCGTGAGCGAGGCCCACAGGCGCGAGGCGTCCCGCAGGCGGCGCGGGCGCAGCTCCAGGCCGATCAGCGTGGCGAACGTCTGCTCCGCGGGGCCGCCCGACGCGCGGCGGCGGCGCAGCGTCTCCCGGAGGGCGTCGGCGGACGACAGGCGGGGCTTGGCCGCCGCGTGCACCACGGCGTCCACCCAGCCCTCGACGAGCGCGAGAGCCGTCTCCAGGCGGGCCAGGGCGGCCTTCTGGGCCGGGGTGTCCTCCGGCTGGAACATGCCCTGCTGGAGGGCCTCCTGCAACTGCTCGGGGTTCTGCGGGTCGAGCTGGCCGACGACGTCCTCCAGCTTGGCCGTGTCGACCTTGATCCCGCGGGCGTACCCCTCGACGGCGCCGAACAGATGCGAGCGCAGCCACGGCACGTGGGCGAAGAGCCGCTGGTGGGCGGCCTCGCGCAGCGCCAGATAGAGGCGCACCTCGTCCTTGTCGACGCCCAGGTCCTTGCCGAACGTCTCGATGTTCACCGGGAGCAGCGCGGCCTTGCCGGAGGGGCCCAGCGGCAGACCGATGTCGGTGGAGCCGACGACCTCGCCGGCGAGCACGCCCACGGCCTGCCCGATCTGCTGGCCGAACATGGCGCCCCCCATGGAGCGCATCATGCCGATCAGCGGGCCCGCCATGGCCTGCATCTCCTCGGGGAGCACGTCGCCCATGGCGAGGCCCACGCGCTCGGCGACCGGGTCGACGAGCTCCTTCCACACCGGAAGGGTCGCCTCGACCCATTCGGCGCGGCTCCACGCCACGGCCGTGCCGGACCCGGACGGCAGCGACGTCGCGTCGTCCAGCCACAGGTCGGCCAGGCGCACGGCCTCCTCGACGGCGGAGCGCTCGGCCGGACCGACGCTGGCGTCCTTGATGCCGTCCGCCGTGCCCTGGGACACGGTCTGGCGGGCGATGTCCTTGGCCATGTCCCAGTTCACCGGGCCGCCCTCGTACGAGAGCATCTGGCCGAGCTGCTGGAACGCGGCACCCAGGTCGTTCGGGTTCATCGAACCGAACATCGCGGCGAACGGGTTGTCACCGCCGCCGGGGCCGCCTGCTCCGGGGAAGCCCCCGAAACCGAACGGGTTCGCGGGGCCGCCGGCGCCCTGTCCCCCGCGCTGTCCCTCTCCAGGGGATTCCTTCTTCTTGCCCTCGTCGCCGTCTTCCGGCTCCTCCGGCGGAAGGCCGAATCCGAATGGGGTGTCACTCACGGGATTCCTCGGCTCGTCAGGCCGCCGGTATCGTTCCGGCGGCGGCTGCCCTACAACACCACCCAGCGTAGACACCATGACGGGATCGGGCCTCGGTGCTTCGCCGACAGATGGCCTGCGGCAGGATGGATGCCACCTGGTACGTACGCGTCATTCGCGTTCGTACTGAAGACAACCGCTGGAGACGCCCGGTGAGTTCCCCAGATCCACAGGTTCGCGCAGCGCGAAACCCGTCAACCCCGGCGCCCGCCCGTGGGCCCGTAGTCGCCGTCACCGGCGCCGCCTCCGGCGTGGGCGCGCTGCTGACCGAGCGCCTTGCCGCTTCGGAGGAGATCAAGCAGGTCATCGCCATCGACGAGCGACGGGGCGACTGCTCGCAGGTCCAGTGGCACATTCTGGACGTGCGGGACCCGGCGATCGCCGAGAAGTTGCGTGGCGCGGACGTCGTGGTGCACCTGGCGCTCGATCTCGACCTGGAGACCGACGGCGCCGCCCGCACCGCGTACAACGTACGCGGCACCCAGACCGTCCTGACCGCCGCGGCCGCCGCGGGCGTGCACCGCGTGGTCCTGTGCACCTCGGCGATGGTCTACGGAGCGCTGCCCGAGAACGAACTGCCCCTCTCCGAAGACGCCGAACTGCGTGCGACCGCCGAGGCCACCGGCGTCGGCGACCTCCTGGAGGTCGAGCGGCTCGCCCGCAGAGCGCCCCGCGCGCACCCGGGCCTCAACGTCACCGTCGTACGGCCCGCGACCCTCGTGGGAGGCACGGACACGGCTCTCACCCGCTACTTCGAGTCGCCGCGACTCCTGGTCGTGGCGGGCTCCCGGCCCGCCTGGCAGTTCTGCCACGTCGAGGACCTGTGCAGCGCCCTGGAGTACGCCGTCCTGGAGAAGGTCGACGGTGAGCTGGCCGTCGGCTGCGAAGGCTGGCTGGAGCAGGAGGAGGTCGAGGAGCTCAGCGGCATCCGCCGCATGGAGCTGCCGTCGGCGGTCGCGCTCGGCGCCGCCGCCCGGCTGCACCGCATCGGCCTCACCCCGTCCCCGGCCGGCGATCTCGCGTACACCATGTATCCCTGGGTGGTCAGCGTCAGCCGGCTGCACGACGCCGGGTGGCGGCCGCGGTGGACCAACGAAGAGGTGCTCGCGGAGCTGCTCGAAGAGGTCTCCGGGCGGCGGACCGTGGCCGGACGGCGTCTCGGCCGCAAGGACGCGACGGCGGCGGGGGCCGCGGGGGCGACGGTCGCGCTGCTCGGCGCGGCGGCCGTGGTGCGCAGGGCACGGAAGGCGCGGCGGCGGATCTGAGCCTCGCGGGCCGTCGCTCTGTAGGGAACTCCAAGGCGCCACGCGCGCGTGCCGGGCGAAAGGTCTATTCCGTGATGTCCGTGCCGTGCGGCACCATGGCCGTATGGCACGCACCACGATGGACCACCCCGGCGAGCAGGCCGCTCAGGACCCGATCCGCCTCCTCGCGATCCGCGACACCCCGCTCTCCCTGGACGAGGTCTTCCGGGCCGTCGGCGATGACTCGGCGGGCGGCACGGCGCTCTTCGTGGGGACAGTGCGCGACCACGACGGCGGCACGGACGTCGACGAGCTGGGCTATTCGACGCATCCCACCGCCGAGGCCGAGATGCGGCGGGTGGCCGAGCGGGTCGCCGCCGAGTACCCGGTGCGCGCCCTGGCCGCCGTGCACCGCGTCGGTGACCTCGCGGTCGGCGACCTCGCGGTGGTCGTGGCCGTCTCCTGCCCGCACCGCGCCGAGGCCTTCGACGCCTGCCGCAAGCTCATCGACGACCTCAAGCACGAGGTGCCGATCTGGAAGCACCAGCGGTTCTCCGACGGCAAGGAGGAGTGGGTCGGCGCCTGTTGAGGCGAGGGGGACGCCGGGGCCGATTGGCCCATGCGGCTCGGGTTGCGTAACCCGACCCCTGCCGTGAGCGTTGACCATGCGGATGGTTAATCTGCTGATCAGTCAGTTGCGGTCGCACACGGGGTCGGGAGGTCGACATGGCATCACTTGCCTGGTTGCTGATTCCGCTGCTGGCGGCCGTCGGTGCGGGCCTGTGGGGCGGCTGGGCCGCCCGCAACCGCAGGTCGGGCAGGACCGGCGACGCCCTGGAACTCAACGGCTACGCCGCCTTCCGCGAGGCGATGGAGAAGTCCCGCTCCCGTACGTGACGCCCTCGTACGGACCGGCCCCACAGGTGCGCTGACAGGCCCGTCCCGTACTGTCGTTCCATGCCACGCCGCACTGCGACGATGCTCGCCTCCACCCTGATGCTGATCGCGCTTCTCTGCGCCGGAGTGCTCATCAAAGTGCCCTACTCGGAGATGTCCCCGGGCCCCACGGTGAACACTCTCGGCGACCACGACGGCGAGCCGGTGCTGCAGATCTCCGGGCACAAGACGTACCCCACGACCGGCAATCTCAACATGACGACGGTCAGGGTCACCAGCGCGGACTACAACATGAACCTCGCGGAGGCCGTCTACAGCTGGCTGTCCCACGACAACATCGTGGTGCCGCACGACACGCTCTACCCGGATGGCAAGACCGAACAGCAGTCCTCCCAGGAGAACGCCGAGGAGTTCAGCCAGTCCCAGGAGAGCGCCAAGGTCGCGGCCCTCAGGGAGCTGGATCTTCCGGTGAAGTCCCAGGTCATCGTCTCCACCGTCATCAAGGGCGACCCGGCCGAGGGCAAGCTGCACGCGGGTGACGTCATCAAGAAGGTCGACGGCACGCCCGTCAAGGAGATGACGGACGTCGCCAAGCTCGTCACCGAGCACAAGCCCGGCGAGAGCGTCACGTTCACCGTGGTCCCGGTCAAGGAGGCGGCCACCGCCGAGAAGGCGGGCAAGGAGGCGACCAGGACCGAGGAGATCAAGATCACGACGGAGAAGGCCGAGGACAGCGACCGCGCCATCGTCGGCATCCAGGCGGGGACCGACCACACCTTCCCGTTCACGATCGACATCAAGCTGGCCGACGTGGGCGGCCCCAGCGCCGGACTGATGTTCGCGCTCGGCATCGTCGACAAGCTGACCCCCGACGACCTCACCGGCGGCGAGTTCGTGGCCGGCACCGGCACCATCGACGAGAAGGGCAAGGTCGGCCCGATCGGCGGCATCGAGATGAAGACCGTCGGCGCGCGCGCGAAGGGCGCAGAGTACTTCCTGACGCCCAAGGCCAACTGCGCGGCGGCCGCGAGCGACGTCCCCGACGGCCTCACCCTGGTCAAGGTGGACACCATCGACGACGCCGTGAAGTCACTGAAGAAGATCCGCAAGGGCGACACCGACGCCCTGCCGAGCTGCACCGCGAAGTAGCGGCTCGTCCGGAAGACAGCCGTACGCGGACGGGGACACCCACCGGCGCCCCACCCGCGTACGAGCGACAGCGGGGGCTACGCGAACGTCGCCGCCAGCGCGTCCGCCAGGCCCGGCACCAGGTCGGAGCCGGTGAGGACCTCGGTCGGCGAGTCCTTCTCGCGCAGCCGCAGCGCCGACTCGCGGGCGCCGTCACGGAGCACCGCGACGGTCATGCGGACCTCCTGGCGGTCGGGGTGCTTCTCCACCCACTTCGCCAGCTGGGCCTCGCTGAGACCCTCGGGGACGGACGTCTCGGCGGACGGCGGCAGCATCAGGCGCTCCACCGTGAGAGCGCAGCCGATCACCGCGTCCGGCCAGGCGATGGTGCCGAGGAAC
The DNA here is from genome assembly GCF_053591415.1 of Streptomyces sp. NPDC003032. NCBI lineage: Bacteria > Bacillati > Actinomycetota > Actinomycetes > Kitasatosporales > Streptomycetaceae > Streptomyces > Streptomyces sp. NPDC003032. The sequence goes on along the minus strand of NZ_JBSFTT010000003.1, from coordinate 294,042 downwards.
TCGTCCAGCGGCTTGTCGGCGGGGATCTCCTCCTGCTCGATGGGGGTGAAACCGGCGTGCTCCACGCCGTCGTCGAGGCCGAGCTGAGAGGCCAGGCCGGGTTCTTGGGTGCGCAGCCGCGCCGTGTCGACGAGTGCGAAGAGGCGTGCGGGACGGTCCCAGCCGAGGCCGGATACGTACTCGTCGATTTCGAGCACGGCCCGGGTGAGGGGGCTCGCTGCCATGGGAGTGTTGGACATGGTCACAATCCTGCCTCGTTAGTCCCGAGAATCGGGAACCGAGTAAAGCGTGAGTAAGTTGCATAGGTGTGGGTCCGCGATCTCGGGGGCCTGACGGACCAACACCGAATCAACAGCGAACTTCGAGGTGCGCACCTTGGCTTTCCAGATGCCGGACCGCGGCGGAGGCCCGACGGGGCCACGGATCAGAGTGGGCCGACCCTCCCGTCGCGTCCGGACCCTGCTCATGACCTTGGGCGTGCTGGCCGTGCTGGCCATGGCCTTCGTCATGTTCTCCGGGTTCTGGACGGACTGGCTGTGGTACCGCTCGGTCAACTACTCATCGGTCTTCACGACGACCCTGTGGACCAAGATCGGCCTGTTCTTCGTCTTCGGCCTCCTCATGGCGGCCGCGGTCGGGGTGAACATCTGGCTGGCGCACCGGCTGCGCCCGCCGCTGAGCGCCATGTCGATGGAGCAGCAGAGCCTCGACCGCTACCGCATGGGCATCGCCCCGTACAAGAAGTGGCTGCTGATCGGGATCACCGCCCTGGTGGGTCTGATCGCGGGCGCGTCCGCGGCGGGGCAGTGGCGCACGTGGCTCCTGTGGGTCAACGGCGTGCCCTTCGGCCAGAAGGACCCGCAGTTCCACATGGACGTGGCGTTCTTCGCGTTCGACCTGCCCTGGTACCGCTTCCTGCTGGGCTTCGGCTTCGCGGCCGCGGTGCTCTCCCTGGTGGCCGCCGCCCTGACGCACTACCTGTACGGCGGGCTGCGGATCACCAGCCCGGGCGCGCGCGCGACCGCGGCGGCGACCGGCCACCTGTCGGTGCTGCTCGGCGTCTTCGTCTCGCTCAAGGCCATCGCGTACTGGCTCGACCGGTACGGCCTCGCGGTGAAGTCCAGTGACTTCAAGGCGACGGGCAACTGGACGGGTTTGAGGTACGTCGACGCGAACGCGTACCTGCCGGCGAAGACGATCCTGTTCTGCATCGCCGTCATCTGTGCCGTGCTCTTCTTCGCGACGCTGTGGCGGCGCACCTGGCAGCTGCCCGTCATCGGCTTCGGCCTGATGGTGCTCTCGGCGATCCTCATCGGCGGGCTCTACCCCGCGATCGTCCAGAAGTTCCAGGTCCAGCCGAACGAGCAGGCCAAGGAAGCGCCGTACATCGAGAAGAACATCGAGGCCACCCGGCACGCGTACGGCATCAGCGGTGTGAAGCCGAAGGACTACAAGGGCGCGGGCAAGGTCGACGAGGACCGCCAGAAGAAGCGCGAGGACGCGGACACGGCGGCCAACTACCGGCTGAACGACCCGAACATCGTCTCGCCCACGTTCCAGCAGCTGGAGCAGGAGCGCAGCTACTACCAGTTCCCGAAGACGCTGGACGTGGACCGCTACAACGGCCAGGACACCATCGTCGGCCTGCGCGAGCTCAACGTGAACAAGCTCGACAAGCGGAACTGGATCAACGACCACTTCGCGTACACCCACGGCTACGGCGTCGTCGCCGCCAAGGGCACGGAGACCGAGAAGGGCTCCAAGGGCGCCCCGGCGTTCACCGAGTCCGGTCTGCCCACCACGGGTGACATGAAGGAGTACGAGCAGCGGATCTACTACGGCGAGAAGACGTCGCAGTACTCGATCGTGGGCGGGCCCCAGAAGGAGCTCGACTACGAAGAGGACGGCGGCGGTCAGAAGACCTACAGCTACAAGGGCAACAGCGGGGTCAACCTCTCCAACCCGATCAACCGCGCCGCGTACGCGGTGTCCTTCGGAGAGCCGCAGATCCTGTACTCGGGCGCGATCGGCAAGGGCTCGCGGATTCTCTACAACCGCACGCCCAAGGAGCGCGTCGAGGCGGTGGCCCCCTGGCTGACCATCGACGGTGACGTCTATCCGACGGTGGTCGAGGGCCGCATCCAGTGGGTGGTCGACGCCTACACGACCACGAACGGCTATCCGTACGCCTCACGCACCACGCTCGGTGACACCACGGCCGACTCCTTGTCGGAGGCGGACAGCCAGCGCACGGTGATCGCGCAGCAGAACCAGGTCAACTACATCCGCAACTCGGTGAAGGCGACCGTCGACGCGTACACCGGAGACGTCAAGCTCTACACGTGGGACGAGAAGGACCCGGTCCTGAAGACCTGGAAGAAGGCGTTCCCGGGCACCGTCAAGGACAAGAGCGAGATCCCGCCGGCGCTGACGGACCACCTGCGCTACCCGCAGGACATGTTCAAGGTGCAGCGCGAACTCCTCACGCTCTACCACGTCACGGACCCGGGCCAGTTCTACAACGCGAGTGACGCCTGGCAGGTGCCGAACGACCCGACGAAGAAGGACGACAGCGCGGTCCCGCCGTACTACCTGTCCATGAAGGCGCCGGGCCAGGACCAGCAGCAGTTCGCGCTGACGACGACGTTCACCCCGAGTGAGCGGCCCAACCTACGGGCCTTCATGACGGTCGACGCCGATGCCAGAAGCAAGAACTACGGCAAGATGAGCCTGCTCAGAGTGACGGGCGACGTCGACGGCCCTGAACAGGTGCAGAACAAGCTGAACTCCATGAAGGAGGTCGGCACCTTCGTCCGCGACATGAAGGGCGCCGACTCCGACGTCCTCTACGGCAATCTGCTGACCGTGCCGCTGGACGACGGCTTCCTCTACGTCGAGCCCGTCTACGTACAGGGCCGCAAGTCGGCGTATCCGCTGCTGAAGAAGGTGGCCGTGTCGTACGGCACGGAGACCGTCTTCGCGGACACCCTGAGCGAGGGCCTCAACCAGGTCTTCGGCGCCGGCGGGGCCACCAAGCCACCGGCCGACGATCAGGACCAGGACGGGGACGAGCCGACCAAGCCGCCCAAGTCGAACGACCCGACGGTCCAGGCCGCGCTCGACGACGCCCAGAAGGCGTTCGAGGACGGCGAGAGGGCCATGAAGGAAGGCGACTGGAAGAAGTACGGCGAGGCGCAGGACCGCCTCCAGGAGGCGCTGGAGCGCGCCGAGGAGGCGTCGGCCAAGGCGGCGGACAAGAACGCCGACAAGGGCGCGGACAAGAGCGCCGACAAGAGCACCGACAAGGACGCGGACAGCGGCGCCGACAAGGGCGCGGACAAGAACGCCGACAAGGGCACCGACAAGAACGCTGATGACGGCGCCGACAAGGGCGGCGATCAGGCAGCGGGCAGCGGCGGCTGACCAGCTGGTCAAGGAGCCACCCCGCGCCGTGGTACGGTTTGAACACAACGGCGCGGGGTGGAGCAGCTCGGTAGCTCGCTGGGCTCATAACCCAGAGGTCGCAGGTTCAAATCCTGTCCCCGCTACTGCAAGGTGAAGGCCCGGATCCTTACGGATCCGGGCCTTCGTCGTGTGCCGTGACGCCTGTCGTGTGCGGGTGTCCTATGCCAAGACATGCGAACGGTGCGCCGCCGGGGGAGAGTTGGGGGATCTGTGTTTCACTTATCTCTCTGTGGGCATGTCGACAAAACGCTGAAGTGACCTCACTGGCTGCGGTATACCAGGTGTACCCAGGTTGCAGGTGGTGCGACGATGGACGTTATGGGGGACAAGGCAACTCTGTTGGAAACGGGGCGGTTTGTGCATCCGGCCGACCGGGAGGATCCCGGGGCGGCCGCCGAGGAATTGCGCCATCGGCTGGCCGCCGAGGCCGGAGACGTCGACGCGATGAGCGTCCTGGGAAGCCTTCTGCTGCGCCGCGGTGATCTGGACGGGGCCGAATCCATGCTGCGCGCGGCGACCGCCGAGGGCGACCGCGCTGCCGCGAACAACCTCGGCGTCCTCCTCCACCAGCGCGGATACGCCGACGAGGCGGCCGGCTGGTGGCGGGTCGCCGCCGTCGCCGGTTCCGCCGCGGCCGCGCACGCGCTCGGCCGCCACCACCGCGAGCGGGGCGACGAGCCCGCCGCCGAGTACTGGCTGCGGCAGTCCGCCGAGCAGGGCCACACCCTCGGGGCGTACGCGCTCGCGGACCTCCTTGAGCACCGCGGGGACGTCGGCTCCGAGCGCTGGATGCGGGTCGCCGCCGAGCGCGGCCACCGCGAGGCCGCCTACCGCCTGGCCCGCGCGCTCGACCGGCGGGCCGCGGCGGAGCGCGGCGAACCCGCCGAGCGCGGGCAGGGCCCCGTGCGCGCCGAGCGCGGGCAGGGTTCCGAGCGTGCCGAACGCGGGCAGGGCCCCGTGCGCGCCGGGCGCGGCGACGGTGCGGGCGTACGGAGTCCCGCGGGCGAGGCCGAGCAGTGGTACCGCCAGGCCGCCGCGCGCGGTCACCGCAGGGCCGCGCTGCACCTCGGCGCGATCCTGGAGCACCGCGGGGACCTGAAGGAGGCCGGGCGCTGGTACCTCAACTCCGCCAAGGACGGCGAGTCCAGGGCGGCCTGCGCGCTCGGCTTCCTGCTGCGGGACGCGGGCGACGAGGAGAGCGCCGCCGTGTGGTGGCTCAAGGCCGCGCAGGACGGCGACGGCAACGCCGCGAACGCGCTGGGCGCGCTGCACGCCGAGCGCGGCGAGACCCAGACCGCCGAGCGCTGGTACCGCGCCGCGATGGACGCGGGCGATGTGAACGGCGCGTACAACCTCGGGCTGCTCTGCGCCGAGCAGGGCAGGACCGCGCAGGCCGACCAGTGGTACCGCCGCGCCGCGTACGCCGGGCACCGCGAGGCCGCCAACGCGCTGGCCGTGCTGCTGCTCCAGGGCGGGGACGCGGCCGGTGCCGAGCCGTGGTTCTCCAAGGCGGCCGAGGCGGGCAGCGTCGACGCCGCGTTCAACCTGGGGATTCTCTTCGCGAGCCGCGGCGACGAGGCCTCCGCCCTGCGCTGGTACGAGCGCGCGGCGGCCGCCGGGCACACCGACGCGGCCCTCCAGGTCGGCACCGCGCGGCTGCGCGAGGGCGACGAGCAGGAGGCCGAGCGGCATCTGCGGTGCGCGGCCGGAGGCGGCAGCGCGGAGGCCGCGTACCGGCTCGGGACGTTGCTCGACGCGCGCCGCCCCGCCGCGGCGCCGCCCGCCCTCGGCGAGCCCGCGGCGGAGAAGACAGAGTGCGAGGAGTGGTACGAGCGCGCCGCCGAGCAGGGCCACCGGCGGGCCCAGGTCCGGGTCGGCATGCTGGCCGCGGGGCGGGGCGACGTCGTCGAGGCCGCGCGGTGGTACCGCAAGGCCGCGGAGGCGGGCAGCCGCAACGGCGCGTTCAACCTCGGGCTGCTGCTCGCCCGCGAGGGGAGCGAGCCCGAGGCCGCGCTCTGGTGGACGCGGGCCGCCGACGCGGGGCACGGCCGGGCGGCGCTCCGGCTCGCCCTGCTCTACGCCCGGCGCGGGCAGCTGGCGCAGGGACAGCGGTGGGCTTCGCGGGCGGTCGAGCTCGGCCCCGCGGAGGTCGCGGAGCGGGCCGGCCGGCTGCGCGAGGCGCTGCGGCAGGAGCTGTCCGCGTAGGTGCCCCGGCATGATCGCCCCGACCGGAGCGCCCGCCCGAGCGCCGACCGGAGTGCCCGCCCAAGCCTCTGCCCGAGCGCCGACCGGAGCGCCCGCCCGAGCACCTGCCGGAGCGCCCGCCCGAGCACCTGCCGGGGAACGAATTTGCGCTGGTCGTAGCCCTGACGTACTGTTGAGTTTACCGACGCGGGGTGGAGCAGCTCGGTAGCTCGCTGGGCTCATAACCCAGAGGTCGCAGGTTCAAATCCTGTCCCCGCTACTGAAACCGAAGGCCCGGAATCCGAATGGATTCCGGGCCTTCGGCTTGCTTGCTTGCGTGCGTGTGCCGTGCGCCTGCCGTGCCTACTTGTGGCCCACCGCCTCCCCGTACAGCCCGCGGTCGACCGCCTTCCCCTCCGGGACCTTCCCGCCCTCGGAGACGCCCGCCGCGCGGTACGCGTCCTGCAGGCGGTCCGTCGTGCCCGCGCGGATCTCCCAGTCCATGCGCAGCGACGGCGTGGAGAGCAGGATCTTCTCGTCCGTCTTGAGCAGCTTGGCGAGCTCCTTCGTGAAGGCCCGGTCGGCCTTGTAGTCGCCCGCGAAGTACGTGTTCACCGTTCTGATGTACGCGCGCAGCAGGGCGACGCCCGCGTCCGGGTCCTCCTTGAGGAGGTTCGGGCCGAAGAGGAGGCCACCGAGCGGTTCGCCCTGGGGCTGCCCGCCCAGGAACGCGTACCGCTTGTCGCCGTCGACCTTGCGCCAGACCGGGTCGAGCAGCCAGGCGGAGTCGGTGCCGCCGTTCTGGAGCGCGGTGAGGACGTCCGCCGAGCCCAGCTGCTGGAACCGGATCTCGTCCAGTCCACCGCCGTGCTTCTTCAGGGCCTCGTCCATGGGGTACGCGATGACGGACCCCTTGCCGATCATCGTGCCGAGCTTGCGGCCCGCCATGGGGACGTGGGCCGCGGTCTCGTCCTCCTTCAGCCTCACCCACAGACCGCTCTTGGACTTCGGGTCGGGGGAGAAGTTGCCGGCCGTCCACTTGATGTCGAAGCCGCTGGTGATGCCGTTCATCACGGCGGCCTCGGGGGCCGCCCACTGGGCGTCGATGTCGCCCTCGGCGAGAAGGGGGAGGGCGTCGGGGGTGGGCAGGACCTTCAGGCGGACGTTCAGACCCTCCTTCTTGAACTCGCCCTTTTCCACAGCCATCTGGAGGGGTGCGACGTACTCGGCGCTCAGGGTGCCGGTCGCGATCGTCAGGTCGCGCTCCTCGGGGAGGGGCTCGGGAGCGGGTGTGTTCGGTGAGCAGCGGGCGGGCTCGCGGTCGGGGGTGAGGTCGGCGGGGTCGGTCCAGCTGCCCTTGCCGCAGCCGGACACCGGGGTGACGGTGCGGGGCTTCGAGGGGGCGGAGGGGGCTTCGTCGTCCTCCTTCGCGCAGCCCGAAGCGGCGAGCAGCGAGCCCGCCACGAGCAGCGTGAGTGCGGTGGTGCGGGTGCGCATGGTTCCTCCGAGCACTCGTCTGCGTACGAATGGTCATGGTCACGGTCATGACTGGCTGCGGCCCCGGTCCCGCGGCGCCCACGGGGTGAGCCACCGGCCGACGACACGGACCAGTTCGGAGAAGGCGACGCCGAGCACGGCGACGCAGACGATGCCGACGAACATCACGTCGTTCTGGAAGAGCGCGCGCGAGTCGAAGATGAGGTGGCCGAGGCCGTCCGCCGCCGCGATCTGCTCCGAGGCGACGATCACCAGGACCGCGACCCCGGCGGCGATACGGGCGCCGACCAGGACCGCGGGGAGCGAGGCGGGCAGCAGGATGTGGCGGAACATCTGCCACGGTGAGGCGCCGAAGACCTGGCCCGCGTCGCGGTGGCCGGACGGGACGGCGAGGACCGCCGCCATGGTGGAGATCCAGACGAAGAAGAAGACGGTGGCCGCCACCAGCGCGATCTGCGGGCCCTCGCCGAGCCCGAACATGTTCAGGAAGACGGGGAGGAGAGCCAGTTTCGGTACGACGTACAGCGCGTCGAGCGTGGGTTCGAGCGCGGCGCGTACGACGGAGAGCGAGCCCATCAGGAGGCCGAGCGCGTACCCGGCGACCGTGCCGATCGCATAGCCGGCGAGGACGCGCTTGAGGGTCGCCCGGACGTCCGGCCACAGGTCGCCGTCGGCGGCGCGCTGCCAGCCGTCCTCGATGATCGTCTGCGGGGCCGGGTAGACGCGGTCGTCGATCCAGCCGCTCACGGCCGCGAGCTGCCAGAGCAGGACCAGTGCGAGCGGTACGCCCGCGGCGAGGCAGAGTTCCAGGGCGCGGCGTCTGCGGTGTGTGCGCACGGGGTGCAGTTCGTGCGGCCCCGGCTTTCTGACCAGGACGTCTTCATCGGGCGGTGTCTCGCTCGCGACGGCGCTCATGCCGCCGCCTCCGTGCCGGCCGCCGGTCCGGCCCCTGTGCCGACCTCGTTCCGCAGCAGGTCCCACAGCTCGCTCTTCAGCGCGGTGAACTCGGGGGCCGCGCGGACCTCGCCGGTGCGGGGGCGCGGGAACGGCGGTCGGCGTTCGGCGATGACGCGGCCGGGCCGGGCCGACATCACCAGGACGCGGTCGCCGAGGACGATCGCCTCTTCGAGGCTGTGCGTGATGAAGAGGGTGGTCGTGCGGGTGGTCTGGGTGAGGGCGAGGAGCTCGTCCTGAAGGACCGTGCGGAGCTGGGCGTCGAGCGCCGCGAACGGCTCGTCCATCAGGAGGATCTCGGGCTCCACGGCGAGGGCGCGCGCGATGGCCACGCGCTGGCGCATACCACCGGAGAGAGTGGCCGGATAGGCGCCCGCGAAGTCGGCGAGGCCCATGCGGGTCAGCCAGTGCGTGGCGCTGGCGTCGGCCTCTTTGCGCGGGACGCGTTGGATGTCCAGGCCGAATCTGACGTTGGCCTGGACGGTCTTCCAGTCGTGGATGCCGTAGTCCTGGAAGATCATCGCCGCGGGGTGCCGGCTCCTGGTGCGGATCGTCAGCTCGCCGCCGCTGGGGCGGAGGATGCCTGCGGCTATGCGCAGGAGGGTCGATTTTCCGCAGCCGGAGGGGCCGACCACGCAGGTGAACTCGCCGGGGGCGATCGTCAGGTCCACCGGGCCGAGGGCGTGCACCGCCTTGGCGGCTCGGCCGAAGGTTCTCGTGACGGCGTGGGCTTCCAGTTTGGGGTGCGGGTCTCCCACGGGTGTCTCCTCGCGGAGGGCGGGCGGTTTCTCGGGCGCCGCCGAGAATATGACGCACCGTCAGTTTCCGGAAGAGGCCGTGGCGCGCCGAAGGGCCCGGCACCTCTTGGTGCCGGGCCCTTCGGGAACGTACGAAAGTCAGGAACGCGTACGGAGAGGCCTCACGCCGTCGCGCAGTCGGGGCAGACCCCTCGGTACGTGACCTCCACGCCCTCGACCGTGAAGCCGAAGCGCTCCGAGTCGGGGAGGCTGGTCAGGGGGTTGCCCGTGGGGTGGACGTCCCGGATGGCGCCGCAGCGGGCGCAGACCAGGTGGTGGTGGGGGCGGTGGGCGTTCGGGTCGTACCGCTTCGCGCGGCGGTCCGTCGAGACCTCAAGGACCTCGCCGAGGGTCACCAGCTCGCCCAGGGTGTTGTAGACCGTCGCCCGGGAGATCTCCGGCAGCTTGTCGGTGGCGCGGGCGTGCACCTCGTCGGCCGTGAGGTGGACGTGTTCCCCGTCGAGCACCTCGGCCACGACGCGCCGCTGCGCTGTCATGCGCCAGCCGCGTCCGCGCAGTCGTTCCAACAGGTCACTCATGAGAACCAGCCTAACAGGCGGGGGACCAAGTCCCGAACGGGTGTGACTTTGGATGTTCACTTGACTTAGACAAAGTCTATCGTAGGATCAGTTACGACATTGGCCGAGGGACAGGACCCGCAGGCTTGATTACGCAGGAGGCGCACGTGACGCAGGGACCGCTCACCACGGAGGCCGGCGCGCCGGTCGCCGACAACCAGAACAGTGAGACCGCGGGCGCCGGCGGACCCGTCCTGGTGCAGGACCAGCTGCTGCTGGAGAAGCTCGCCCACTTCAACCGCGAGCGGATCCCGGAGCGCATCGTGCACGCCCGCGGCGCGGGTGCGTACGGCACCTTCACGCTGACCCGCGACGTCTCGCGGTGGACGCGGGCGAAGTTCCTCTCCGAGGTCGGCAAGGAGACGGAGACGTTCCTCCGCTTCTCCACCGTGGCCGGCAACCTCGGCGCGGCCGACGCGGTGCGCGACCCGCGCGGCTGGGCGCTGAAGTTCTACACCGAAGAGGGCAACTACGACCTCGTCGGCAACAACACCCCGGTCTTCTTCATCAGGGACGCCATCAAGTTCCCCGACTTCATCCACACCCAGAAGCGGGACCCCTACACGGGCTCGCAGGAGGCGGACAACGTCTGGGACTTCTGGGGGCTCAGCCCCGAGAGCACCCACCAGGTGACCTGGCTCTTCGGTGACCGCGGCATCCCCGCCTCGTACCGCCACATGGACGGCTTCGGCTCGCACACGTTCCAGTGGAACAACGAGGCCGGCGAGGTCTTCTGGGTCAAGTACCACTTCAAGACCGACCAGGGCATCAAGAACCTCACCCAGGCCGAGGCCAACAAGCTCGCCGGTGAGGACCCCGACTCCCACCAGCGCGACCTGCGCGAGGCCATCGAGCGCGGTGACTTCCCGACCTGGTCCGTGCAGGTGCAGATCATGCCGGCGGACGAGGCGGCGAACTACCGCTTCAACCCGTTCGACCTCACCAAGGTGTGGCCGCACGCGGACTACCCGCCGATCGAGATCGGCAAGCTGGAGCTCAACCGCAACCCGGAGAACGTCTTCGCCGAGGTCGAGCAGGCCATCTTCAGCCCCGCCCACTTCGTGCCGGGCATCGGTCCCTCCCCGGACAAGATGCTCCAGGGCCGTCTCTTCGCGTACGGCGACGCGCACCGCTACCGCGTCGGCATCAACGCCGACCACCTGCCGGTGAACCGCCCGCACGCCACCGAGGCGCGCACCCACTCCCGTGACGGCTTCCTGTACGACGGCCGCCACAAGGGCGCGAAGAACTACGAGCCGAACAGCTTCGGCGGCCCGTTCCAGACGGACCGGCCACTGTGGCAGTCCGTCCCCGTCACGGGCGGCACGGGCAACCACGAGGCGGTCCGGCACGCCGAGGACACCGACTTCGTGCAGGCGGGCAACCTCTACCGCCTGATGTCCGAGGACGAGAAGGACCGCCTGATCGAGAACCTGTCGGGCTTCATCGCGAAGGTCTCGCGCGACGACATCGCCGAGCGCGCGATCAACAACTTCCGCCAGGCGGACGGCGACTTCGGCAAGCGGCTGGAGGCCGCGGTCCAGGCCCTGCGCGGCTGACCAGTACCTCTTGTCGAAGAGTGACGGCGGGCCGGACTCCCTCGGGGGTCCGGCCCGCCGCCGTTCTCTCAGACGGCCAGCTGGGGCGCCGCGCGCCGGGCGGGCGCCCAGCAGCGGACGATGTCGCGGACCGAGACGATGCCGGTGGGCTCGTTCGCGTCCATGACGATCAGATGCCGGAAGCCGCCGTGCGCCATGGCGTCCGCCGCTTCGTCCAGGGTCCACGCCGGGGTGGCGAAGACGACGTCGGTCGTGGTGTGCGTACCGGCGATCTCTGTGTCCGGACTCTGGCCGAGGGCCACGGAGTTGAGGACGTCACGTTCGGTCAGGATCCCGAGCCCGCAGGTGTCGGGGTCCAGGACGACGGCGGCGCCGACACGGCGCTCGGACATCAGCCTGGCCGCCTGGCGCAGGGTGTGGGTGGGGCCGATGGTCAGGACCACCGTGCTCATGGCGTCGCGGACGAGCATGGGCGTGAGCCACCTCCTTGGTGGATCCGAGGTCTCCCGGTGGGCGAAGGATTGCCTCCGCTACCTGCTTGGAGAATGGATTCACAAGTTCACAAGTGGGGGGACTCCCAGAGTCGCAGCCGGACCGGGGGTCAACAAGAGGGCGTACGTCGTCAGTTCAGGGCATGCGATACGAACGTTCGCGCCACCGGTGGACGTGTCCACGACGTTCGGATCAGCGGGGCTCCGGGTCAGTACCGCTGATTCAGGTACCCCAGCAGCTCGTCGTGGAGCAGGCCGTTCGAGGCCGCCGCGTTGCCGCTGTGCGGGCCCGGCCTGCCGTCGAGGCCGGTGAAGCTGCCGCCCGCCTCCGTGACCACGATCGCGTTCGCCGCCATGTCCCAGAGCGACAGCTCGGGCTCCGCGCAGATGTCGACCGCGCCCTCGGCCACCATCATGTACGGCCAGAAGTCGCCGTAGCCGCGCGTGCGCCACACCGCCCGGGTGAGGTCCATGAACCCGTCGAGGCGGCCCTGCTCCTCCCAGCCGGTGAGCGAGGAGTACGCGAGGGAGGCGTCCGAGAGCCGCGAGACCTCCGAGACGCGCAGCCGGCTCGCCGAGGTGAGGCTGCGCCCCGTGTAGGCGCCGCCGCCCTTCGCCGCCCACCAGCGGCGGCCGAGCGCGGGCGCGGAGACGACGCCGACCACCGGCTGGTAGCCGCCCTCGCCCGCCTCCATCAGGGAGATCAGCGTGGCCCAGACCGGGACACCGCGTACGTAGTTCTTCGTGCCGTCGATCGGGTCGATCACCCAGCGGCGCGGGCCCGTGCCCTCGATGCCGTACTCCTCGCCGAGGATCGCGTCGCGCGGCCTGGCGCGCTGCAGCTGGGAGCGGATCAGCTCCTCGGCCGCCTTGTCGGCCTCGCTCACCGGCGTCATGTCCGGCTTGGTCTCGACCTTGAGGTCGAGAGCCTTGAACCGGTCCATGGTCTGGGCGTCGGCGGCGTCCGCGAGGACGTGGGCGAGACGCAGATCATCGTGGTAGTCGGGCATGGGTGAACAGTATCGATCTCGATCGGCGCGAGCCACAACGCCCGACCGGGCCCGGTGTGCGCGGGCTCGCGCCGGAGCTATTGACAGTGCCTCCCAGCGCGTCAACTCTGGCAGCCGGAGCCGGTTCGGCCCGGGGAGGCGACGATGCCCGCAGCACGGGAATCCTTACTGGACGCGGCCTACACGGCCCTCACCCGGCGGCCGTGGCCGGGTGTGCGCATGGTCGATGTCGCGGCCGTCGCCGGGGTGTCCCGGCAGACCCTGTACAACGAGTTCGGCAGCAAGGACGGCCTCGCCCGCGCCCTGCTGCGGCGGGAGACCGACGGCTATCTGCACGGCGTCGAACGCGCGCTCGCCGAGGAGCGCGAGCCGGCCGACCGGCTCGCCGCCGTCGCTGCCTGGACGGTGGGCGCCGCGCGCGGCAACGCGCTCGTGCGGGCCGCGCTCACCGGCTGCTGGGGCGAGCGGCTGCCCGCGCCGAGCAGGGCCGTCGGCTCCACGTCGTCGGTGCCCGCGCAGCGCCGCGCGGACGCGGGGGTGCCCTCGTCCGCGGAGCTGCTCGCGCTGGTGCGGGACCGGGCGGTGGCCGCGCTCGGCGGCCGGGGCAGGCCCAAGGACCCCGAGCTGGCCCTCGCCTGCGAGAGCGCCGTCCGCCTCGCCCTGTCGTACGTCGTCGCGCCCGCCCGGAACGACGACGACCCCGCGGAGCTGGTCCGCGGGGCCATCGGGCGCTGGGTGGGCGCAAACTAGCGCGCGCCGGAGCGGTCGTCGGGCTCAGTGCGCCGAGCCGGACAGCTGGAGGCCGACCACGCCGATGATGACGAAGGAGATCGAGACGATCTTCAGCGTGGAGACCAGGTCGCCGAGGAAGATCATTCCGTAGATCGCGGTGCCCGCTGCGCCGATGCCCGTCCACACCGCGTACGCGGGCCCCACGTCCAGCTTCTTCAGCGCCAGCGTGAGCAGACCGAAACTGCCGAGCGCGAAGCAGGCGAACGCGATCGTCGGCCAGAGCCTGGTGAACCCGTGCGACAGCTTCAGACAGACCGCGAAGCCGGTCTCCAGAATCCCCGCCACGATGACCAGCAGCCACGCCATGTCCCTGCCTCCCGCACTCGTCCACGTTCCGTGACTGCTTCACCCGGCTGAATCCGGCTCGGTGCGATTATGCATTTACCTGCGCCACGGGGGGCGCAAACAACGGGGAGGTCAGTCGTCCTCGCGCCGCTCCCGCGTGGCCAGCAGCCGGCGCAGGGAGTACAGGCGCTGCGGGTCCGCGTGCCCGTCGGCGACCCAGGCGTCCAGCGCGCAGTCCTTCTCGTCGTGGCTGCAGCCACGAGGACAGCCGGCCGTGCCCGGCTCCAGGTCGGGGAAGGCGAGGATGACGCGGGACGGGTCGACGTGGTTGAGCCCGAAGGACCGCACGCCCGGGGTGTCGATCACCCAGCCGCCCACATCCGCCAGCGGAAGCGCGAGCGCGGAGGTCGTGGTGTGCCTGCCGCGGCCCGTGACCGCGTTGACGTGCCCGGTCGTCCGCCGCCGCTCCTCGGGGACCAGCGCGTTGACCAGCGTCGTCTTGCCCACCCCGGAGTGCCCGACGAAGGCCGTGACCTTGCCGTCGAGCAGCTCGTGGACCCGCGCGAGCTCCGCGCCGTCCGTGAACTCCTCGCGGCTGGTGACCACATAGGGGATGTCGAGAGTCGCGTACGTCTCCAGGAGCTTGTCGGCCGACGCCAGGTCCGACTTGGTCAGCACGAGGATCGGTTCGAGGCCGCCGTCGTACGCCGCCACGACGCACCGGTCGATCAGCCGCGGGCGCGGCTCGGGGTCGGCGAGGGCGGTGACGATGGCGAGCTGGTCGGCGTTGGCGACGACCACCCGCTCGTAGGGGTCGTCGTCGTCGGCGGTGCGCCGCAGGACGGACGTGCGCTCCGTGATCCGGACGATCCGCGCGAGGGTGTCCTTCTTCCCGGACAGGTCCCCGACGACCGCCACCCTGTCGCCCACCACGGCGGCCTTGCGGCCCAGCTCGCGGGCCTTCATGGCCATCACGATCCGGTCGTCGACCAGCACGGTGAGGCGCCCCCGGTCCACGGTGAGGACCATGCCCTCCGCCGCGTCCTCGTGCTTGGGCCTGATGTGGGTGCGGGGGCGGTTGCCCTTGCGGTTGGGGCGGACGCGGATGTCGTCCTCGTCGGGGTTCTTTCCGTAACGGCGCATTGTCGTTCCGCCCGTCAGCCGTTCCCGAGCATGGTGGTCCACAGGTCGGGGAAGTCCGGGAGCGTCTTCGCCGTCGTCGCGACGTTCTCGATCTGTACGCCGTCCACCGCGAGGCCGATGACCGCGCCCGCGGTCGCCATGCGGTGGTCGTCGTAGGTGTGGAAGACACCGCCGTGCAGCCGGCGCGGGCGGATGTGCAGGCCGTCGGCGGTCTCGGTGACGTCACCGCCGAGTTCGTTGATCTCCTTGGTGAGCGCGGCCAGGCGGTCCGTCTCGTGCAGGCGCAGATGGGCGACGCCGCGCAGCGTGGAGGGGGAGTCGGCGAGGGCCGCGACCGCCGCGATGCCCGGGGTCAGTTCGCCGACCTCGCTGAGGTCCACGTCGAGGCCGTGGACCGACCCGGAGCCGGTGAAGACCAGGCCCTGCTCGGTCAGCTCGCAGGAGCCGCCCATCTCCGTGAAGATCCGGCGCAGCGCGTCGCCGGGCTGCGTGGTGTGCGAGGGCCAGTCGGGGATGGTGACAGTGCCGCCGGTGACCAGCGCCGCGGCGAGGAACGGCTGGGCGTTGGAGAGGTCCGGCTCGACGGTCACGTCGCGGCCGAGCAGCGCGCCCGGGGTGACCCGCCACACGTTCGGCTCGCCGCCCGCCTCCGGGGTGTCCACCTGCGCGCCGGCCGAGCGGAGCATGTCGACCGTCATCCGGATGTGCGGCATCGAGGGCAGGGGGCCGCCCACGTGACGGACCTCCACGCCCTGGTTGAAGCGCGGGCCCGAAAGGAGCAGGGCGCTCACGAACTGGGAGGACGACGAGGCGTCGATCTCGACCGGGCCGCCGTCAAGGGCCCCGCCGCCGTGCACGGTCAGCGGCAGCGCGCCGCGCCCGTCGTCGTCGATGCGGGCACCGAGCACCCGCAGGGCGTTGATCACGCCGGTCAGCGGCCGCTCGTACGAACGGGGGTCACCGTCGAAGCGGATCGGGCCGTCGGCGAGCGCGGCGACCGGGGGGAGGAAGCGCATGACCGTGCCGGCGTTGCCGACGTCGACCGTGGCCGGGCCGTGCAGACCCGAGGGGATCACGCGCCAGGCCTCACCGGAGGCGCCCGTGACGGAGGAGCTGGAGGACACCGTCTCCTCGATGCCGACGCCCATCGCGCGCAGGGCGCCCGCCATCAGCAGGGTGTCGCGGGAGCGCAGCGGGCGGCGCAGCCAGCCGGGCTCGGCGGCGAGCGAGGCCAGGACGAGCGCGCGGTTGGTGACCGATTTCGAACCGGGGACGTGGACCGTCGCGGTGACGGCTCCGCTTGCGTGCGGGGCGGGCCAGAGGGCGGTGTGCGCCGGGGTTTCGGTCATGCCCTCACTTTAGTGGCTGCCGGTGACCCCGCTCAGACGGTCGGCGGCCAGCGCGTCCCGCCTCTCTCAGACGTCGAGGAGCCAGCGCCCCCCGCCCATCAGTGAGCAGAGGGAGACGGCGTGGAAGAGGAAGAGCCACAGGCCCGCGGGGACATGCGTCAGCCGCGAGAGCTGGTCCGCGTCCGAGTCGCCCGCGCCCCCGTGCCTGCGCTTGGCCTGGAGCTCGAAGGCGGGACGGACGCCTCCCAGGAGCAGGAACCACACCACCGCGTACGCGAACGCCGCCTGCACGTCCGTGTCCGCCAGCCAGGAGACGAGCAGGAACGCGCCGCCGGTCACGATCACCGTCAGGGCGCCGTACGCGTTGCGGATCATCACCAGCAGCGCGACGAGCAGCGCGGTGGCGATCCACAGCAGCGCCGTGATGCGCCCCGAGGAGAGCAGCGCCGCGCCGCCGAGGCCCAGCAGCGGGGGAGCGGTGTACCCCGCCGCCGCGGTCAGGATCATGCCGAGCCCGGTGGGCTTCCCGCGCGAGACGGTCAGGCCCGAGGTGTCGGAGTGCAGCCGGATGCCGTCGAGGCGGCGCCCGGTGAGCAGGGCGATCAGGCCGTGGCCGCCCTCGTGCGCGATGGTGATGGCGTTGCGGGCCAGGCGCCATATGCCGTGCGGGGCGACCACGGCGAGGGCCACGGCGCCGGCCGCGATCACCAGCCACTGCTCGGGCGCCGACTGGGTGCCGAACACGCGGTCCCAGAGGTCGGCCAGGCCGGCGTTGGCGGTGCTTTCCATTCTTTGGCCGCTCCTCTGGTCGCACGGGGTCTGGCAGTCTGGCACGTATGTGCGGACGGTATGCATCGAGTCGTGGGCCCGAAGACCTCGCGGGCATCTTCGAGATCGAGAAGTATGAGCCGGAGGAACAGCTGGCCCCCGATTTCAACGTGGCCCCCACCAAAGAGGTCTACGCGGTTCTCGACCGTCCATTGAAAGACGCCGGAGACCCGGCTCCGGTTCGCCAGCTGCGCACCCTCAAGTGGGGGCTCGTGCCGTCCTGGTCCAAGACGCCCGAGGGCGGCGCCCGGATGATCAACGCCCGCGCGGAGACCGTGCACGAGAAGCCCTCCTACCGCCGCGCCTTCGCCTCCCGCCGCTGCGTCCTGCCCGCCGACGGCTATTACGAGTGGGTGACCGCGCCCGAGGAGCGGCAGCTGGAGGTCGAGGGCAAGAAGAAGCGGCCCCGCAAGCAGCCGTACTTCGTGACCCCCGCCGACGGCTCCGTCTTCGCCATGGCGGGGCTCTACGAGTTCTGGCGGGACAAGACCCTGCCCGACGAGCACCCCCTCGCCTGGTGGGTGACCTGCACGGTGATCACCACGGAGGCCGAGACCACGCCCCTCGCGGTCGCCCCCGAGGAGGGCCCGCGCTCGCTCGCCGACATCCACCCGCGCATGCCGCTCATGCTGACGCCCGACCGCTGGGACGCCTGGCTCGACCCGTCCCGCACGGACGTCGAGGAGCTGCGCGCGCTCCTGGAGCCGCCCCCGGCCGGGCTGATGCGGGCCTACCCCGTGTCGACGGCGGTCAGCAACGTACGCAACAACGGCCCGGAGCTGCTGAAGGAGCTGGAGGGGCCCGAAGAGGGCACACTGTTCTGATGTGACGCACATGACGAGGCACGTGACGCAGAGCGAGCCCGCTGAGACCACTGAACCCACTGAGCTTGTCGAGACCGACGCCGGTGAGGCGCGGATCACCTGGCACCCGGCGAAGAAGAAGGCCCGGTTCCTGCTCGCCGTCAGCCACGGCGCCGGCGGCGGCATCGAGGCCCGCGACCTGCGGGCGCTCGCCGCCACCCTGCCCGCCCACGGCGTGAGCGTCGCCCTCGTCGAGCAGCCCTGGCGGGTCGCGGGCAAGAAGCTGGCGCCCGCCCCCAAGACACTGGACGTGGGGTGGCGGGGGATCTGGCCCGCCCTGGAGAAGAAGGGGCTCCCGGTGATCTCCGGCGGCCGCAGCGCGGGCGCGCGCGTCGCCTGCCGCACGGCCACGGAGCTGGGCGCGGCCGCCGTGCTCGCCCTCAGCTTCCCCCTGCACCCCCCGGGCAGGCCCGAGAAGTCCCGCGCCGACGAGCTGCTCGGCGCCGGCGTGCCGACCCTCGTCGTGCAGGGCGGCAACGACCCGTTCGGGAAGCCCGCCGAGTTCCCCGACGGGGCGTACGAGTTGGTGGAAGTGCCCTTCGGCGATCACGGTTTCGCGGTGCCGAAGAGGGCGGACCCGACCCAGGACGAGGCCGTGGCGGTCATCACGGACGGCGTCACACGGTGGGTGGGAATGTTGGGCGCGTGACCTCTGTTGTCGCGAACAGACGGTGCACACCGTCGTCGACGTGTTCGTACGAGAGGGAGTCCGCCGCATGGGTTCGACCATCTGCCCGAACCGCTCCAGCGCCTCTGACCTGGAGTGGACGGTCTTGAGCGCACCCAAAAGCGCAACTATTCGGGCGGCGCGCGGAGTGGATCGTCGTCTATCCTCCGATTCGAGTGGGGCTGCTTTCGGCCTCGCCACGTCGTTGGAGGAGGTGGGTCCGGTCACTGGGACCGACGCAGGGACCGAGCACGGCCAGGCGGAGCGCCCCGATGAGGGTTCTGAGACGGCCGCGGAGCGCACGGCCCGATTCGAGCGGGACGCACTGACTTTCCTCGACCAGATGTACTCGGCGGCGCTGCGCATGACGCGCAATCCGGCGGACGCCGAGGACCTGGTGCAGGAGACCTACGCGAAGGCGTACGCGTCGTTCCACCAGTTCCGCGAGGGCACCAACCTCAAGGCGTGGCTGTACCGCATCCTCACGAACACGTTCATCAACTCGTACCGCAAGAAGCAGCGCGAGCCCCAGCGCAGCGCCGCCGAGGAGATCGAGGACTGGCAGCTCGCGCGCGCCGAGTCGCACATGTCCACCGGTCTGCGCTCCGCCGAGTCGCAGGCGCTCGACCACCTGCCCGACTCGGACGTGAAGCAGGCGCTGCAGGCGATCCCCGAGGAATTCCGCATCGCCGTCTATCTGGCCGATGTAGAGGGCTTTGCCTACAAGGAGATCGCGGACATTATGGGGACACCCATCGGTACGGTGATGTCCCGGCTGCACCGGGGCCGACGCCAACTGCGCGGCATGCTGGAGGACTACGCCCGTGACCGCGGGCTCGTCCCGGCGGGTGCCGGGGAGTCGAACGGAACGAAAGGCTCGGGCTCATGAGCTGCGGAGAGCCGCACGAGACTGACTGCAGTGAAGTCCTGGACCACCTCTATGAGTTCCTGGACCACGAGATGCCGGACAGTGACTGCACCAAGTTCGAGACGCACTTCGAGGAGTGCTCGCCGTGCCTGGAGAAGTACGGCCTGGAGCAGGCCGTGAAGAAGCTGGTGAAGCGCTGCTGCGGCCAGGACGACGTACCCGTCGACCTGCGGGCCAAGGTGATGGGCCGCATCGACCTCATCCGCTCCGGGCAGACCGTGCCCGACCAGGACGTCACCCAGGACGCGGCCCCCTCGGAGGCGTGAACACTCCGGTACCACCCCAAGGCCCCGTTCTCCCCTCCCGTCACTCGAATGTGCTAATTCGCCGCCGTCGGGTGCTGGCCGCCGAGCAGCCGTTCTAGTCTCCGGACCTGGGTCTTGCGACCCGGAACGGGGAGGAGAACTCCATGCGGTCGGTGCCGGCGTGGGCCCGCGTGTACACCCTGTGCGTCGCTCTGGTCGGCGCCGCCTGTGCCGCCCCGGCGCTGCTGAGCGGGCGCACCCCCTGGCCCGCCGTCGCGCTCCTCGCGGCGCTCTGCGCCGGGTGCGAGCGGATCACCCTCCCCCGAAGCCGCACGCGCGGCCTCGGCACCTTCTTCCCCGTGCTGCTCGCCGGGGCGTTCCTGCTGCCGCCGTCGGCCGCCGCGCTCGTCGCCGTGCCCGGCGCGCTGCTCGCCCGCGTCGACCGGCGCCCCCGCTGGGTGCGCCGCCTCTGGCGCGCCGCCCAACTCGCCCTGGCCACCTGGGCGGCGGCGCGGGCGTACGCCGCGCTGGGCGGCCCAGCGGCCTGCGCGGCGCCGGACTTCCCGTACGTCCTCGGGCCCGCGGGAGCCGCCGTGCTCGCCTTCTCCGCCGTGCTCGCCGCCCTGGACGGCGGCGTTCTCCTGACCGCCGAGCGCGTTCCCGCGCGGGCCGCCTGGCGGGGTCTCTTCCCGCGCTCGCTCGCGCCCGTCGCCGTGCACGGGCTCGCCGGTCTGATGATGGCGGTGCTCTGGACCAGCCCGTACGGCCCCGCCGCCGCGCTGCTCGTGCTGCTCCCGATGGGCGTCTCCTGCTGGGTCTTCGCGCAGTACCACCGCGAGCGGGCCGCCCACCAGGCCACCATCCGGGCGCTCGTCCAGGCCGTCGACCTCAAGGACAAGTACACGCGCGGCCACAGCGAGCGGGTCGGCCGCGCCTCGGTGATGATCGCGCGCGAGCTGGGCATGGACGACGAGCGGGTCGAGGTCCTGCGGTTCGCCGGGATCCTGCACGACGTCGGGAAACTCGGCGTACCCACACGGCTGTTGCGCAAGGACGGACCCCTCACTCCGGAGGAGCGGCGCGTCATCGAACTGCATCCCGAGTACGGACACGAGATGGTGCGCGGCATCGGCTTCCTCGGCGAGGCGCGGGCGGCGATCCTGCACCACCACGAGCGGATCGACGGCAGCGGCTACCCCTACGGGCTCGCCGGGCGGCAGATCCCCGAGAGCGCACGGGTGGTCGCCGTGGCCGACGCCTTCGACGCGATGACGTCCACGCGGTCCTACCAGCGGGCCCGGCCGGTGCCGGCGGCGCTGGAGGAGCTGGCCCGGTGCGCGGGGGCGCAGTTCGACCCGGTGATGGTCGCGGCGTTGACGCGGGCCCTCGGCCGGGACGGATGGCATCCCGGGGTCACTTCGGACGTCCCCGAAGGCGGAGGAAACGTACCGCCCGCACGGGCTCTGCCCGCACCCGCGGTCCGCGGTTCGGCACCGCGGTGAGCGCCTCCGTCCCGGCCCCCGGCGCCGGGAGTGCCCGTCTGTCCCGGCGTGCGGAACGCCTGCCCACGACGGTGGCCCACGGGCTCGCCGGGCTGCTCGCCCTCGCCTCTCTCGGCTGGACCCTGTGGCACGGCGTCGTCGAAGGGCCGGTCGCGCTCGCCTTCGGGGTGTTGATCACCCTCGGTGAGCTGGCCCGGTGGGGAGGCGCGAGCGACCGCGAGCCCGCGCCGCTCGGGGCCGCGGGGGCGCTGGCGTACGCGCTGCTCGGGCAGAACGCCGGGCAGGCCACGCACCACGGAGTGCTCCAGGTGATCGCCGTGGTCGTCGCGGCGGCCCTCGCGGGGGCCGTGCCGCACGTGGCGCGCGGCCTGGGGCCCACGCCCGACCACATGGCGCGGCGCGTGCTGACCGTCGCGTTCGCCGCCGTCTGCTTCCAACCCCTCTACAACGCGGGCAGGTTGAAGGACTGGGTCGGCCACGGCCCCTGGTTCGCGCTCGTCATCGTCGCCCTGCTCGCCCTCACCGCGCTCTGCGACGCCGTCCTCGCCGCCGCGATGGCGCACGCCCGGACCCGCTGGCCGTTCGGGCCGCTGCTCCGCGACGAGCTGCGGGCCATGCTGGGCATCGGCTCCGCCGTCTGCGCGACAGGGGCCGTGATGGCGCTCGCGGTGGCCGTGGCGGGGCTCTGGGCGCTGCCCGTGTTCAGCCTCCCCCTGCTGCTCACCCAGCTGTCCTTCCGGCGGTACGCGGCGGTGCGGGCCACCTACCGGCAGACCATCGCGTCGCTGGCCCGCGCCACCGAGATCGCCGGGTACACCCCGCAGGGCCACGCCCACCGCGTCGCCGGGCTCAGCCGGGCCGTCGGGCGGGACCTCGGCCTCACCGGGCCGGACCTCACGGTCCTGGAGTACGCGGCGCTGATGCACGACATCGGCCAGCTGTCCCTCGTCGACCCCGTCCCCGAGGGCGCCACCGCCGCGCTGCCCGAGGCGCAGCAGCGCCGAATAGCCCTGCTCGGCGGCGCCGTCGTACGGCAGACGGGGGTGGACTCCGAGGTCGCCGTCGTCGTCGAGCGCCAGGCCGACCCCTACCGCCGTCAGCCGCTCACCGCCCGTATTGTGCGCACCGCGAACGCGTACGACGAGATGGCGCGGGGAGAAGGAGCCTCGGGGGCGCTCGGCGGGCCGCTCGACGCCTTGGAGAAGCTGAGGCTCGCCACCGGCCGCGACTACCAGCCCGAGGTCGTGGAGTCGCTGGCGAGGGTGGTGTCGAGGGGCGGCCTTAGCTCGTCCCCGGCTGGGTAACCCATGGGTAATGAGCGGCCGTCCGACCGTACGTGGTTGGATGCGAAGAAGAGGGTGCACGGGGGCATGGACCCGACGCCGCGCCTTCGCAGGATGGGACTTCCGGAAATCGTGACAGGCGGGAATCAGGCGGGAATCGTGAGGATCTTCGGCAAGGGACGGCATCGGCCCTCCGCCTCATGGCGGCAGGCGACCGACCGCGCGTTCACGCTGATCGGCGACGGCCGGTACGAGGACGCGGGAGCGCTGCTCACGCGCGCGGCGGATCTGGAACCCTGGCTGTCCGAGTCCTGGTTCAACCTCGCGCTGCTCCACAAGTTCCGGCACGACTGGGAGCAGGCGCGGGCCGCCGGGCTGCGCGCCGTCGCACTCCTGGATCGCTCGGCCGGCGCCCCGGACTGGTGGAACGTCGGCATCGCGGCGACCGCGCTCCAGGACTGGCCGCTGGCCCGCCGCGCCTGGCAGGCGTACGGCCTGAAGGTGCCCGGCGGTGTGGCCGCGTCCGGCGAGCCCTCGGGCATGGAGCTGGGCAGCGCGGCCGTGCGGCTCTCCCCGGAGGGCGAGGCCGAGGTGGTGTGGGGCCGCAGGCTGGACCCCGCGCGCATCGAGGTGCTCTCCATCCCGCTGCCCTCCTCCGGGCGCCGCTGGGGCGAGGTCGTGCTGCACGACGGCGTCCCGCACGGCGAGCGGACGACGGCGGCCGGACACTCGTACCCCGTGTTCGACGAGATCGAGCTCTGGGCGCCCTCACCCGTGCCGACCTGGGTCGTCCTCCTGGAGGCCGCCACCGAGGACGACCGGGACGCCCTGGAGCAGCTCGCGGCCGACGCGGGCTTCGCCGCCGAGGACTGGTCGTCGTCCGTGCGGCTGCTGTGCCGCATGTGCTCGGAGTCCCGGATGCCGAGCGACGAGGGCGACGGCGAGCACCTGGACCCGCACGACCACAGCGAGCCGGGCCACCCGGGCCCCCTCGGCCACCGCAGCCCCGGCGCGATCTGGGTGCCGGAGCGGGAGTGCGGCATCGCGGCGCCGGCCGCCCTGGTGCGCGGGCTCCTCGACAGCTGGGTCGCGGACAGCCCGGACTCGCGGGACTGGCGGGACCTCGAAGAGGTCTGCTGACCCGAGGAGGCGTGCCGGTACTTCGCCGTAGGCTGTACCGGCACAAACTCTGAGGGTTTCACGGAAGGCTTACGGCGGACATGGCGCAGGACACTGAGCAGCAGGCCTCCGGCGGGGTGCTCCCCGTCGACGACGAGGGCTTCGTCATCGACACGGAGGACTGCGAGGAGCGCGAGACGGCCTACCGCGAGCGCGGCACGTCGCGGCCGATCACGGTCGTCGGCAACCCGGTCCTGCACAAGGAGTGCAAGGACGTCACGTCCTTCGACGACGAGCTCGCGAAGCTGGTCGACGACATGTTCGCGACCCAGCGCGTCGCGCAGGGCGTGGGCGTGGCCGCCAACCAGGTCGGCGTCGACCTGAAGGTCTTCGTCTACGACTGCATGGACGACGAGGGCGTGCGCCACGTCGGCGTCGTCTGCAACCCGGTGCTGCGGGAGCTGCCCGCCGAGCAGCGCCGCCTCGACGACTCGGGCGAGGGCTGCCTGTCCGTGCCCACCGCGTACGCCCCGCTGGCCCGCCCGGACTACGCCGAGGTGACCGGGCAGGACGAGAAGGGCAACCCCATCAAGGTGCGGGGCGGCGGCTACTTCGCCCGCTGCCTCCAGCACGAGACGGACCACCTGTACGGCTACCTGTACATCGACCGCCTCTCCAAGAGGGAGCGCAAGGACGCCCTGCGCCAGATGGCAGAGGGCACCCCGCGCTACCCCGTGGTGCCCAATGACTGACGTGCGCGGCGTGCGCGACGTCTGAGCGGCGCGGTAACCGCGTGACACCAGCGGCCCCTGGCCGGGAACCCTCCCGGCCAGGGGCCGTCGGCATGAGCCGCTCACCTGTGCGAGCAGAACCGGCTGCCGAAGATCCATAATCAGTCACGTACGGGGGTGTTCTCGGCACTGGGGGGTAGTGAATGGCGCAAAACTGTTCCCTGAACGGTCAGTTGTGGTGCTGAATGGAAAGCGCGGGGAGATACACAACGGCGCGCGCCCGGCACGGCGGGAGGGGTGTGTGCCGTTCAGGCGGCTGAAAGGGGTTTGTCCGTGCCTGCATATTCCGGAAGCACTTCACAGACACAGCCACACGCGCAGGCGGTATCGGTCCCACCGGCGCTGGCCGTTCCGGTGATCGAGGCAGCGTTTCCTCGCCGTCTGCACCCGTATTGGCCAAAGCTTCAGGAGAAGTCCAGGACCTGGCTACGCGAAATGCGGCTCATGCCGCCCGACAAGGTCGAGCGGTACGCGGACGGCCTCTGCTACACCGACCTGGTGGCGGGCTACTACATTGGCGCGCCCGACGAGTTGCTGAGGGCGATAGCGGACCTCAGCAGCTGGTTCTTCGCCTGGGACGACCGGCACGACCGTGACTCGGTGCACGGCAGGGCGACCCAGTGGCGGTGGCTCTGCCGCGGCCTGCACGGCGCCCTCGAAGACCCCCGGCGGTACCGCCACCACCGCGACCCGCTGGTCGCGGGGTTCGCGGACTGCGTACGCCGCCTGTACTCCTTCCTCGGCCCCAGCTGGAACGCCCGGTTCGCCCGCCACTTCCACCCCGTGATAGAGGCATACGACCAGGAGTTCAGGAACCGGCGCAGCGGCACCGTCCCCACGGTCGAGGCGTACGTGGAGCTGCGCCGCCTCACGTTCGCGCACTGGGCCTGGATCGACCTCCTCGAACCGACCGCGCGCCGCGAACTGCCGCGCGCCATAAGGAAGCACCCCGCGTACCTCCGGGCGGCCCTCGCGACCCAGGACTTCTCGGCCTGGTACAACGACCTGTGCTCGCTCCCCAAAGAACTCGCGGGAGACGAAGTGCACAATCTCGGGATCAGCCTCATCCAGCACGAGGGACTGACGCTCGAAGAAGCCGTACGAGAAGTACACCGGCGGGTCAGTCAATGCGTCACGGATTTCCTCGCAGCCGAGGTGGAAGTGCTGTCGCTCGCGGCGCAATTGTCCGACGGAACGGTCGAAGGAAAAGAACTGGCGAACGCGGTGGAATCCTGCGTCTTCAACATGCGGAACTGGTTCTCTTCCGTTTACTGGTTCCACCATGAATCCGGACGCTATCGGGTGGACAGCTGGGACGACCGGTCCATGCCCCCGTATGTGACGGAGGATGTCCTGGCGGAAAACGAACTGGTGGGTGAGGAATGAGCGCCCCGCCGCTCGTCGGCGGTGGCGCGCCCCTGCTCGGCCACGCCTGGAACCTGGTGCGCGACCCGCTCGGCTTCCTCGCCGCTCTGCGTGACCACGGAGATCTCGTACGGATCAGGCTGGGGCCCAGGACGGCGTACGTGGTCTGCGACCCGGAGCTGGTCGGCGCCCTGCTGAAACGCCCCGAGTACATCGTCGGCGGACCGCTCTGGGACACCCTGGAGGTGCTCCTCGGCAAGGGCGTGGCGACCAGCAACGGCAAGCTGCACCGGCGCCAGCGCCGGATGATGCAGCCCGCGTTCAGGCCCGAGCGGATCGCCGACTACGCCAAGGTGATGGAGGAGGAGGCGCGCGCCACGGCGGCCCGCTGGCGGCCGGGCGCCACGGTCGACGTGAGCGCGGAGATGTTCCGCACGGCCGTGCGCGTCGTCTCGCGCTCCCTGCTGGAGGTCGGCTCGATCGGCGAGAAGGCGGACCGCATCGCCGACTCGCTGCACACCGTGTTCCAGGGGCTCTACCGCCGGATGGTGCTCTCCTTCGGGCCGCTCCACCGCGTGCCGACCCCCGCCAACCGGCGCTTCGAGAGGGCGCTCGCCGATCTGCACGCACTCGTCGACGAGATCGTCGCGGAGCGCCGCGCGGCAGGGCCCGGCGGCCCGGACGACCTGCTCGCGGAATTGCTGCGGGCCACGGACGAATCCGGGGAGCCCATAGCCGACCAGGAGATCCACGACCACGTGGTTTCGCTCGTCGTCGCCGGAGCGGAGAATGTCGCGTCGACGCTGGCGTGGGCGTTCCATCTGCTCACCGAACACCCGGACCAGGAAAGGCGGTTGGTTGAAGAAGTAAATTCCGTGGCCAGGGATCGCGCGATCACATTCGCCGATCTGGGGAGCCTGCCGCACCTCCGCAATGTCATCACCGAGGCCATGCGCATACGGCCGGCCGCCTGGATATTCACGCGCCGGTCCGTGGCCGAGACCGAGCTGGGCGGCTATCGCATTCCGGCGGACGCGGACATCGTATACAGCGTGTACGCGATGCAGCGCGACCCGCGTTCCTTCGAGCGGCACCTGGAGTTCGACCCGGACCGCTGGAGCCCCGAACGCGTCGGTGACGTACCGGAGTTCGCGATGATGCCGTTCAGTGTCGGCAATCGGAAGTGTCCGGGAGACCACTTCAGTCTGGCCGAACTGGCCCTGATCCTGGGGACCGTGGTGCCCAAGTGGCGCCTGGAGCCGGTCGCGGAGACCGACACCGGCACGCGCGTGGGCATCACACTGCACCCCAAGCGCCTGGTCCTGCGCGCCGAGCGGCGCTGACGGCCGGTCCGCGGAAGGTGCGGCGGTAGGCGTTCGGGGTCCGTCATCCCCTCCGAGCCCTCCAGCAACTCCTGCGCCGGCAGCACGCCGGATCGACCGGCAGCCGCGCGCGGCGGGGGACGCCCCGCGCGGCTACCGGGAGCAGGCGTCCCTAGAACTCGTCGTCGAAGGAGACCGACCCCTCGACCGCGACCTGGTACGCCGAAGGGCGCCGCTCGAAGAAGTTGGTCAGCTCCTGGACCCCCTGAAGCTCCATGAACGAGAACGGGTTGGCCGAGCCGTAGACCGGCGCGAAGCCAAGGCGCTGGAGGCGCTGGTCGGCGACGCACTGGAGGTACTCGCGCATCGAGTCGGTGTTCATGCCCGGCAGACCGTCGCCGCACAGGTCGCGGGCGAACTGCAGCTCGGCCTCGACGGCCTCCTTCAGCATGTCCGTGACCTGCGTCCGAAGCGCGTCGTCGAACAGCTCGGGCTCCTCCTTGCGGACCGTGTCGACCACGTCGAAGGCGAAGCTCATGTGCATCGTCTCGTCGCGGAACACCCAGTTGGTGCCGGTCGCCAGGCCGTGCAGCAGACCGCGGCTGCGGAACCAGTAGACGTACGCGAAGGCACCGTAGAAGAAGAGGCCCTCGATGCACGCGGCGAAGCAGATCAGGTTGAGCAGGAAGCGGCGGCGGTCGGCCTGGGTCTCCAGGCGCTCCAGCTTCTCGACCGAGTCCATCCACTTGAAGCAGAACTGCGCCTTCTCGCGGATGGAGGGGATCTCCTCGACCGCGTCGAAGGCCGCCGCGCGGTCCTCCGGGTCGGGCAGATACGTGTCGAGCAGCGTCAGATAGAACTGGACGTGCACGGCCTCCTCGAAGAGCTGACGACTCAGGTACAGCCGCGCCTCGGGGGAGTTGATGTGCTTGTAGAGCGTCAGCACCAGGTTGTTGGAGACGATCGAGTCACCGGTCGCGAAGAACGCGACCAGGCGGCCGATCATGTGCTGCTCGCCAGGCGTGAGCTTGGCGAGGTCGGTGACGTCCGAGTGGAGGTCGACCTCCTCCACCGTCCACGTGTTCTTGATCGCGTCCCGGTAGCGCTCGTAGAAGTCCGGGTAGCGCATGGGGCGCAGGGTCAGCTCGAAGCCCGGGTCGAGGAGGTTCTTCGTACTGTTGGTCGTGGAGCTCATTACTGGCAGGCCTCGCAGGACTCGGGGTTTTCCAGGGAGCAGGCGACGGCGTCTTCGGCCGTGACCTGCGCGGGTACGGGGGCGGTGGCGGCGGTCGCGCCGGAGCCGGCCGCGCGGGCGATGCGGGTGGCGGGGCGCGAGCGCAGGTAGTACGTCGTCTTCAGGCCCTGCTGCCAGGCGTAGGCGTACATCGAGGAGAGCTTGCCGATGGTCGGCGTCTCCAGGAACAGGTTCAGGGACTGCGCCTGGTCGAGGAACGGCGTGCGCGCGGCGGCCATGTCGATCAGACCGCGCTGCGGGATCTCCCACGCCGTGCGGTACAGCGCGCGGACGTCCTCGGGGATCCAGCTGAAGCCCTGCACCGAGCCACTGGCCTCGCGCAGCGCCTCGCGGGTCTGCGCGTCCCAGACGCCGAGCCGCTTCAGCTCCTCCACCAGGTAGGCGTTGACCTGGAGGAACTCGCCGCTGAGCGTCTCACGCTTGAAGAGGTTGGAGACCTGCGGCTCGATGCACTCGTAGACGCCCGCGATGGACGCGATGGTGGCGGTCGGCGCGATGGCGAGCAGGAGGGAGTTGCGCATGCCGGTGGTGGCGATGCGCGCCCGCAGGGCCGCCCACCGCTCCGGCCAGGTCAGCACGGCACCGTAGTGGTCCGGGTGCAGGACGCCGCGCGCGGTGCGGGTCTTCTCCCAGGCCGGGAGCGGCCCGTTCCGCTCGGCGAGGTCCGCGGAGGCCTCGTACGCGGCGAGCATGATCCGCTCGGCGATACGGGTGGACAGGGCGCGCGCCTCGGGGGAGTCGAAGGGCAGCCTCAGCTGGAAGAAGACGTCCTGGAGGCCCATCGCGCCGAGGCCCACCGGGCGCCACTTGGCGTTGGAGCGCCCGGCCTGCTCGGTCGGGTAGAAGTTGATGTCGACGACGCGGTCGAGGAAGGTGACGGCGGTACGGACGGTCTCGTCGAGCCGCTCCCAGTCGATGTCACCGGCGGCGGCGTCCACGAACGCGCCGAGGTTGACCGAGCCGAGGTTGCAGACGGCCGTCTCGCCGTCGTCCGTGACCTCCAGGATCTCCGTGCAGAGGTTGGAGGAGTGCACGGTGTGGCCGGGTTCCGCCGTCTGGTTGGCGGTGCGGTTGGCGGCGTCCTTGAACGTCATCCAGCCGTTGCCGGTCTGCGCGAGGGTGCGCATCA
Source organism: Streptomyces sp. NPDC003032 (assembly GCF_053591415.1). NCBI lineage: Bacteria > Bacillati > Actinomycetota > Actinomycetes > Kitasatosporales > Streptomycetaceae > Streptomyces > Streptomyces sp. NPDC003032. Next base: position 264,641 of record NZ_JBSFTT010000003.1, on the reverse strand, counting down.
TGCGGCCGTACAGCTCCCGGGCCGGGATGGTCTTCTTCGCGAGCCCGGCGGCCTCCGCCCCGCGGTAGGCGGCGTCGAACTCCTTGCCCCACAGGTCGACGAGGTCGGGCACGTCGGCCGGGGAGAACAGCGACCAGTCCTGGTCGGCGGCGACCCGGCGCATGAACTCGTCCGGGATCCAGTGCGCGAGGTTGAGGTTGTGCGTGCGGCGCGCGTCCTCACCGGTGTTGTCGCGCAGCTCCAGGAACTCCTCGATGTCGGAGTGCCAGGTCTCCAGGTAGACCGCGGCCGCGCCCTTGCGCCGGCCGCCCTGGTTCACGGCGGCGACCGAGGCGTCCAGGGTCTTCAGGAACGGCACGATGCCGTTGGAGTGCCCGTTCGTGCCACGGATCAGCGAGCCACGGGAACGGATGCGGGAGTACGAGAGTCCGATGCCGCCCGCGTGCTTGGAGAGCCGCGCGACCTGGTGGTAGCGGTCGTAGATCGAGTCCAGCTCGTCCAGCGGGGAGTCGAGGAGGTAGCAGGAGGACATCTGCGGGTGGCGGGTGCCGGAGTTGAAGAGCGTCGGCGACGACGGCAGGTAGTCCAGGCGGCTCATCAGGCGGTACAGCGCCGCGACCTCGTCCAGGGCGCGCTCGCCGCCGTCCTCCGCGAGACCGCTCGCGACGCGCAGCATGAAGTGCTGCGGGGTCTCGATGACCTGCCGGGTGATCGGGTGGCGCAGCAGATAGCGGCTGTGCAGGGTGCGCAGGCCGAAGTAGCCGAAGCGGAAGTCGGCGCCGTCGGCGAGCGCGGCGTCCACCAGCGCGTCGAGCCGGGCCGCGTGCTCCGTCACGAAGGACGCCGTACGGTCGGCGATCAGGCCCTCGCGGTGGCCGACCGCGATGGAGTCGGTGAAGGAGCGCACGCCCTGCGTCGCCGCCTCCTCGCGGATGCCGATCGACAGGAGCCGGGCCGCCAGCTTCGAGTACGCCGGGTCCTCGGAGATGAGCCCCGCGGCCGCCTCGGTCGCCAGTTCCCGCAGCTCCGCGGTGATCTCGGAGGCGGCCTTCGCGGACCGGCCCCGCAGCGCGGCGGCGGCGACCCGGCCGGGGTCGGCGTCGGGAAGGTCGGCGGTGAGGTCGGTCAGGGTGCGCAGCAGCGCGGCCCCTGGTCCGTCGGTTCCCTCGGCACCCTGGGTGGTCGGCATCGGCGTCGGCGTCGACGGCGCTGACGCGGGTTCGGCAGGCGCGATGGTCACGTGGGGCACTCCCTCGCTCGGCTCTGGGCCAGGGGAGGGGAGGGCACACGGGCGCACCCGGACAGGGCGGCGTACCGCGTCCACCGGCCCACTCCACGAGGCCCGGACGGTCGGCACCCGGGCCGGACGGCACGGGTGCGCTGTCGGCAGGTCCTCGGACTCCGCGTACGCCGAATGCGTACACATGCACCGTTGCGGGACAGTTCCGGACTTGCACCGGATTCCCCTGCGGCGACAGCGAGCACGAGCATACATCTTGTGCCGGGTCCCTGAAGCAGGCCCACATCTTGTGTCGGCTCGCAGGGGCGGTGCAGGAGGGGCCGTTGCTTGGAGGGGGCCTGGAAGGGGCCTGGAGGGGGCGCCTAGAGCTTCAGCTCGTACGTCAGCAGCGGCACCGTCTCGATCGGCCTCCAGTCGCGCTCGGGCGTCCGTACGAAGCCGAGGCGCTCGTACAGCCGGTGGGCGGCGTGCATCGACGTCTGCGTGGACAGGACGAGCCCGGTGCGGCCCGCGTCCTTGGCGCGCCGCACGCACTCCCGTACGAGCGACTCGCCGGCGCCCCGGCCGCGCGCCTCGGGGGAGACGGCCAGCATCCGTATCTCGGCCTGGTTCTCGCGCGCGATGTCCGCCATCGGCCCGCCGGACGGGACGTAGGTGACGCAGCCGAGTGTCTTCGCGTCATCGACGGCCACCAGGATGTCGGCGTCGGCCGCGCGCGCCGCCACGTCGCGCAGTACCGCGAGATAGGGGTCCTCGGTCCCGAAGTCCAGGTGCCCGCCGTCGAGATAGGCCTGCGCGGTGAGGGCGCCGAGCGCCTCGTACTCCTCGGGGTGTGCGTGTCTGATCGTGATGTCCATGCCGCGCAGTGTGCAACACGGGTACGACAGAGGGCCGCCGGTTTTCCGGCGGCCCTCGTCGTGACGGGGAGAGGCTCAGTGCCCGGCGCCCGCCGTAGCCTTCGGCAGTTCCTGGACGACTCCGGGGTCGCCCGCGTCCGCGGTGTAGTCCTCGGGGGAGGTCTCGTCGATGCCGTCCGGGGCCTTCAGCGCCTTCAGGACGAAGGTGAGGACCACGGTGACGACGACGTTCAGGACGAACGCGGTGAGGCCGATGTAGCCGATCTCGCCGATGCCCGGGATCGTGTCGGAGGAGCCGCCGAAGTGCTTCTGCGTCGGCGAGGCGACGCCGTACGCGGCCAGGGTGCCGTAGACCATGCCGACCGCCCAGCCCGCGAGCAGCGCCCAGCGGTGGAACCAGCGCGTGAACAGGCCGCCGACCAGCGCGGGCATCGTCTGGAGGATCCAGATGCCGCCGAGCAGCTGGAAGTTGATCGCGACGGTCTTGTCCATGGTGAGGACGAAGGCGAGCGCGCCGACCTTCACCATGAGCGAGACCAGCTTGGAGACCTTGGTCTCCTGCGCGGGCGTCGCGTCGGGCTTGATGAAGTCCTTGTAGATGTTCCGGGTGAAGAGGTTCGCGGCCGCGATCGACATGATGGCCGCGGGGACCAGCGCGCCGATGCCGATGGCCGCGAAGGCCACGCCCGTGAACCAGTCCGGGAACATGGTCTCGAAGAGCTGCGGGATCGCCAACTGGCCGTTGTCCACCTTGATCCCGGCCGCGATCGCCATGAAGCCGAGCAGCGCGAGCAGGCCGAGCATCAGCGAGTACAGCGGCAGGATGGTGGTGTTGCGGCGGATCACGTCGCGGCTCTTGGAGGAGAGGGTCGCCGTGATCGAGTGCGGGTACATGAAGAGCGCGAGCGCCGAGCCGAGCGCGAGCGTCGCGTACGTCCACTGCCCGGCCTCGGCGGGCGCGAGGGCGCCGCGCGGCTTGTCGGTCGCCGGGTTGGTCTGCGCGAAGGCGTCACCGGCCTTGGCGAAGATCTCGTCGAAGCCGCCGAGCTTGATCGGTATGTAGATGATCGCGACGACGATGACGAGATAGATCAGGCCGTCCTTCACGAACGCGATCAGCGCGGGCGCGCGCAGCCCCGACGAGTAGGTGTACGCGGCGAGCACCGCGAAGGCGATCAGGAGCGGCAGGTCCTTGATGAACCAGTGGGTGTCCGGGCCGCCGCCGACGCCCATGACGTCGAGGACCGCCTGGATGCCGACCAGTTGGAGCGCGATGTAGGGCATCGTGGCGAGGATGCCGGTGACCGCGACGGCCAGCGAGAGCCCCTTCGAGCCGAACCGCCCGCGCACGAAGTCGGAGGTCGTCACGTAGCCGTGCTTGTGCGAGACCGACCACAGACGCGGCAGGAAGGTGAAGATCAGCGGATAGACGAGGATCGTGTACGGCACCGCGAAGAACCCGGCCGCGCCCGCCGCGTAGATCGCCGCCGGGACGGCCACGAAGGTGTACGCGGTGTAGAGGTCGCCGCCGAGCAGGAACCACGTGACCCAGGTGCCGAACGACCGGCCGCCCAGGCCCCATTCGTCCAGGCTCTGGTCGTTCTCGGCCTTGCGCCAGCGGGCGGCGAGGAAGCCCATGACGGTGACCGCGACGAAAAAGAGGATGAAGACGGCGAGCGCGACGCCGTTGACTCCGTCGTTCATGACCGCGCACCTTCCTTGCGGGCGCGCTGGTCGCGCTGGTCACGCTGCCACAGCTTGTACGCGATCATCGTGAGCACCGTGGAGACGAGCACCCAGAGCATCTGGTACCAGTAGAAGAACGGGATGCCTATGAAGGTCGGTTCGATCTTCGCGTACGAACTGACCCAGAGCATTGCCACGAAGGGTGCGACAAGGCAGGCCGCGATGACCACGCGGACCGGTGTGACCACCGGTCTGTTCACTTCAGGCGCATCTGACATGTCGCGGCTCCGTTCCCTCACTTATCTCATGCTTAACGTGCGGGAAATCTAAGCCACAGTCTCGCTGTATGGAACCCCTGTCCGAATAACGGACCGGCCGATGTGCCTGCTCAGCAGCAGCGGAACCCCTGCCGGGGGTCCGACTCCTGGCGGTCCGTCCGCATACGCTCGAACGCGCGGCGGCTGGGCACCGGCGCGGCCGGATGGTCCTTGCGTACGTGCGCCACATACCGCTCGTACGCCGACTCGTCGGTCAGCTCGCGGACGTACCAGCGCATCCAGCGCAGCCCGCGCAACACCATGGTCATACCGTCAACTTCGATTCCACGTAGGGCGCTTCGCGCAGTTCGGTGGCGGCGGGGTTGCGCACGTGTCTCACGCACACCCGTGCCGCGTCGAGGATCACGATGACGACGAGCAGGGCGAGGGCGGCCGAGAGGACGCCGTCCACCGTGGAGTTGGTGACGACGGTGTGCATGTCGTCCATGGTCTTGGCGGGCGGCAGGACCTTGCCGTCGTCGATGGCGTCCTGGTAGATCGAGCGCTGGGTGAAGAAGCCCACCCGGGGATCGCCGGAGAACACCTTCTGCCAGCTCGCCGTCAGTGTCACCGTGGCGTCCCAGGCGAGCGGGATTCCGGTCACCCAGGCCCACTTGAGGCGTCCGGACTTCACGAGCAGCGTCGTGCAGACGGTGAGGGCGACGGCGGCGAGGAGCTGGTTGGCGATGCCGAAGATCGGGAAGAGCTGGTTGATGCCGCCGAGCGGCTCGTGCACGCCCACCCAGAGGAAGTAGCCCCAGAGGCCGGTGACGGCCGCGCTGGTCAGCACGAGGCCCGGCTTCCAACTGACATTCTTGAAGGGCTTGTAGACGTTCCCGAGCATGTCCTGGAGCATGAAGCGGCCCACGCGCGTGCCCGCGTCGAGCGCGGTCAGGATGAACAGCGCCTCGAACATGATCGCGAAGTGGTACCAGAAGGCCCGCATCGAGCCGCCCGTGACCTTCGAGAAGATCTCGGAGACGCCGACCGCGAGCGTGGGGGCGCCGCCCGTGCGCGAGAGCAGCGAGGACTCCTCCACGTTCTTGGCGGCCTGCGCCAGGTCGGCGGGGGAGATGGAGTACCCGAAGCCCGCGACGGCCTTCGACGCCTCCTGCACGGTGTCGCCGACGACGCCCGCCGGCGCGTTCATCGCGAAGTACAGCCCGGGGTCGATGATCGACGCCGCGACGAGCGCCATGACGGCGACGGCCGACTCCATCAGCATGGAGCCGTACCCGATCATCCGGACCTGCGTCTCCTTCCGGATCATCTTCGGCGTCGTGCCCGAGGAGATCAGCGCGTGGAAGCCGGACAGGGCACCGCACGCGATGGTGATGAAGACGAAGGGGAAGAGCGAGCCCGCGAAGACCGGCCCGTCGCCGCGCGAGGCGAAGTCGGTCACCGGGTCCATCCTCAGCGTCGGCAGGGCGATGACGACACCGAGCGCGAGCAGCAGGATGGTCCCGATCTTCATGAACGTCGACAGGTAGTCGCGCGGCGCGAGCAGCATCCACACCGGCAGGATCGAGGCGATGAAGCCGTACGCGACCAGCCAGACGACCAGCGTCGAGGGCGCGAGCGTGAAGGTGTCCGCGAGCGAGGACTCGGCGACCCAGCGCCCGGCGACGAGCGCGACAAGGAGCAGCGCGACACCGATGAGGGAGACCTCGCTGACCCGCCCCGGGCGCAGGACCCGCAGGTAGAAGCCCATCAGCAGGGCGATCGGGATGGTCATCGCGATGGAGAAGGTGCCCCATGGCGACTCGGCGAGCGCGTTGACGATGACCAGGGCGAGCACCCCGAGCAGGATGATCATGATGGCGAACGCGGCGAGCAGCGCGGCGGCCCCGCCGAACGGCCCGATCTCGTCCCGTGCCATCTGCCCGAGCGACTTGCCGTCCCGCCGCGTCGAGAAGAAGAGCACGACCATGTCCTGTGCGGCACCCGCGAAGATCACGCCGACGATGATCCAGATCGTGCCGGGCAGATACCCCATCTGCGCGGCGAGGACCGGCCCCACCAGCGGTCCCGCGCCGGCGATGGCGGCGAAGTGGTGGCCGAGCAGGACGCGGCGGTCGGTCGGGTGGAAGTCGATGCCGTTGTCGAGCCGCTCGGCGGGCGTCGCCCGGGTCGCGTCGACCTTCAGGACCTTGTACGCGATGAACTTGGAGTAGAAGCGGTACGCGACGGCGTACGAGCCGAGGGCCGCCGCCACCATCCAGGCGGCCGACACCTCCTCGTCGCGCGCGAGCGCCAGTACGGTCCAGCCCGTGGCGCCGACCAGCGCGACGAGGGTCCAGACGGCGATGGATCGGGGATCTGCTCTGCGCACCGGGTCGTCCTCCCGTTCATCATGCGATGACGGGAGGAACGTAGAGCAGCGAGGTGATCCGCGCCAGACCGCGTGGTCGGTGTGTCCGTGCCGCGCTCAGTCGGTGGGTCTCTTCAGGCGGGCCACGAACTTGTAGCGGTCGCCCCGGTAGACCGAGCGCACCCACTCCACCGGCCGTCCCGTGCCGTCCAGCGAGTGCCGGGACAGCAGCAGCATCGGCAGGCCGACGTCGGTGCCGAGCAGGCCCGCCTCGCGCGGGGTGGCCAGCGAGGTCTCGATGGTCTCCTCGGCCTCGGCGAGATGTACGTCGTACACCTCGGCGAGCGCGGTGTAGAGCGAGGTGTACTTCACCAGGGAGCGGCGCAGGGCGGGGAAGCGCTTGGCCGACAGGTGCGTGGTCTCGATGGCCATCGCCTCGCCGTTGGCAAGGCGCAGGCGCTCGATGCGCAGGACCCGGCTGCCCGCGCCGATGTCGAGCAGCCCGGCGAGGGTGTCGTCGGCGGTGATGTAGCCGATGTCCAGAAGCTGCGAGGTGGGTTCGAGGCCCTGGGCCCGCATGTCCTCGGTGTAGGAGGTGAGTTGGAGGGCCTGCGACACCTTCGGCTTGGCGACGAAGGTGCCCTTGCCCTGGATCCGCTCCAGGCGCCCCTCGACGACCAGCTCCTGGAGGGCCTGGCGGACCGTCGTACGCGAGGTGTCGAACTCGGCGGCGAGCGTGCGCTCAGGGGGGACGGGGGTGCCGGGCGGCAGCGTCTCCGTCATGTCGAGCAAGTGCCGCTTCAGGCGGTAGTACTTGGGCACGCGCGCGGTGCGGCCGACGCTCGGGCCCTCCGAAGGCGCGCCCGCATCGGTCCCGGTCCTGCCCGCTTCGGTGCCCATAGTCAGCCTTCCCGGCTCCTGTGCTGCTGCCGTCACCGGCTCCTCCGTCTGTCGCGGCTCACATCGTGGCACGGTACGGGGCATGGGGGCGCCCCCTGGTCGAGCGAAGTCGAGAGCTTGGGGGAAGGCCTTGTCCGCTCAGGTGTCGGTCCGATAACGGACGCGACAGCCCTTCTTATACACCCTTGACACCCCTATAGGTCTAGGCCAAGCTCCCGGTACTGGTCTACACCATTAAAGACCAGGTTCCAGTCCCACGGGCAGATCTCGGTCCATTCGGTCGCTGCGGGTGGGGGGTTGACTGGCATCCCTTGAGGAGGGTGACGTGAAGCGCAAGCTCATAGCGGCCATTGGTGTCGCGGGCATGTTGGTCTCGGTCGCGGCTTGCGGCAGTGACGACGGGGACAAGAAGTCCGGCGGAGCCGACGGCTTCAAGGGCGAGACGCTGACGCTCTGGGCGATGGACGGCTCGACGCCGGACACGTGGCAGAAGGACGTCACGGCGGCCTTCGAGAAGAAGACCGGCGCGAAGCTGAAGTTCGAAGTCCAGCAGTGGAACGGCATCCAGCAGAAGCTGACCACGGCCCTCTCCGAGGAGAACCCGCCGGACGTCTTCGAGATCGGCAACACCCAGACCGCCGCGTACGCCAAGACGGGCGGCCTCGCCGAACTCGGCGACCTCAAGGAGACGCTCGGCGCCGACTGGACCGAGTCGATGAACAAGGCCTCGGTGATCGACGGCAAGCAGTACGCCGCCCCGTGGTTCGTCCTCAACCGCGTCGTGGTCTACAACAAGAAGATCTGGGCCGAGGCCGGCCTCAAGGACACCCCGAAGACACGCGCCGAGTTCCTCAAGGACCTCAAGCAGATCGGCGAGAAGACCGACGCCGAGCCGCTCTACATGCCGGGCCAGTTCTGGTACCACTTCGTCGGCCTGACCATCGGCGAGGGCGCCGAGCTGGTCAAGAAGGACGGCGACAAGTACGTCTCCAACCTCGGCGACCCCAAGGTCACCAAGGCCATGAAGACCTACCAGGAGTTCCAGAAGCTCTCCAAGGCCCCCAAGAACAAGGACGAGGCCACGCCGCAGCAGGGCGAGGTCTTCGGCAAGGGCAAGACCGCCACGTTCATCGGCATGCCGTGGGAGGCGGACCTCGCGATCAAGACGGACAAGAAGATCGCGAAGGACATCGGCTACTTCACGATCCCGGGCGCCACGGCGGACAAGCCCGAGGGTGTCTTCCTCGGCGGCTCCAACCTCGCCATCGCCGCGACCAGCAAGAAGCAGGAGCTCGCCAAGGAGTTCCTGAAGATCGCGCTGTCCGACAAGTTCGAGGGTCAGTTCGCCAAGGAAGGCGGCGTCATCCCGAACAAGGAGTCTCTCGAGTCCGCCCTCGCGGGCAACCCGGCCGCCAAGGCCATGACCCCGGCCACCCCCGGCGGCGGCATCACCCCGCTGATCCCGGAGTGGGGCGCGGTCGAGAACCCGCCGAACCCGATCAAGAACTACATGACCGCGGTGCTCAACGGTAAGTCGCCCGCCGACGCCGCGAAGCAGGTCGAGGGCGAACTGAACAAGCGCCTGTCGCAGAAGCAGTAAGGACGCCCCTCTTGCCGGGGGCGGCGGGTGACACGCCCTCGCCGCCCCCGGCTCACCTCTGCGTTCCGCGCCGACCACGCCTCTGCGTACCGCGATGCCCACGAAAGAGATGGCGAGCATGACCGTGCAGAAGACCGAACGGCCGCCCTCCGGCCCGACGGAGGTGCAGACACCGGACGGCGGACCACGACCACGTGGCCCGCGCAAGGGCCCAAAACGTCTCGCCGGCCTGGCGCCCTATCTGCTCCTCGCCCCCGCGATCGTCGCCACCCTGCTGCTGCTCGGCTGGCCGCTGGTCAGCAACGGGATGCTGTCGTTCCAGAACCTCAACATGAGGCAGTTCATTCTGCACCTCACGGAGTGGAACGGGTTCGACAACTACAAGGAGGTCCTCACCGGCGAGGACTTCTGGCGGGTCACAGGACGCTCGGTCGTCTTCACCGCCGCCAACGTCGTACTGATCATGATTCTCGGCCTGCTGGTCGGCCTGCTGCTCGCGCGGCTCGGCCGGAAGATGCGCACGCTGCTCATGGTCGGTCTCGTCCTGGCCTGGGCGATGCCCGTCGTCGCCTCGACCACCGTCTACCAGTGGCTGTTCGCGCAGCGCTTCGGCGTCGTCAACTGGGTGCTCGCCAAGCTCGGCTTCGAGTCGATGGCCGACCACGACTGGCTCAGCACGCAGTACTCCACCTTCTTCGTGGTCCTGCTCCTGATCGTCTGGCAGTCGATCCCCTTCGTGGCGATCAACCTCTACGCCGCCACGACGACCATCCCCAAGGAGCTGTACGAGGCAGCCTCCCTGGACGGCGCCGGCGCCTGGAAGCAGTTCACCTCGGTCACCATGCCGTATCTGCGGCCCTTCCTCTACGCCACGACGTTCCTGGAGATCATCTGGGTCTTCAAGGCGTTCGTGCAGGTCTTCACCCTCAACGAGGGCGGCCCGGACCGGCTCACCGAGATCCTGCCCGTCTACGCCTACATCGAGGGCATGGGCAACCAGCACTTCGGCATGGGCGCGGCGATCGCGCTGCTCACCATCGTCATCCTGCTGGCCATCACCTCGTACTACCTGCGGATCGTGCTCAAGCAAGGGGAGGACGAGCTGTGAAGCGCTCGCCGCTGGGCCGGATCTGGCCCAACCTGACCGCCGTCGTTCTCTTCCTCATCTTCGTCTTCCCCGTCTACTGGATGTTCGCCACGGCCTTCAAGCCGACCGGCGACATCATCAGCGAGGACCCGGTCTGGTTCCCGACCGACGCCACGCTGGAACACTTCAAGACGGCCATGGACGTCGACCACTTCTGGACCATGGTCGGCAACTCGATCACCGTCACGGTCTGCGCGGTCGTCTTCTCGCTCATCATCGGCGTGACCGCGGCGTTCGCCCTCGCGCGGATGCGCTTCAAGGGGCGGCGCGGCTTCATCATCGGCTTCATGCTGGCGCAGATGGCGCCCTGGGAAGTCATGGTCATCGCCATCTACATCATCGTGCGCGACGCCGACATGCTGAACAGCCTGATCCCGCTCACCCTCTTCTACATGGTGATGATCCTGCCCTTCACCCTCCTCACGCTGCGCGGCTTCGTCGCCGCCGTGCCCAAGGAGCTGGAGGAGTCCGCCATGGTCGACGGCTGTACGCGCATGCAGGCCTTCCGCCGGGTGATCCTGCCGCTGCTCGCGCCGGGCCTGATGTCGACCTCGCTCTTCGGCTTCATCACCGCCTGGAACGAGTTCCCGCTGGCCCTCGTGCTCAACAAGGAAGCGGATGCCAAGACCCTGCCGATATGGCTCTCCAGCTTCCAGACCGCCTTCGGCGACGACTGGGGCGCCACGATGGCAGCGGCCTCGCTCTTCGCCCTCCCGATCCTGATCCTCTTCGTCTTCCTGCAGCGCAGGGCCGTCAGCGGCCTGGCCGACGGCGCAGTGAAGGGATAACGCCTGATGACGACACTCACGACGCCCGCCGGTGACGCGACGCCCGCCGGTGGCACGACCCCTGCCGGCGGCAGGACGCCTGTCGGTGACGCGACATCCGCCGGTGACACGCTCACCCGTAACGCTCTGGCCGTGCTCCAGCCCGGCTTCGACGGCACCACCGCGCCGGACTGGCTTCGCCGCAGGATCGGCGAGGGCCTCGCCTCCGTCGGCCTCTTCGGCCGCAACGTCAGGACCGCCGAGCAGGTCGCCGCCCTCACCGCCCAGCTGCGGGCCGAGCGCGAGGACCTCCTGGTCGCCATCGACGAGGAGAGCGGCGACGTCACCCGTCTGGAGGTGCGTACCGGCTCCTCCTACCCGGGCAACCACGCGCTGGGCGCCGTCGACGACACGGCGCTGACCCGCGACGTGGCCGCCGACCTCGGCCGCCGCCTCGCCGCCTGCGGCATCAACTTCAACTGGGCGCCGTCCGCCGACGTCAACGCCAATCCCGACAACCCCGTCATCGGCGTACGTTCCTTCGGCGCGGACCCGCTGCTGGTGGCCCGGCACACCGCCGCGTACGTCGAGGGCCTGCAGTCCTCCGGCGTCGCCGCCTCCACCAAGCACTTCCCGGGGCACGGGGACACCGCGGTCGACTCGCACCACTCCGTGCCGGTCATCGACGTCGACCGGGACGTGCTGAACTCCCGCGACCTCGCGCCGTTCCGCGCCGCGATCGCCGCCGGCACGCGGGCCGTGATGAGCGCCCACATCCTGGCCCCCGCCCTGGACCCGGAGTACCCGGGGACGGTCTCCCGCCGCATCCTCACCGACCTCCTCCGCGGGGAATTCGGCTACGACGGCCTGATCGTCACCGACGGCATGGACATGCAGGCCATCGCCGGCCGGTACGGCTTCGAGCGCGGCTGCGTCCTCGCCATCGCGGCGGGCGCCGACGCGATCTGCGTGGGCGGCGGCCCCTCGGACGAGGGCACCGTCCTGCGTCTCCGGGACGCCTTCGTCTCGGCGGTGCGCTCGGGCGAACTGTCCGAGGAGCGCCTTGCCGACGCGGCCGACCGCGTACGGGCGCTGGCCGGCTGGACTTCGGTGTCGGGCGCGGCCGAGCGTTCGGGGGGCGCGCCCGACACCGGAATCGGCCTGGTCGCGGCCCGCCGCGCGCTGACGGTCACGCGTGGCGAGATGTACGCGGCCCCGGTCACCGAGGCGCCCTACGTCGCCACCTTCACCCCGCTCCCGAACATCGCGGTCGGCGACGAGACCCCGTGGGGCGTCACCGCCGACCTCGAACGCCGCCTTCCCGGCACGGCGTCGGGCAGCTTCTCCGGCGACACGGCGGGCGCGGACGCCCTCGCGGCGGCGGGGGAGCGCCGCATCGTCGCGGTGGTCCGCGACGCCCACCGCCACGCGTGGATGTCCTCGGCCGTACGCACCCTCCTGGCCTCCCGCCCGGACACCGTGGTGGTGGAGATGGGCGTCCCCCAGTCACCCCCGACCGGCGCCCTCCACATCGCGACGCGCGGCGCGGCAAGGGTCTGCGGCGAAGCGGCGGCGGAGGTCATCACCGGAGCGTGATCCCTTGGACGACAACGAAGGGGCGCCCCAGCCGGGGCGCCCCTTCCGCGTACTCGTCGCTCCGCGACTCCGCGACTCCGCGACTCCGCTACTCCTACAGTCCCTGCCATTCGGGCTTGTTGGCGTAGGTGTGCCGGAAGTAGTCGGCGAGCTTCAGCTTGGACGCGGCGGCCTCGTCGACGACGACCGTGGCGTGCGGGTGCAGCTGCAGCGCGGAGGCGGGAACGACCGAGGCGACCGGCCCCTCCACCGTCGCGGCCACCGCGTCCGCCTTGCCCTCACCGGTGGCGAGCAGCACGAGGTGCCGCGCCTCCAGGATCGTCCCGATCCCCTGGGTGATGACGTGGTGGGGGACCTGCTCGATGTCCCCGTCGAAGAAGCGCGCGTTGTCCACCCGTGTCTGCTCGGTGAGCGTCTTGATGCGCGTACGCGAAGCGAGCGACGAGCAGGGCTCGTTGAACCCGATGTGCCCGTCGGTCCCGATCCCGAGCAACTGGAGATCGACCCCGCCCGCCTCGGCAAGCGCCTTGTCGTACGCCACGCAAGCGGCCTGCACGTCCTCGGCGCTGCCGTCCGGGCCCATGAACGACGCCTCGCTCAACCCGAGCGGCTCCACGACCTCGCGCAGCACGACGGAACGGTACGACTCCGGGTGCCCGACCGGCAGCCCGACGTACTCGTCGAGCTGGCAGATCCGCGCCCGCGAGGCATCCACGGCACCGGCGGCCACCTTGGCGGCCAGCGCCTCGTAGATGGGCAGCGGGGTGGAGCCGGTGGCGACACCGAGCAGGGCGTCAGGCTTACGGCGCACCAGGGCGGCCATGGCCTCCGCGATGAGCTCGCCGCCTGCCGTGGCGTCCGGGACGATGACAACTTCCACGCTGGGCCTGCCGATCTGGAGAGGGAACTCAAGAAGACTGTGGTATAGACCAATCTAGCAGAGCCCCGCACCCAAGCCACCCCTACTCCACCCTCCATGCTGCCGCCTCCCCGCCCATCCCGCCCACCGCGCTACAACTGACCCCGACCGTCCTGCGGCCACCGCCGACGTCCTGCATCCCGCGCCGCCCGTCGTGCATCCCGCGCCGACCGTCCTGCAAGCCCGCGCCGACCGTCGTGCATCCCGCGCCGACCGTCCTGCAAGCCGGCGCCGACCGTCCTGCAGCCGAGGCCCCACAGCCCCGCAGTCGCCACCCGCCGAGCGGCACCCACCACGTCTGCTGGCGGCGCCCGGTGGGCCGCAGTCCCCAGCCGCGCAGCTGTGGCCCCGGCCTGCTGGGCACCGCCCGCGCCGTGGAGCGGCAGCTCCGCCCCCGCCGAGCGGCACGTCCCACGCCTGCTTCCCCCGCTCGGTGGGCCGCAGTCCCCAGCCGCCCACCTAGGGGCCGCGCCTGCTGGAGATCCGCTCCTCGCCGCGAGGTCACGATCGCCCGCGGCCAGGACCCCGGACGCGCCCAGAGCTCTCGCCAAGGTGACCGAGACCCGAGACCCGCTGAGGCGAGCCGGCCAGTCCATCAGGCAGCGGTAACCGTCAGAGGCCCAGCGCCGAGCCTCCCGTCGCGTCGATGTACTGGCCCGTGATCCACCGCCCGTCGTCCGACGCGACGAAGGAGACGATGTCCGCCACGTCGGCGGGCTGTCCTATGCGATTGAAGGTGGAGTACCCGGCCATCTCCGCCCGCTGTTCCTCGGGCGCGCCGTCCATCATCTCCGTCTCGATGATTCCCGGCGCCACCGCGTTGACCGTGATCCCGCGCGGGCCCAGCTCCTGGGCCAGCGTGTGGGTCATGACGTTCACCGCGCCCTTCGTCATGGAGTAGGCGATGGTGATCGGGAAGGCGATCCGGGTGACGCCCGAGGAGATGTTGATGATCCGGCCGCCGTCGCGCAGCCGGCTGAGCCCCTTCTGGATGATGAAGAACGGCGCCTTGGCATTGACGGCGAACACTCGGTCGTAATCCGCCTCCCGCACTTCTCCCACCCGGCTGTACAGCCCGATGCCCGCGTTGTTCACCAGCACGTCCAGCCCGTCCGCGTGCCGGTCGAACTCCGCCCAGAGCGCCTCGGCGTCACCGGGCACGCCCAGCTCCGCGCCTATCGCGAAGGCGGACCCGCCCGCCGCCTCGATCGCGGTCACCGTCTCCTTCGCGGCCGTCTCATTGCTGCCGTAGTGCACGGCGACCCGCGCCCCGTCCCGCCCGAGCCGCTCGGCGATTCCCCGCCCGATGCCTCGGCTCCCGCCTGTGACCAGAGCCGTCTTCCCCGCGAGCCTGCCCGGACCGTTCTCGGATGCACCCATGCCGGACGCCCCCTCTTTCTCTAGTGGTCGCTACAGAAAAAACCGTACCCGACCCCGGACCGATTTTCTAGTGCCCGCTATACAATTCATCCCATGGCGACGAAACAGCGTGGACGCCCCCGCTCCTTCGACCGCGAGACGGCGCTGGAGCAGGCGATCCGCACCTTCTGGGAGCACGGGTACGAGGGGACATCCGTCTCCGACCTGACACGCGTCATGGGGATCGGGGCGCCCAGCCTCTATGCCGCGTTCGGCGACAAGCGGACGCTCTTCGACGAGGTCGTCGTGCGGTACGGGGTCACGCACGGCGCCTTCAGCGGGCGCGCCTTCGACGAGGAGCCCACCGCGCGGGGCGCCGTCACGCGGCTGCTCCGCGAAGCCGCGGCCGAGTTCACCGATCCGGCCCATCCTCCGGGCTGCCTGGTCATCAGTGCGGCCACCAACTGCACGACGCCGGAGGTGGAGGAAGGACTGCGGGAGCGGCGCAACACCAACATCGCGGGCATCGAGTCCCGCATCCGCGCGGCCGTCGCGACGGGGGAGCTGCCCGCGAGCACCGACCCCGCGGCCCTGGCCCGCTACACGGCGGCGGTCTTCCAGGGCATGTCCCAGCAGGCCAGGGACGGAGCCACCAGGGAGGACCTGGAAGCGGTCGCCGATCTGGCCATGCTGGCGTGGCCACAGGGCGCCGGCGGGCAGAATGGAGCCTGACGGCCGGAGAGACGGACCATGGCGACCCGGCCGTAACAAAGATCTGCCGACGCATAGACATGAGAGAATGGTCTAGTCCACAATGCGTGGGTAAAGCCTCCGCTCTTCCCGCACAGGAGAGCGGACCGAGGACCTGGCGCTCTCTGCCCTGACCGCGCCGGATCCTCCCGATCGGCCGGTCGGTACCGCACATTCCGACCGCCGATGCACCTGAAGGGCTGCGGTGCCGTGGGTGGGTTGAGGGTCCCGCCCTGGCGCCGCGGCTCGTCGGGATTCGCCTCCGGGCCCCATCGATACGCGCCGGAGCGTCGCCCCGCCGGAAATCTCCGAGCGGAGCCGCCGGACGCGGCAGGTACGCTCGCACACGTGCCCTCCATGAACGACCTCGTACGCCAGCACACCGCCCTCGGTGACTCCGACCTCGAGTGGCTGCATCTGCTGGTCTCGGAGTGGCAGCTGCTCTCCGACCTCTCCTTCGCCGACCTCGTGCTGTGGGTCCCCACGCGCGACGGGACCCGATACGTCTCCGTGGCACAGATGCGGCCCAACACCGGCCCCACCTCCTACCAGGACGACATGGTCGGCCACCTCGTCCCGCGCGGGCGCCGTCCTCTCCTGGACGCCGCCCTGGACGAGGGCCGCATCGTGCGCGAGGGCGATCCGGAGTGGCGCGAGGAGGTTCCGGTGCGCGTCGAGTCCATTCCCGTACGCAGGGAAGGGCGCGTCCTGGGAGTGATCGCCCGCAACACCAACCTGCTGACAGTGCGCACACCTTCGCGGCTGGAGCTGACGTATCTCCAGTCGGCGTCCGACCTCGCGCAGATGATCGCCGCCGGCTCCTTCCCCTTCCCGGGGCAGCAGGTCGACATGGACGCCTCCCCGCGCGTGGGCGACGGTCTGCTGAGGCTCGACGCCGATGGCATCGTCCAGTACGCGTCGCCGAACGCGCTCTCCGCGTACCACCGTCTCGGCCTCGCCGCCGACCTGGTCGGCCACCACCTGGGCAGGGCCACGGCCGAACTCGCCCCGTCCCGCGGCCCGGTGGACGAGGCCCTGGCCAAGGTCGCCAGCGGCTGGGCTCCGCGCGAGTTCGAGATCGAGGGCGGTGACGGAGTGATCCAGTTGCGCGCGATCCCGCTCAAACCGAAGGGACCCCGCATCGGTTCTCTCGTACTCCTTCGTGATGTCACCGAACTCCGTCGTCGCGAGCGGGAATTGATCACCAAGGACGCGACCATCCGGGAGATCCACCACCGGGTGAAGAACAACCTCCAGACGGTCGCCGCGCTCCTGCGCCTGCAGGCACGCCGCATCGACTCCGCCACGGGCCGGGAGGCACTGGAGGAGGCCGTGCGCCGCGTCGGCTCCATCGCCATCGTCCACGAGACGCTCTCGCAGAACCTCGACGAGCGCGTGGAGTTCGACGAGATCGCCGACCGGGTGCTCGCGATGGTCGCCGAGATCTCGCCCGGCAAGGTCACCGGCCGGCGCACCGGACGCTTCGGCATCCTCGACGCGGAGGTGGCGACGCCCCTCTCCATGGTTCTCACGGAGATCCTGCAGAACGCACTGGAGCACGGCTTCCGCGAAGGGGACACCGGCACGGTCGAGGTCTCCGCGGTGCGCGGCGGTACGAGCAAGGACGCGCGGCTGCTGATCACCGTCCAGGACGACGGCATCGGCCTGCCCGACGGCTTCGACCCGCACCGCTCCGGCAACCTCGGGCTGCAGATCGTGCGCACCCTGGTCGAGGGGGAGCTGGGCGGCGCCTTCGACATGGTCCCCGCCCCCGAGCGCGGCACGCAGGTGCGCCTCGACATCCCGGTCAGCGGCGACAAGTAGACGACAAGCAGAAGCGCGGAGCACAGCAGTGAGCCCCGGACCGATATGGTCCGGGGCTCACTGCTCACGTTGCGTTGCGCATCGGGGGTACTGCGCGGCTGCGGCTCGGGGGCGGGAGATGCGTACTCGCTGTACGCGCCGCCAAGCTCAGGCTCGTAGGGGGCGTGGGCGTCAGGCGCTGGCCTGGCGTGCACGGTTGCGAGCGGCGCGGCGCTTCATTGCGCGACGCTCGTCCTCGCTGAGGCCACCCCAGACGCCGGAGTCCTGGCCGGACTCGAGCGCCCACTGCAGGCACTGCTCCATGACGGGGCAACGGCGGCAGACGGCCTTGGCTTCCTCGATCTGCAGCAGCGCAGGACCGGTGTTGCCGATGGGGAAGAAGAGCTCGGGGTCTTCCTCGCGGCAAACGGCGTTGTGACGCCAGTCCATGGCTGCTACCTCTCCTTGGTATTACATGCGGGTTGCTTGTGAATGTGAACGCTTTCACGAATCCCCCCGCACGGGAAGGGCCGACGCCCAGTCGCCTGGTGTGGACCTGTGGTGGAGGAGGGGTTCTGGCTCTCTGTGGGGCCGATGTTGCGGGCCGTCCCGATCGCCATGTAGAGATTCGCAAACCTCGGCTGCGGATACAACCCCTTCAGGAAAGTTTTTTTTGATTCCTCAGTGTCGGCTGGGTCACAGCCGTACTTCCATGGGGTGGACCCTGGCCTAAACGTTCGAGTGAAAGGACTTTGGGCCCTTCCACTCACACAATCACACGCAGTGCACGGCGAACGCCTGTGAACGTCACGCTCGTCCGCAGTCCCAGGTGGTCACCGTCCATCTGCAGGGGGAGGGGGACCTTCGATTGCAAGGTGAAGTCCGTCAGGTCGTGGAGCGTGACCGCGTGCTTACCGTGCGGTCCGCGCTCCGGTGTCGACGTCAGGAGCTGTGTGCCGTACCGGGCCACCGCGGCCGTCGAGAGCTTCTTCAGACCGAGCACGTCCAGGCCCGTGTCGAAGGAGGCCCGCGGGGATGCGTACAGAGGGCGATTGCCCAGGTAGGAGTAGGGCGAGGTGTTGCAGACTATTGACATCACCAGGTCCGTCACCGGGTCCTCGCCGGGCCGCTCCACCGTGATCATTCCGCGCCGCCGGTGGGGCTCGTCCAGGAACTGGCGGAGCACCTGGCGCACGTAAAGGGCGTGCGTCGAGCGCCTGCCGAGCTCGCGCTGCTGTTCGACCCTGCCGACCACGCCGCCGTCGAAGCCGAGTCCGGCGCAGAACGTGAACCACCGCGAGGGGATCGCCTCGTCCTCCGAACCCGGAGTGCCTCCCGCGATGCCCAGGCCCACGGTGCGCTCGCTGCCCTCACGCAGGGCGTCGAGCAGGGCGCCCGTGGCCTCCACGGCGTCGTTCGGCAGCCCCAGGGCGCGCGCGAAGACGTTGGTGGAGCCGCCGGGGACTACGGCGAGCCGAGGGAGGCGGTCCGGATCGGGGCCGTGGTGCAGCAGGCCGTTGACGACCTCGTTGACGGTGCCGTCGCCGCCGAGGGCGACGACCAGCTCGATGTCCTTGCTCTCCGCGGCCTGCCGGCCCAGATCCCTGGCGTGCCCGCGGTACTCCGTGGTGACCGCCTCGAGCTTCATCTCGCTCGCCAGCGCGTGGACCAGGACGTCACGCGTACGCGCACTGGTGGTGGTTGCCGCCGGGTTGACCACGAGAAGTGCACGCATGCCCAGCAGACTACCTAGCGGCCTTTACCTGGCCTAGACCGAGGTGCCGGGGCGGCCCGGGCCGACGTGCCTGGGCGCGCGTACGCAGAGCTACCCTGCTGGAGTGAGCACTGAGCGGAAAACCACCCCCGAAGCCCCGGAGCCGCCCGCGTCGGGCCGGCGTCCCGCCCGGCTGACCGCCGCCGCTGCCCTGTCCGCGCTGGAGGGCCTCGCCCTGCTCGCCGGGGGTGTCTACATGCTCGTGATGGGCCTCGCGGGCTCGCCCGACAACCCCCGGCAGGCCGAGACCGGCGGCATCACCCTGATCGTCCTCGCGCTGCTGCCGCTGCTCGCCGCGCGCGGGCTGATGAAGCTGCGCCCGTGGAGCCGAGGGCCCGCGATCATCACACAGGTCATGGCGCTGCCGGTGGCCTGGCAGCTGCTGCAGGCCGACAGCGCGGCGATCCCGGCCGGTATCGCTCTGGCGATCGTGGCGGTCGCGTCGCTGGTGCTCCTGGTCAATCCGGCGACGACCGAGGCCCTCGGCATCCGGGGCCCCGGCAACGTACAGGACCAGAAGTAGCGACTACTCCTCGACGAGGAGCTTCTCCCGCAGCTGTGCCAGCGTGCGGGCGAGCAGGCGCGACACGTGCATCTGCGAGATGCCGACCTCCTGCGCGATCTGCGACTGGGTCATGTTCCCGAAGAAGCGCAGGAGCAGGATGCGCTTCTCGCGCGGAGGCAGGTCCTCCAGGAGCGGCTTGAGGGACTCGCGGTACTCCACGCCCTCCAGGGCCTCGTCCTCGGCGCCCAGGGTGTCCGCGACGGCTGGGGACTCGTCGTCCGTGTCGGGGACGTCCAGGGACAGCGTGGAGTAGGCGTTGGCCGACTCCAGGCCCTCAAGGACCTCCTCTTCGGAGATCGCCAGTTTCTCGGCGAGCTCGTGCACCGTGGGGGAGCGGCCGTGCAGCTGGGACAGCTCGGCCGTGGCCGTCGTCAGTGCGAGACGCAGCTCCTGGAGGCGGCGCGGGACGCGGACCGCCCACCCCTTGTCGCGGAAGTGCCGCTTGATCTCACCGACGACCGTCGGCGTCGCGTACGTGGAGAACTCCACCCCGCGCTCCGGGTCGAAGCGGTCCACCGACTTGATCAGGCCGATGGTGGCGACCTGGGTGAGGTCGTCCAGGGGCTCGCCGCGGTTGCGGAAGCGGCGGGCCAGGTGCTCGACGAGCGGCAGGTGCATGCGGACCAGCTGATTGCGCAGCTCCGCGTACTCCGGACTGCCGTCCGGCAGGCCGCGCAGCTCGATGAACATCGCGCGTGCGCCGCTGCGGTTCTGTGGATCGTGCCGGCTGTGCTCGTGCTCGCTCATGTTTCCCGCCCGTCGCCCGCCGCCCCGGCCGGAGAGCTGCTTGAGCTCGTCCTTGGCGGTCGGCTCTGCCTGCTCCGACACATCGGCCACCGTCGGCGGACCCGGGTGTCCCGGGTCCTCCGGGTGAGGTTTGGCCTGCTGTTCGGGGATCCCGGTGGCCATACGGCGCACCCCCTCCCTGCCGTCGGCGGGCAGACCCTGTGTGCCGCGCTCTTCGTCCCGCACCGGCCCGTCCCCGTTCCTCACGCCGGCCCGGGTCCCGCGCCGCGCTTTTTGTAGAGGCTGATCGAGACGGTGTTGTCCTCGGCGACGGCGGAGTCCACCTGGCCCGCGAGGGCCGACAGCACAGTCCAGGCGAAGGTGTCCCGCTCCGGGGCCCGGCCGTCGGTCGTGGGCGCCGAGACCGTCACCTCCAACGAGTCGTCGACGAGCCGGAAGACGCAGCTGAGCACGGAGCCCGGCACGGCCTGCTGGAGCAGGATCGCGCAGGCCTCGTCGACCGCGATGCGGAGGTCCTCGATCTCGTCGAGAGTGAAGTCCAAACGCGCCGCGAGGCCGGCCGTCGCCGTCCGCAGCACCGACAGGTAGGCACCCGCAGCCGGAAGGCGGACCTCCACGAAGTCCTGATTCCCGGGCTCGCCTGCGATCTGGGACACCCTCACCTCCAAGGTGGTACAAGCACTTTCGGGGCTCCGGAGCCGCCGTCCAGCGGCGGTCCGGACTGCGTCACACGGGTAACGCACCACGTAGTTCTGCGGTGACGCTACCGCGCTCCCCAGCTCTGTGTCCCGTGGACCCCGCCCCGTTGCTGTCACTCATAGTAAGCATATGGGTACGCACAGTGGCTAGGGGTCCGGCAGGCCCAATTGGAAAGAACAGGCGTCGGGTTGACGTACCCAGGCGTCAGACGATCGAACCGTCCACGAAGCACCAGCGCCAGCTCTCTCCCGGCTCGAAGGTCCTCATCACTGCGTGTGAGGTCTCCTTGAAGTGCGCCGTCGCGTGCTGGAACGGCGAGGAGTCGCAGCAGCCCACATGACCGCACTCCAGACACAGCCGCAGCTGGACCGGGTGGCTGCCGGCCGCCAGGCACTCAAGGCACGTGTCGCTCAGCGGGGCCACCTCGGGGTGCGGCAGCGCTGCGACGTGCGGGCACTCGTTCATGATTGCCAGGTTACGACGGGAACACGGAAGGCGGAGGGGTCTGCCGATGGACGTACTGCCCCTGGTGGCACTGATCGCGGCGAGCGCCGTGGTGGCGGGGGCGGCGCGCAGGACCTCCGTACCGGCGCCGCTGCTCCTCGTCGGGGTGGGGCTCATCGCCTCGTACGTCCCCGGAGTGCCGGACTACCACCTCGATCCGCACATCGTGCTGCCGCTCATCCTGCCCCCGCTGCTGCACACGGCCGCCCTGGAGAGCTCCTATCTGGACCTGCGGGCCAACATCAGACCCGTCGCGCTGCTCTCCGTCGGCTACGTCCTGTTCGCCACGCTCGCCGTCGGCTGGCTCACCTATCTGCTGATCCCCGACCTGCCGCTGACCGCCGCCCTGGTGCTCGGCGCCGTGATCGCACCCCCGGACGCGGTCGCGGCGACCGCCATCGCGCGCAGGGTGGGGCTGCCCTCGCGGATCACGACGATCCTCCAGGGCGAGTCCCTGGTGAACGACGCGACCGCGATCACCGCCTACAAGGTGGCCCTCGCGGCGGCCGTCGGAGAGGGCGCCAGCTGGTCGGGCGGCGTGCGGGAGTTCCTGATGGCCGCGGTCGGCGGGGTCGGCGTCGGGCTGCTCCTGATGGTGCCGATCCACTGGCTGCGCACGCATCTCAAGGAGGCGATGCTGCAGAACACCCTGTCGCTGCTCATCCCCTTCGTCGCGTACGCCGCCGCGGAGCAGGTGCACGCCTCCGGAGTGCTCGCCGTGGTGGTCGTCGCCCTCTACCTGGGGCACCGCTCCTGGCAGGTGGACTTCGAGACGCGGCTGCAGGAGGCCGCGGTGTGGAGGGTCGTCGCGTTCATCCTGGAGTCGGCGGTCTTCGCGCTCATCGGGCTGCAACTGCCCATCGTGCTCAAGGGGCTCGGCGAGTACAGCGTCGGACAGGCGGTCTCGTACGCGATCGGCGTCTTCGTCTTCGTGGTCGTGGTGCGGTTCCTGTGGTCCTACCCGGCCACCTACCTGCCGCGTGCCGTGTCGACGCGCATCAGGGAACGCGAGGACGACATGGACTGGCGCAGACCGCTGATCGTCAGCTGGGCCGGGATGCGGGGAGTGGTCTCGCTGGCCATCGCCTTCTCGATCCCGCTCGTCATGGAGGACGGGGAGCCCTTCCCCGCGCGCAACCTTGTCTTGTTTCTGACCTTCACCACGGTCATCGGCACGCTCGTCGTGCAGGGGCTCTCGCTGCCGTGGCTGATCCGTGTCCTGAAACTGCCGGGCCGCGACGCGCAGGCGCAGACTCTCGCCGAGGCGCAGGCGCAGAACGCCGCCTCGCAGGCCGCGGACGCCCGGGTGGAGGAACTCATGCGGGACGAGCGCAACTGCCTTCCACAGCCCCTCCAGGACCGTCTGCGCACCGTCCTGGAGCGGCGCCGCAACTCCGTGTGGGAACGGCTCGGCCAGCCCAACCCCGTGACGGGGGAGTCGGCGGACGGCACCTACCGCCGACTGGCGCGCGAGGCCATCGCCGCGGAGCGCGAGGTGTTCGTGAAGATGCGGGACGAGCGGCGCATCGACGACGAGATGATGCGGACGCTGCTGCGGAAGCTGGACCTGGAGGAGGCGGCCGCCTACCGGGAGGTCGAGGAGTGAGCCGGGCTCTCGCCGGTGCCGGTGATCACCGCGGTGAGGCGGGTGCCGGGCCGGAAGGCGCCCTCTTCGGAGAGGGCGGTCAGGGCGTAGAGCAGTTTGGCGACGTAGAGATGCTCTACGGAGAGGCCGGTCTCCTGTCCGTGGCGGCGCTCGAAGTCCTCGGCGAAGGCGAGCAGCTCGGGAGGCGTGCGGGCGTAGCCGCCGCAGTGGAAGCGGTCGTCCAGGTGCCAGTTGGCGGTCGGCTCGCCGAACGTCTCTCGTTGCAGGGCCCGTATGTCGGCACCCAGGAAGCCCCCCCTGAGGACCGGTATGCCAAGGGCCCGCCGGTCCGGGCCGAGTCCGGCGGCCAGCCCCGCGAGCGTGCCGCCGGTGCCGCAGGCCACGGCCGCCACGTCCGTGTGCTCGCGCAGCTCCTCACCGAGGGCCGTACAGCCCTGTACGGCGAGCGCGTTGCTGCCGCCCTCCGGAATCACGTACGCGGACCGCGCGCCCGCCTCTCGCAGGATCGCGGCCAGCGTCCCGGGCTCGCTCTTCGCGCGGTACGTCGATCTGTCGACGAAGTGCAGGCGCATGCCGTCCGCCGTGCACCGGGTCAGAGAC
The DNA here is from genome assembly GCF_053591415.1 of Streptomyces sp. NPDC003032. NCBI lineage: Bacteria > Bacillati > Actinomycetota > Actinomycetes > Kitasatosporales > Streptomycetaceae > Streptomyces > Streptomyces sp. NPDC003032. The sequence goes on along the minus strand of NZ_JBSFTT010000003.1, from coordinate 240,894 downwards.
GGATTGAGAGGGCGCCCGGCGAGTTCGTCGCCGCGCACGACGCCGACCGTGGCGAAGCCGAGGAGGCGGCCCGCGGCCGCCGTGGCGCGCAGATGGTTGGAGTAGGCGCCGCCGAAGGTGAGCAGCGTGTCGTGGCCCACATCGGCCGCGGCCCGGAGGTTCAAGGCGAGCTTGCGGTACTTGTTGCCCGGCAGGTCCGGATGGATCAGGTCGTCCCGCTTGAGCAGCAGCCGCACGCCGTGGCGGCCGAAACGGTCGTCCTCTACGCGCTGCAACGGCGACGGGAGCCAGGGTCGCAGACCGGTGGGCGGGGTGTGGTGCACCCCGCCATTGTCCCCTGAGGCACGCTGTCCGACAGGGGGCGGTTCGGCGGGGGAGCCTTGCGTCGGCCTCCCCCGGGGGCTACTTGAGGCGCTCCTCGATGCGCTCCCGCATCTGGGCCATGGTGAAGCCGCGCGGGTCCACCTTGCCCGGCTGCCACTCCAGGTGGCCGATCACCGAACGCTCCGTCCAGCCATGGACGCGGCAGATAGCGGCCGAGACCCTCTCGATGGCGTCCAGCTGGGCGTCGGGCCAGGGATCCTCGCCGTCACCGAGGTTCTCGCACTCGAAGCCGTAGAAGTGGCGGTTGCCGTCGGTGTTCGCCTCGTTGTCCGGCGGCAGGCGCTTCTCGGCGATGACCGCGCGCAGCACGTCGTCGTCGCCCAGGCCGGCGTGGTTCGCACGGCCGTAGCCGACGAGGTGGACGCGGCCGTCCTTGGTGATCACGCCGTGACAGAGCGGTCCGGGCAGCGACGCGTGCCCGTCGCGGCAGATCTCCACCGTGTGCTCGCTGCCCGACGTCACGGTGTGGTGGATCATCACGCCGTGCACGGGGCCCCAGGGGCCCTTGTGGTTGCGGTTGTGCTGCTCCCATTCGCCGACTTCGACCACGGTCACGCCTTCGTCTCGCAGGGCGTCCAAGAAGCGTCCCGCGGACATGGGTGGGGCCATGACCGCCTCCTTTGCGGGGCGCGACGGCCGCCGGTCGCGGACCGCCTCGTACGCCCTGCTTGTACCGGAACTCCGGTGCCCGGACCAGCTGTTCGGAATCGATCCGAGGCCTGTTCGGGCACCGTGCGAGCCGATCCGGTCAGCTACCGTGCAGGAAGCTGTCGCCATGCGCCGCGATGTGGGATTCCAGGGCCTCCAGAGCCTGCTGGGTGGCCTGCGGGGAACCGGTGCCACGGCGCTCCGCGTAATACGCGGCGCCGAGCTTTTTCAGGAGGGCGTCACCCGCGCGCTTCTCCTGGACCTCGTCGATCTTCTGCTTGCCCTGAGTGAGGCCCCGCTGCGCCTGCTCTTTGGCGCGATCCAGGAAGCCTGCCATTGCTGTCTCCTGCCGTTGAAGCGAAGGGTGCGGGCGGTGGATGCCCCACGAACAGTTCAACGGAAACCGCGATCTTGCGGTTCCCGGCCTCCTGCGGACGGGTGAATCGGTTGGGCCGAACGGGTGGAAATGCGCCCCCTGCCCAGCCTGGGCGTGATCCATTCCCGCTCGTTCGTGTAATGGCGCGGCCACGGTCCGTGCTGGAAGGCTGGCATCTGCAGATGACCGCAGGTACTCGGGAGGGGCACACGCAATGTCGGTAGGCGAAGAGGTCCGCGCAGAGTCGGAGAAGCCGCAGCAGAGCCTCGGCACATCGGCCGCCCGGAATCTGGCCACCACCACCAAGTCGGCACCGCAGATGCAGGAGATCAGCTCGCGCTGGCTGCTGCGGATGCTGCCCTGGGTGCAGGTGCAAGGCGGAACATACCGGGTGAACCGAAGGCTGAGCTACTCGGTCGGTGACGGCCGGGTGACGTTCGTGAAGACGGGCGACCAGGTGCAGGTCATCCCGGCGGAGCTAGGCGAGCTGCCGGTGCTGCGGGACTTCGAGGACCAGGAAGTGCTCAGCGAGCTGGCGCGGCGCTGCCAGCAGCGGGAGTTCGCCGCGGGCGAGATCCTGACCTCGTTCGGGAGCCAGGCGGACGAGGTGTTCCTCCTCGCGCACGGCCGGGTGGAGAAGATCGGCACGGGTCCTTACGGGGACGACTCGGTGCTCGGGACACTCGCCGACGGCTCCTACTTCGGAGAGGCGGCGCTCCTCGACTCCGAGGCCATCTGGGAGTACACAGCGCGCGCGGTGACGGCCTGTACGGTCCTCACGCTGCCGAGGCAGGACCTCGAACAGGTCGCCGAGCGCAGCGAATCACTGCGCGGGCACCTCCAGCGGCTGCGGACCATCCCGGCCCAGCGCACCAACAAGTTCGGCGAGGCGGCCATCGACCTCTCGGCCGGACACGTCGGCGAGGCGGTGCTGCCGGGAACCTTCGTGGACTATGAATCGGCGCCGCGTGAGTACGAGTTGAGCGTCGCCCAGACGGTTCTGCGCATCCACACGCGCGTCGCCGACCTCTACAACCAGCCGATGAACCAGACCGAGCAGCAGCTGCGGCTCACCGTCGAGGCGCTCAAGGAGCGCCAGGAGCACGAGCTCATCAACCACCGCGAGTTCGGGCTCCTGAACAACTGCGAGTACGACCAGCGGATCCAGCCGCACGACGGCGTGCCGAGCCCCGACGACATGGACGAACTGCTCAGCCGCAGGCGAGGTTCGAAGCTCTTCCTCGCCCACCCGCGCGCGATCTCCGCGTTCGGCCGCGAACTCAACAAGCGCGGACTCGTCCCCGAGACCATCGACATGGCCGGCAACAGGATCCCCACCTGGCGCGGTGTCCCGATCTTCCCGTGCAACAAGATCCCGGTGACCGAGGCCCGCACGACCTCCATCATCTGTATGCGTACGGGCGAGGAGGAGCAGGGCGTCGTCGGCCTGCGGCAGAGCGGCATCCCGGACGAGATCGAACCGAGCCTGTCCGTGCGGTTCATGGGCATCAGCGAGCAGGCGATCATCTCGTACCTGGTGTCGACCTACTACTCCGCCGCCGTGCTCGTGCCCGACGCGCTCGGCGTCCTGGAGAACGTCGAGATCGGCCGCTGGACGTGAGCCCGGGACCGTGTCCGTGGCCACCGTGCGGGGTACACCCCCTCCGTACGCGCCCACAGGCCGAGGAACCGCCACCGTCCCGTTTCTTCCCGGGGTGAGTCCATGACGGACACGACGACGGACACGGCAGGCGCGGCCGAGGCGGTGGCGCGGCCACCGGAGCCCGGTGAGCGGCATGAGGCCGCGGAGATCCTGGCGGCGGCACGCGCGTGCGTCGATCCCGAGCTGCACAGGGCGGTCGACTCGCTGCCCGGATCCCTGCGCCGCGTCGCGCGCTACCACTTCGGGTGGGAGCACGCCGACGGCACACCGGCCGCGGGGAACGCCGGCAAGGCCATCAGGCCCGCGCTCGTCCTCGCGGCGGTACGGGCGCTCGGCGGGGAGCCCGCCACAGCAGTCCGGGCGGCGGCGGCCGTGGAGCTGACCCACAACTTCACGTTGCTGCACGACGACGTGATGGACCGCGACACCACGCGCAGGCACCGGCCCACCGCCTGGACGGTGTTCGGTGACGCCGACGCGATCCTCGTCGGTGACGCCCTGCAGGCGCTCGCGCAGCGGCTGCTCGCCGAGGACCCCCACCCGGGGGCCCCGGCGGCGTCCGCCCGCCTCGCCCGCTGTGTCGTGGAGCTCTGCGCGGGCCAGCACGCGGACTGCGCCCTGGAGCGCCGCGGCCCCGACGAGGTGACGCTCGACGAGTGCCTCGCCATGGCCGAGGCCAAGACCGGGGCGCTGCTCGGCTGCGCGTGCGCGCTGGGGGCGGTGTACGCGGGCGGCGGGCCTCAGGAGGTCGACGCGCTCGACGGGTTCGGCCGCGAGGCCGGGCTCGCCTTCCAGCTGATCGACGACGTCATCGGCATCTGGGGCGACCCCGGTCACACGGGCAAGCCGGCGGGCGCGGACCTGGCGGCCCGCAAGAAGTCCCTGCCGGTGGTCGCCGCGCTCGCCTCGGGCACGCCGGCCGCGGTGGAACTGGCCCAGCTCTATGTCGGGCCGCCCGCCAAGGGCGAGGGCGAGCTGGAGCGGGCCGCCCGCGCGGTGGAGCGTGCGGGCGGGCGTGACTGGGCGCAGGTGCACGCGGCCGACCGGATGTCCAGGGCGGTGGGCCAGCTCGCGAGGGCGGTGCCCGATCCGGAGTCGGCCGGTGGGCTGCTGGCACTTGCGGAGTTCGTGACGCGACGTACGCATTGAGGGGTGCGGGGGCGGGGTCGAGGGGCTGTCGGCTGAGGAGGGGAGACCGAGGCCCAAGGGGGCTGGGGTGGTGTGGGGAGGGGATGCTGGGAGGGGGAGAGTGAGGTGAGGGCCCCGCGGCCGCCGGGATTCTGGTGGTGCGCGGGGCCTTCCGTGTCTGCGGGGGCGATCACTTAGGCTGCAAGCGGCGGGCGCCGACGCGGAGTTGAGCGCGGGGCGGCGCGTCATCGGATGCGGGCGAGTGGTGAGGGGTGGGGCGGGCTGTGGGTGTGGCGATCCGTAGAGCCGGGGAGGGGGACCGGGCCGAGGTGGTCCGGCTGCTCGACGAGGCGTTCATGTGGGATCCGGTGAGCGGCTGGGTGTTTCCAGGGGAGGAGCACCGTCGGCGTAGGCACGGCGCGTTGATGGGCGCCTTCTTCGATCTCGCGCTCGGCGAGGGGTTCATCGACATCGCCGAGGACGGTGCGGCGGCGGCCCTGTGGTGGTCCGTACCGGCGGCCGGCGCGGAGGGTGTCGGGCAGGACGGGGAGGACGTAGGGGCGGAGGCGGCGGCCGAGGCCGATGCGGAGGTCGATGGCCCAGCGCTGCTGCGGCAGGCCGTCGACCCGGAGAACGAACGGGTCGAGCTGATCGGCCGGTTGACGGACGCGGCCCATCCGACCGATCGGGCGCATGAGTACCTGCACATGATCGCCGTACGGCCGGACCGGCAGGGAGAGGGACTCGGTACGGCGCTGGTCAACGCCGTCCTCGAACGGTGCGATCGGGAGGGCCTGCACGCCTATCTGGAGGCGAGCAACGCGCGGAGCCGTGACCTGTACGAACGGTTGGGGTTCGCCTTCACGGGGGCGCCGCTCGACCTGCCGGAGGGGCCGCGGATGTGGCCGATGTGGCGTGAGCCGCGGGCATCCGTCTGACGGTGTCCGACTGTCGCGGACGGTGCTGGGGCGCGGCGGTGCGCTTGGCCGGGGGTGCGGTCAGGAGAGCCGGGGCGCCGCGGGGCTGCACAGCGGGGCCGTACGGGAATAAACTCCGCGTATGGTCAGCGAAGGGCCCCGGTCCGGCCCCGGCCCGCAGGACGAGCCCGAGCCTGTGTGCGAGGCCTGCGGTCAACCGGTCGGTACGGTCATCCGGCGGCGTAAGGTGCTCGGGGTGTTCGTCCCTGTGTGGGGCCCCGGGCCGTGTCGTAACGCGCACTGTGAGGCCTACGTGGATGAGGCCGACGCGCCACACTCCGGTGCCGGGAAGCACTTCCGGTCGCGGCGCGGCAGGAGGTCCGCGGCGTTACCGGGCCGCCGGGGCCGGGATGCCCCCGTCTCCGACGATGACGCGGAGCCCGACCTGCCGGCCTCGCAGCCGGGCGTCGACGACGACACGAAGTGAGCGCGGCTGGGTGATCCCGCGTGACGGCAAGCGTCGTGGTGCGCTGCGTCGTGCCCGCGCGGACGCCCGCCTCTCGGTCGCGGATGCCTGCCTCCCGGCGACGTAAGCCTCCCAGTGACGTAAGCCTCCCAGTGACGTGAGTTCCCGCCGACGGAGAGGGGGCGCACCTGCGTCTGGGGCGCGGATGTGCGGGAAGGGGACGTGCGATGAGTACTGCCGCCTCCGGGGTCCCGGTCGTACGTCATGCCCGGCCCGCTGACCTGCCGCGCGTCGCCGAACTCGCCGCCGAGCACGCCGCGTTCGAGAAGGCGGCGCCGCCCGGGGCCGGACTGGCGGAGCGGCTCGGAGCGCTCCTCTTCGGTGTCCCGGAGCCGCGCCTGCGCTGTCTGGTGGCGGAGCTGCCCGGGGGCGAACTCGTCGGGTACGCCACGTGCGCGCCCGAGATCTCCACATGGGACGGCGTCGAGTATCTCCACATGGACTGCCTCTTCCTGCGCGACGGCCACCGCGGCCTCGGTCTGGGACCGCTCCTCATGGACGCGGTGTCCGCCGAGGCGCGCGCCCTCGGTCTGACCGTGGTGCAGTGGCAGACGCCCGCGTGGAACGAGGGAGCCATCCGCTTCTACGACCGTCTGGGCGCCCGCGCCAAGGAGAAGCTGCGGTACACCTTGGAGGTGGAGGGGTGACCTCCGTACTGGCGACGGGTCCGGCCCGGCCCCAGCCCAGGTACGGCCCCGGTACGGTCCTGGCAGGCGCGTGATAGACACATCCGATGACCATCTCCGGCCGGGCGTTCGACGCCGTACTGAGTGACCTCGACGGCGTGATCCGCTTCTACGACATGGCGGAACTGGAACAGATGGAGACCGCGGCCGGGCTGCCACCGGGCAGTACCGCCGAGATCGCCTTCGCGCCCGAGACCGATCTGCCGCTGATGCGCGGCGAGATCACCAAGGAACAGTGGATCGACTCGATCGCCCGCGGTCTGGCCGACCGGGTGCCGTGGGAGCGCGGGCAGCAGCTCGGGATCACGCTGGCGGAGACCAAGTTCCGCGCCGATGACGTGGTGGTCGGGCTGCTGCGGCAGGTCCGTGCGACCGGGCTTCCGGTCCTGCTGGTGACCAACGCGACGCCGTGGCTGGCCGATGATCTGGCGCTGCTCGGCCTCACCGGTCCGGCCGGGCTCTTCGACGACGTGATCAGCAGCGCCGACCTCGGCGTCACCAAGCCGGACCCTCGTATCTACGAGACGGCGGTGGAGCGGGCCGGGGTCGCCCCCGGCCGCTGTCTCTTCGTGGACGATCGTCAGGAGAACGTGGAGGCCGCCCGAGCGCTCGGGATGACCGGCCTGCTGTATCGCGAACCCGCCGGACTACGGGCGGTGTTGGCGTCGCTTCTCTGACGACTCCGGCTTCGCCTCCCTTCTCCGGTCCCTCCTCACTGGTCCGTGTGTCATGTGTCAGGCCCGTCCGACGGTCTGACGGGTCGTCACGTTTATGCGGTTGAAGAGGTTGGTCATGCCGATCATGAGGATGAGCGCGGCGAGTTGCCGCTCGTCGAAGTGGTCGGCGGCGTCGTCCCAGACGGTGTCCGGCACGGCGTCCGAACGGTCGGCCAGGCGCGTGGCGTGCTCGGCGAGGGAGAGCGCCGCCCGCTCGGAGTCGGTGAAGTAGCGCGCCTCGCGCCAGGCGGCCACGGCGTGCAGACGCTCGTCCGTCTCACCGTTCTTCTTGGCGCTGCGCACCCCGGAGTCGACGCAGTAGCCGCAGCCGTTGATCTGGCTGGCGCGCAGGTGGACGAGTTCGAGGGTCGCCTCCGGCACCCCGGCGCTCCGGGCCGTCTCCAGCAGGCTCTGGACGGCGGGCACGGTCGCGGGGAGGACCTGGGCCGGGTTCTTCATACGTGCGTTCATTACTGTTCTCCTCAGCTGTCAGGTGTCACAGCCATAGCCGTCAGGTGTCACAGCCATGACGGATCGCGACGGGAGAATGTGACTGATGGACGACAACGCAACGGCCCAAGCCGACCTGGCCGCCCGTTTCGAGGAGCACAGGCCCCGGCTGAACGCGGTCGCGTACCGCATGCTCGGCTCGTTGAGCGAGTCCGAGGACGCCGTCCAGGAGGCGTGGTTCCGGCTCAGCCGCACCGAGGCGGCCGCCGCGCCGGTATCCGGGTCCGGGTCTGAGCCGTCGGCGTCCGGCACCGGCGAAGTGCGGAACCTGGGTGGCTGGCTGACGACCGTCGTCGGCCGGGTCTGCCTGGATCTGCTGCGCTCGCGGCAGTCCCGGCGCGAGGACTCCCTGGACGTCTCCCTGGAGACGCACGTGCCGGACCCGGTCGTCAGCCGCGTGGACGTGGTCGACCCCGAGCAGGAGGTGCTGCTCGCCGACTCGGTGGGCCTCGCCCTGCTCGTCGTACTCGAAACGCTCGCTCCCGCGGAGCGGCTCGCGTTCGTGCTGCACGACATGTTCGCCGTGCCCTTCGAGGAGATCGCGCCCATCGTGGAGCGCTCGCCCGCCGCGACCCGGCAGCTGGCCAGCCGGGCCCGCCGCCGCGTGCAGGGCTCGGCCCCCGCGCAGGACACCGATGTCGCCAGGCAGCGGGAGATAGTGGAGGCCTGGACGGCCGCCACGAAGGCCGGTGACTTCGACGCGCTGCTCGAACTCCTCGACCCGGACGTCGTGTTGCGCGCGGACACCGGCGAGGTGTCCTCGGGCCTGTCGAAGCTCGTGCGGGGCGCGGCGACGGTGGCCAAGCAGGCGTCGATGTTCGCGCGGCTCGCCGCGGACCAGCACGTGGTGCTCATCAACGGCCTGCCGGGCCTGGTCGCGACGCCGGACGGCGAGGTGTTCTCGCTCGGGTCCTTCACGGTCGTGGACGGCAAGATCGTGGAGATCGACATCATCGCGGACCCCGAGCGGCTGCGGAACCTGAACATTCCGAAGTTCGGGGCCTGAGGAGGGCCGGGGCCCCGGCCAGGAGGGTCGGGGCCCCGCTTCCGGAGTTCGGGGCCCCGACCGGCCTGCTCAGGCCGGCGTCCTGCGCACCACCCGCAGCAGATAGTCCTTGCGGCTGAGCGGATCGTGGTCCGTCCGCTCGCGCCGCGGGGGAGCGCCGCGCACCGGCTCGTAGTGGTCGAAGGCGGTCTCCGACTCGCCCTCGCCGCGCGTGAGTCCGGGCAGCCGCTGCTCCAGCGCGTGCACGTGCTGCGCGGGAATGTCGCCTTCCAGGCGGTACGAGGCTCCGCTCGCCGTCGACGTGTGCGGCACGGCCCGCAGCCGGGCGAGGGCGGGCAGCACCGCTCCGACCGTGTCGGCGGGCACGTCGAGCCGGAAGCGGTGCATCGGCTCGTGCACCGCCGTGCCCGCCTCGCGCAGCGCGTCCATCAGGACCAGCGGCGTCAGATGCCGGAAGTCACCGGCGGTGCTCGACATGCTCTTGTCGAAGGTGCCGTGCGCGTGGCTCTGGCGCGGCCAGTAGCCGGAACGCGTCATCGTGACCGTGCAGTCGGGGATGCGCCAGCCGTGGAGTCCCTGGTGCAAGGTCTCCCTGACGGTCTCCTCGACGGCGCGGAAGAACGCGTACGGCATCGAACCCAGCTCGACCCCGAGCCGGAACTCCACCCCGGCGCCGACCGGCGCGGGCCCGACCCGCAGCCCGACCGTGGCGAGGAACGGGTTGGGCTCCTTGTCGATGATCTCGAACGCCGCGCCCGTCCCGACGACCCGCTCCACACAGATCGTCGTCGTCTCGCGGAAGGAGACGTCGAGCCCGAAGTCCTCGGCGAGCGTCGCCTGGATGACCTCCTTCTGCACCTCCCCGTAGAGCGAGACCGACACCTCCTGCCGGACGGCGTCCTGCCGCAGGTCGATCAGCGGGTCCTGCTCGGCGAGCTGGGTGAGCGCGACGTGCAGGGCGCCCCGGTCGGCGGGGCGGACCGGGGTGACGACCGTCTCCAGAGTGGGCGGCGCGAAGAAGCGCCCGCCCGGCTCGGCTCCCTTGGGCGGTACGCCGATCACGTCGCCGATCCGTACGTCGCCGAGCCCCCAGAGCTTGCCGATCTGCCCCGCACGGACCTCCGCGCGGCGCACGTCCGTGCCCTCGTCGAAGACGCTGACGGCGGTGACCTTGCCGTCGCTGCCCGCGCCGCCCTCGCGGCTGTCACCGGCCGCCTTGCCCATGGTCCCCGCCTCGCCGTCGAGGATGTCGACGCGGTCGCGCGTGCGGATCGTGCCCGAGAACAGACGTACGTACGCGATCTTCTCGCCGGCGGTCCCGCGCTCGACCTTGAACACGCGGCCCGAGACGGTGCCTTCGGCGTCCCCGGTGGCCATGGGCAGGAACTGCCTGATGCCGCCCGTAAGTTCGGGGATGCCGGCGCCGGTCACCGCCGATCCGAAGAAGACGGGGTGCACCAGGGCTTGGCCGGTCTGCCGAACCAGTTCGCCCCGCAGGCGGTCGTACGAGAGGGACGCCGCGTCGTCGACGTACGCGGCCAGCAGCGTGTCGTCGTGCCCGGTGAGCAGCTCGGTCAGACGGGTGGTGAAGCCGCCGTCTTCGGAGTTATGGGCGGTGAACAAGGTGAAGCGCGCCTCGCGCGTGCCGAGGTCCGTGACCGTGCCCATCGGGACGATGTCCGGGGTCAGCCGCTCGGCGATGTGCTTCAGGACGCCGTCGTAGCGGGCGCCGGCGCGGTCCGCCTTGTTGACGAAGATCAGCGTGGGGATGCGCAGTCGGCGCAGGGTGCGCAGCAGGACGCGGGTCTGCGCTTGGACGCCCTCCACGGCGGAGATCACGAGCACGGCGCCGTCGAGCACGCTCAGGACCCGCTCCACCTCGGCGATGAAGTCCGGGTGGCCGGGGGTGTCGATGAGATTGACAGTGACGCCGTCGCCGCCGGGCCCGTCGTGCCCCTCGTCCTCCTCGGGGGCCTCGATGACGAAGGAGGCGACCGCGGACTTGATCGTGATGCCGCGCTGCCGCTCCAGGGCGAGCGAGTCGGTCCGGGTGTTCCCGTCGTCGACGCGGCCGACCTCGTCGATGACACCGGCGGCGTGCAGGAGCCGCTCGGTGAGGCTGGTCTTACCGGCGTCGATGTGGGCCAGGATGCCCAGGTTCAGATTCGGGTTCGGGTTCGGGTTCGGGTTCGGGTTCAGCGTGTGCGGAGCAGGTGAATGCACGTACCGTCATGTCCTTTGAAGAGAGGTGGCTTCCTTCAGGGCGGGACATGCACGAACGCCGCATTTCCTTCTCCTTCGTCGACTGCGCCGGTCTCTCGCCGGCTCCGGCCAGTGCACCAGGCGGCCGTCGGGCGCGGCAACCGGTTAAGCGGGGGCGGGTTGTGGCCCGCGGCGCGCGCCTGGCCGATCAGTACCGTCAGCTGTCTCCCGCGCCCGGCACGGGCACCCCCGGGTGCCCCGCGCTCACCGCTTGGACGCCCCGGCGGCCCGCCATCCGCAGCACCAGTGCCGCGTATCCGCAGAGCATCACGACATCGGCGGCGACCGGCATCCAGTCCATGTCGGCGGCCGTCTCGTCGGAGGCGAGCGCGCCGGCGATCGCGGCCGAGACGCCCATCGACAGCAGGTTGTTGAGCACGTGCAGGCCGATGGCCGCCTCAAGTCCACCCGTACGGATCGTCAGTACGCCCGTGACCAGGCCGAACACCACCAGGTCCGCGAAGCCCCACGGCGTTCCCCAGCCGTGCGCCGCGGCGAACAGGAGCGCCTGCGGCAGGATCGCCACCCACGGCGAGCGGAGCCAGGCGCCGACCGCCTGCGTGAGCCAGCCCCGGAACGCGTACTCCTCGGCCGCCGCCTGGAACGGCACGAGTGCGCACACCATCGCGAGTCCCAGCAGGAAGTCCGGGAGTCCGGCCCACACCATGTCGTCCGTGCCGCTGCCTGCGGGGGCAGGCAACAGCAGCATGATGCCGAACGCCCCCACGACCAGGGGCAGCCCCATCGCCAGGCACCGTCCGAGCCAGCCCCACCGCAGCAGCCCGGCGACCGACGACAGCGTCCCGGCCGGTCGCCGCTGGGCCCAGCGGGCGGCGAGGAACACCACGGGGGTCAGTACGGCGAGGGAGAGGAGCGCCAGGCCGGTCTCCCCGACCCCGCCCCACACCCGGAACCCGTCCGCGTCGACCGGGCGGTCGAGCACCGCGCCCGCGATCTCCGCGCCGAGCAGCACCAGCAGCATGGCGGCCACGGCACCGGCCAGGACCAGGGAGGTGCCTGCCAGGGGGCGCCACCACTGGTGACGTCCGGTGATCAGGGCGAGGCGGTGGTAGGGGAGGGGCGGGGGTGGTGCTTGTGGGGGGTGCGGGGCGTAAGGGTAGGGAGACGTGGCGGTGGTCGTGAAGTGTGGGGGAGGGGTGGCGGTGGTTGTGAGGTGTGGGGAAGGGGCGGTCGTTGGGGCGTAAGGGGGAGTGGCCGGTGTTGCTGGGGGCTTCGTCGTCATGCACCTCAGCATTCCGGCCACGGGGCGTCGCGGCGTCAGCCGTCCGTACGATCGTGCTCTCCAACCAGGGATAGAGCCGGGCCGGCGCGTCCCGCCCCTCCGCGTCATCTCCGTATCGTCTCCGTATCGTCGAGGCCGATATGGAGGGGATACGTAACTGGCTGCTGCCCGTCCTGCTGGCGGTTCAGCAGCTGGCCAACTGGCCGGGGCGCGCGCTGCGGGACGGCGACCCGGTCGGCGCCGCCCAGCTGGTGGGAGCGCTGATCGTGGCGGTCGCGGCGCGCGCGGCGGTACTGGAAGCGGCGTACGAGTGATGGTCGTCGACGACCAGGCCGTGGTCCGCGCCGGATTCGCGGCGATCGTCGACGCGGAGCCGGACCTCCACGTGGTGGCGGAGGCGCGGGACGGGGCCCAGGCCGTGCAGCTGGCCGCGGAACTCTCCCCGGACGTCGTCCTGATGGACATCCGCATGCCGGGCATGGACGGCCTCACGGCGACCCGCCTGCTGACCACGGGCGCCGGAGCGGCGACCCCGCGCGTCCTGGTCCTGACCACCTTCGACCAGGACGCCTACGTCCACGACGCCCTGCGCGCCGGGGCCTCCGGCTTCCTCCTCAAGGACGCGCTGCCCGAGGAACTCCTCGCCGGCATCCGCGTCGTGGCCTCGGGCGAGGCCATGCTCGCCCCCACCGTCACCCGCCGCCTGATAGACGCTTTCGCCGGCACCGTCCCCGCGCCCGCCCCGGACCCCGTACTCCTGGAATCCCTCACACCGCGCGAACGCGAGGTCCTGACCCTGGTGGCCGCGGGCCACACCAACGCGGAGATCGCCGCCGCCCTGGGCGTGACGACCGGCACGGTGAAGTCCCACGTCAACGCCCTGCTCGGCAATCTGGACCTGCGCGACCGCGTCCAGGCCACGATCCTCGCGTACGACCTGGGCCTGGCCAGGCCACGCGGAACGCGCTAGCGGAAAAGGCAGGAAGACGGGAGGACGCCGAAGGGGCCCGTCCGATGCTCCGGACGGGCCCCTACGGGATGCCTGCGCAGATCAGGCCTTCTTGGTCTCCCAGAAGATCTTGTCGATCTGGGCGATGTAGTCGAGCGCCTTCTGGCCCGTCGCCGGGTCCGTCGACGCCTTCGCGGCCGAGAGGGCCTTGAGGGTGTCGTTGACCAGCTGGTGCAGCTCCGGGTACTTCTCGAAGTGCGGGGGCTTGAAGTAGTCGCTCCAGAGCACCGACACGTGGTGCTTGGCGAGCTCGGCGCGCTGTTCCTTGATGACGGTGGCGCGCGCCTGGAAGTGGGCGTCGTCGTTGCCGGCCATCTTTTCCTGGACGGCCTTGACGGACTCCGCCTCGATGCGGGCCTGGGCCGGGTCGTACACGCCGCAGGGCAGGTCGCAGTGGGCGCTGACCTTCACCTTGGGGGCAAACAGGCGGGAAAGCATGGAGCTGTCCTCCTCGTGATCGTCTTCTCAGGTGGGACATTACTCCGTGAGAGGCCGGTTTTCGCGAGTGCCCCCATGGGCTTAGGACAAAAGTCCAGGGTCAGACTGGGACCGGTGGAGGATAGGACCGGGGAGGTGCCGGTGATGCCGGAGCTGTCGCAGGAGAGCGAGCGAAGGGCCGTCCTGCCGTGGGGCGCGGCCGAGGTGACGGGTCCCTCGATGGTGCCCACGCTGTACCACGGGGACCGGCTGCTCGTGCGGTGGGGCGCGCGCGTCCGCCCGGGTGACGTGGTGGTCCTGCGCCACCCGTTCCAGCAGGACCTGCTGGTCGTCAAGCGGGCCAAGGAGCGCCGCGAGGGCGGCTGGTGGGTGCTCGGCGACAACGCGTTCGCGGGTGGGGACAGTACTGACTACGGCGTCGTCCCCGAAGAGCTGGTCCTGGGGACGGTGCGGTTCCGCTACCGGCCGCCCGCGTCCGGGCGGCGCTCGCCGTTGACGCTGGTGCGCTGGGCGGTCTCCGCCGTGCGGCCGGTGCTCGCCGAGCGCTCCGTCTCCAGGCGCTTGCGGGCGCGGTAGGCGGCGACGTTGGCGCGGGTCGCGCAGCGGTCCGAGCAGTAGCGCCGGGAGCGGTTCGTGGACGTGTCGAGGTAGGCGTTGCGGCACGGCGCCGCCTCGCAGAGGCCCAGGCGGTCCACGCCGTGCTCGGTGAGGTGGAAGGCGAGGCCCATCGCGGCGATCGCGGCGTACCCGGCGGTGGCGTTGGAGGGGTGGTCCGCGAGGTGCATGTGCCACAGCGGGCGCCCGTCGTCGTCCCGGTGGTCATGGCCCGAGATCTGCGGGCTCACCGGGAACTCCAGGAGCAGTGAGTTCAGCAGGTCCACCGCGAGCGTCTCGTCGCCGTCGTCCGCCGCCTCGAAGACCGCCCGGAGCCTGCCCCGTACGGAACGGAAGCGCGTGAGGTCGGAGTCCGTCGCGCGGCGCGCCATCTGCGTGCTCGGTCCGAACAGCTCCCGGATCACTTCGACCGAGGTCAGCGTGTCCTTGTTGCGGCCCGGCTCCTCGCTGTTGACCAGGCGTACGGCGTAGTCCGAGTAATAGGCCAGTTCCACTTGTAGTCCTTACGGGGGCGGGCTATGGTCATCTTGTCGGCAAGTAATAGCCGATCGCGGTACCAGGGTATTACGGACTGGAGGGGTTCAGATGACGGAGACGGGGACTGGAGTCGAGACGGGGACCGGACTCGGCACCGACTGGCGCGCCTGGCAGGAGAGCTGGGACCGGCAGCAGCAGTGGTACCTGCCCGACCGCGAGGAGCGGTTCCAGATCATGCTCGACATGGTCGAGGCCGTGGTCGGCCCCGCGCCGCGCGTGCTCGATCTGGCGTGCGGTACGGGAAGTATTACGGACCGGCTGCTCAAGAGGTTCCCCGACGCCACCAGTGTCGGCGTCGACCTCGACCCCGCGCTGCTCGCCATCGCCGAGGGCACCTTCGCCGACGACGACCGCGTCACCTTCGTCACCGCGGACCTGACGGACCCCGAGTGGGTCTCCGCGCTCCCGCACGACTCGTACGACGCCGTGCTCACCGCGACCGCCCTGCACTGGCTCTACAGCGAACCGCTCGCCACGCTCTACGGCCGGCTCGCCGGACTCGTCCGCGACGGCGGCGTCTTCATGAACGCCGACCACATGCCCGACCCGGCGACCCCGCGCCTGAACGCCGCCGAGAGCGCCTACCGCCACCGCCGGATGGAGCGCGCCAAGGCCGAGGGCGTACTGGACTGGAAGGAGTGGTGGCAGCTCGCCGCCCAGGACCCGGTCCTCGCCGGCCCCACCGCCAAGCGGTTCGAGATCTACGGCGATCACGCCGACGGCGACATGCCCTCCGCCGAGTGGCACGTCCGCGCTCTCCGCGAGGCGGGATTCGCGGAGGCCCGCCCGGTATGGGCCTCGCCCTCGGACGCGGTGGTCCTGGGCCTGAAGTAGACGGAAGAGACAGGGGCGCCCGAAGGGGGCGCCCCTGCAAGGGGCGCGGGGAACCGCGCGCCCGGCCACGACGCCCCCGCACCCGAAAAACAGGCCGAAAACCGCCCCACCCAGCGGAGCGCTAAAGCACCTTCGACAGGAACGACTGCGTCCGCTCCTGCTGCGGATTGCCCAGCACATCGCGCGGGCGGCCCGACTCGACCACCACGCCGCCGTCCATGAAGACGAGACTGTCGCCGACCTCGCGGGCGAAGCCCATCTCGTGCGTGACGACGACCATCGTCATGCCGGACTCGGCGAGGTCGCGCATCACGTCGAGGACGTCGCCGACCAGCTCCGGGTCGAGCGCGGACGTCGGCTCGTCGAAGAGCATCAGCTTCGGGTCCATCGCGAGCGCGCGGGCGATCGCCACGCGCTGCTGCTGGCCGCCGGAGAGCTGCGAGGGGTAGTTGCCCGCCTTGTCGGCGAGGCCCACGCGCTCCAGGAGCTGCCCGGCGCGCTCCCGGGCCTGGGCCTTGGGGACGCCCTTGACCTGGACCGGCGCCTCCATGACGTTCTCCAGCGCCGTCATGTGAGGGAAGAGGTTGAAGCGCTGGAAGACCATGCCGATGTCCCGGCGCTTCAGGGCGACTTCGCTGTCCTTGAGCTCGTACAGCTTGTCCCCCTTCTGCCGGTAGCCGACCAGCTCCCCGTCGACGTACAGCCGACCGGCGTTGACCTTCTCCAGGTGGTTGATGCAGCGCAGGAACGTCGACTTGCCGGAGCCGGACGGGCCGATCAGGCAGAAGACCTCACCGCTGGCCACCTCCAGGTCGATGCCCTTGAGTACCTCTACGTGACCGAAGGACTTGTGGACGTCCTCGGCCTTCACCATGGCGGTCATCAGCGCACACCTCCCGCGCCGCGATTGCTCAGCGACAGCATGTTGGCCTTGATCTTCTGGAAGGGGGTGTCAGGCAGGGAACGGGACGAGCCGCGCGCGTAGTACCGCTCCAGGTAGAACTGACCGACGCTGAGGATCGACGTCATGATCAGGTACCAGGTGGCGGCGAGCAGCAGCGCCTCCACGGTCGCGCCCGACGAGGTGCCGATGTCCTGGGCGTACTTGAGCAGCTCGTAGTACTGGACGGCGGCGACCAGCGACGTCGTCTTGAGCATGTTGATGAACTCGTTGCCCGTCGGCGGCACGACCACGCGCATCGCCTGCGGCAGCACCACGCGGCGCAGCGTCTTGTTGTGGCTCATGCCGAGCGCGTGCGAGGCCTCGGTCTGGCCCTCGTCGACCGAGAGCAGACCGGCGCGGCAGATCTCCGCCATGTACGCCGCCTCGTTGAGGCCGAGACCGAGCAGCGCCGTCAGGAACGGCGTCATGAAGTCCGACCACTCGTCCTTGTAGACGGGGCCGAGGTTCACATAGTCGAAGACGAAGCCGAGGTTGAACCAGACGAAGAGCTGGACCAGGACCGGCGTACCGCGGAAGAACCAGATGTAGAACCAGGCGATCGACGAGGTCACCGGGTTCTTCGACAGGCGCATCACGGACAGGATGACGCCGCCGACGACGCCGATGAGCATCGAGAGGAAGGTGAGGATCAACGTCTCGCGGACGCCCTTGAGGATGCGCTCGTCGAAGAAGTTGTCGGGGATCGCGCCCCAGGTGATGTCACCCTGCGAGAAGGCGTAGACGATCGAGGCGAAGATGCCGATCGCGAGGACCGCGGCGATGTAGCGGCCGAAGTGGCGGACCGGGATGGCCCTGATGGCCTCCGCCGGTGAGGCCTTCGGGACGTCGTCCCTGGGGCCCTTCTTGGAGATGTCGGTGGTCACGGGAGTGGCCTTTCAGCGACTGGAGCGGCTAGGACACGGCCTGGGAGGGAGGGCACGGCCCAAGGGAGGGACGCGGTCACTTGCCGCCGTTGATCTTGGCTTCCTTGACCGCGCCGTCCTCGACGCCCCACTTCTTGATGATCTTTTCGTAGTCGCCGTTCTTGATGATGGCGTTGAGCGCGGCCTGGATCGCGTCGCGCAGTTCGGGGTTCTTCTTGGAGACCGCGATGCCGTACGGAGCCGCCTCGACCTGCTCGCCGACCAGCTGGAAGTCCTTGCCGCCGCCGGAGGTCTTCACGGCGTACGCGGCCACCGGGAAGTCGGACGAACCGGCGTCCGCGCCGCCGGAGCGCAGCCGGGTCTGGGCCTGCTGGTCGTTGTCGTACTGCTCGATGGAGATCTTCTTGTCGCCCTTGCACTTCTTCGACTCGGTCTTGGCCAGGTCGTGCGAGACGGTGCCGCGCTGGACGACGATCCTCTTGCCGCAGAGGTCCGACCAGGTCCTGATGCCCTGGTCGTCGCCCTTCTTGGTGTAGATCGAGACGCCCGCGGTGAAGTAGTCGACGAAGTCCACGCCCGTGCCGAGCTTCTTGCCGGTCTCCTCGTCGATGCCCTCCTGACGGTTCTTGGTGTCCGTCATGGCCGACATGGCGAGCTGGTACCGCTTGGAGCGCAGGCCGCCGAGGAGGGTGTCGAAGGTGCCGTTCTCGAACTCGAACCGCACGCCGAGCTGCTTGCCGAGCGCCTCGCCGATGTCCGGGTCGATACCGACCGTGTTGCCGGACTTGTCCTTGAACTCGACCGGCGGATAGGCGATGTCGGAGCCGACCTTGATGACGCCCTTGGCGCGGATGTCCTTGGGCAGCTTGTCGGCGAGCGGCGCGTTGCTGACCGCGTCGCTCTTCTTGTCGTTGGTCTGGTCACCGCATCCGGAAAGCAGCAGCGCACCGGCGACCGCGATCGCGCCGACCGCGGCAATCCGGGACTTCGCGGACTTTGCTGCGGTCTTACGACAAATGGAGCTTGCGGTCATGGTGGGTCCTCCGGCGGATGAGGGAGTTGCCGATGGGTCGGGCACACACCTTCGGGTGTCGCGACCTCGTGTGATGACGGCATCTTGCCATTCGGACCGTCCGATTCTGGGTGCCGGAGATGTCAAAATCGGATAACGGGCCGACGGCGAATGCCCACAGCCCGGTACGGCACGGGCGTATGGGTCATGGCGCAAACCGCCGTTAACCAATCGATATCCCGCGAATCTCGCCATGTGGACCCGTGGGGCCCTTGTTGGCCCGGCCTGAAACCAATGCCACTCGCCCGCGCGCACCGCCTTCGGGTACAAAGGTTGGCTACACCCCTCATCCGGGGCTCAGGGCGCGTGTGCGGCGCGCCCGCGTGTCCGTACCTCTCCCCCGTCGACAGACGGGGAACGGACACGGTGCCCGCCCACTTCTCAACCGGGAGTGGACACCCTCAACGAATGATTAAGACTTAAGGGGTCAGAACAGTGGCAGCGGAGATCGTCAATCCTCGCAGCGACAGCAGTACGGATCATGAGGGCCCTGCTGGTGCAGACGAGCCCTTCGATCCGGCTTTTGCGCTGCACCGTGGCGGCAAGATGGCCGTGCAGGCCACCGTGCCGGTCCGCGACAAGGACGACCTGTCCCTCGCATACACGCCCGGCGTCGCGAAAGTGTGCAGCGCGATCGCCGAGCGGCCGGAGCTCGTCCATGACTACACGTGGAAGTCGAATGTCGTCGCCGTCGTGACCGACGGGACCGCCGTGCTCGGCCTCGGCGACATCGGCCCGGAGGCCTCGCTCCCCGTCATGGAGGGCAAGGCCATTCTCTTCAAGCAGTTCGGCGGCGTGGACGCGGTGCCGATCGCGCTCGCGACGACCGACGCCGATGAGATCGTCGAGACCGTGGTGCGGCTCGCCCCGTCCTTCGGTGGCGTGAACCTGGAGGACATCTCGGCGCCCCGGTGCTTCGAGATCGAGCGCAAGCTCCAGGAGCGGCTCGACATCCCGGTCTTCCACGACGACCAGCACGGCACGGCCGTCGTGACGCTGGCGGCGCTGCGCAACGCGGCGAAGCTGACCGGCCGGACCCTCGGTGAGCTGCGTGCCGTCATCTCCGGTGCCGGTGCGGCCGGTGTCGCCATCGCCAAGTTCCTGCTCGAAGCGGGACTCGGGGACGTGGCGGTCGCGGACCGCAAGGGCATCGTCAGCCGTGACCGGGACGACCTCACGCCGGTCAAGCGGGAACTCGCCGAGCTCACCAACAAGGCCGGGCTGAGCGGCTCGCTGGAGGCCGCGCTCGCCGGTGCGGACGTCTTCATCGGCGTCTCGGGCGGAACCGTCCCCGAGCCGGCCGTCGCCTCCATGGCGCCCAACTCCTTCGTGTTCGCCATGGCCAACCCGAACCCGGAGGTCCACCCGGACGTCGCGCACAAGTACGCGGCCGTGGTGGCGACCGGGCGTTCTGACTACCCGAACCAGATCAACAACGTCCTCGCCTTCCCGGGCATCTTCGCCGGGGCGCTCCAGGTGCGGGCCTCGCAGATCACCGAGGGCATGAAGATCGCCGCGGCCGACGCCCTCGCGGGGGTCGTCGGGGACGAGCTCTCCGCGGAGTACGTGATTCCGTCGCCGTTCGACGAGCGGGTCGCCCCGGCTGTGACAGCGGCGGTGGCCGCTGCCGCGCGTGCGGAGGGTGTCGCTCGCAGCTGAGTGTCTGCGTGATGGTGCGCCTGCGTGATGGTGTGACCGTGTCCCCTGCCGTGTGTTTCGCGGCGGGGGACGCGGTGTTTCCGGGGCGGGGGCGGGGGCGCGGGGTGGCGGCCTGGTGGCCTGGCGGCCTGGCTGGGGGCGGACGCGGTGCGTGTCACATTCGTACGAGGTTCCTTCGTGGCCCGGCGGCGGCCTATGGTCGGCGTCATGTTCGCTGCCTACGCTGCCCGAATCGACCGTGACCAGCCGCTGAGCGGCCTTGAGTTGGGGGAGCGTCCCGCCCCCGAGGCGCGCCCCGGCTGGTCGACCGTGAAGGTCAAAGCCGCCTCTCTGAACCACCACGACCTGTGGTCGCTGCGCGGGGTCGGCCTGGCCGAGGAGAAGCTGCCGATGATCCTCGGCTGTGACGCCGCCGGGATCGACGAGCACGGCGACGAGGTCGTCCTGCACTCCGTCATCGGGCAGTCCGGGCACGGGGTCGGACCCCGCGAGGGCCGGTCCATCCTGACCGAGAAGTACCAGGGGACCTTCGCGGAGAGCGTGGCCGTGCCCACCTGGAACGTGCTTCCCAAGCCGAAGGAGCTGTCCTTCGCCGAGGCGGCCTGCCTGCCGACCGCGTGGCTCACCGCGTACCGCATGCTCTTCACCAACGCCGGTGTGCGCCCCGGGGACTCGGTCCTCGTGCAGGGCGCCGGTGGTGGCGTCGCCACGGCCGCGATCATGCTCGGCAAGGCGGCGGGCCTGCGGGTCTTCGCCACCAGTCGCGACGAGGCCAAGCGGAAACGGGCGGTGGAGCTGGGCGCCGTGGAGGCGGTCGAGTCGGGCGCCCGGCTGCCGCAGCGGGTCGACGCCGTCATCGAGACGGTGGGCGCGGCGACCTGGTCGCACTCGGTCAAGTCGCTGAAGCCGGGCGGTACGTTGGTCATCTCGGGGGCGACGAGCGGTGACCGTCCCTCGCACGCGGAACTCACCCGGATCTTCTTCCTGGAGCTGAAGGTCGTCGGCTCGACGATGGGCACCAAGGACGAACTGGAGGACCTGCTCTCCTTCTGCGCCACGACCGGTGTGCGCCCCGTCATCGACGAGGTCCTTCCGCTGGACCGGGCGCGTGAGGGCTTTGAGCGGCTGGAGTCCGGGGAGCAGTTCGGGAAGATCGTGCTGGAGGCCTGAGCGGGGGTTGGCGGTTGGGGGTTGCCGGTTGGGGGTTGCGGGTTGGGGTTTCGCGTCTCGCCCCCCACTCCTCGTGTCAACCATGGTTGACGACGGGCTCCTGTCAACGTAAGTTGACATGCATGACCGAAGCTACGGATCTCGCCGAGCGCGCGGGTGATCAGGACCCACGGGTCGGGCTGCGGGCCGTTTCCGCGCTGCGGAAGCTGGTGGAGCGGCTCGAGGCCGTGCAGGTGCGCGGTGCGCGCCGGCAGGGCTGGTCGTGGCAGGAGATCGCCGCGGAGCTCGGAGTGAGCAGGCAGGCCGTGCACAAGAAGTACGGGAGGCAGTGATGTTCGAGCGGTTCACCAAGGACGCCCGCGCCGTGGTGCTGGGCGCGGTCGAGCACGCGGAGCGGGGGAGCGCCGACTCGGTCGACGGCGGGCACATGCTGCTCGCCCTGCTCGACCGTGAGGCGAGCCGGGGGTCCTTCGCCCTGGCCTCGCTCGGGGCCGCACGCCACCGGGACTCGATCGAGGAGGCGCTGAGCGGTGCGCGGCGCCGTGGTGGCCTGTCGCAGGCCGACACGGACGCGCTGGCCGGGCTCGGCATCGACGTGGCCGAGTTCGTCTCCCGGGTCGAAGAGACGCACGGTGAGGGTGCGTTGGCGGGCGGCGGCGGGAAGGCGGGCAAGGTGGGCAAGGCGGGTAAAGGGGGCGGTAAGGCCGGGCGGGCCTGGTTCGGCCGTGTGCCCTTCTCCCGCGAGGCCAAGGACGCCCTGGTGAAGTCCCTGCGCATCGCCACCGCCCGCCGTGACCGTCGCATCGGCGACGAGCACATCCTGCTCGCCCTCACCGTCCGCCCGGGCGTCGTCGCGGAGGTGCTCGCGGATCACGGGGTCACCCATGCGTCGGTGGACCGGGTCCTTCACGGCGGGGCCGCGGGCCGGGGTGCGGGCGCGGGTGGCGTCGACTGAGGCGGGTCTGACGCGGTCTGACGCGGTCTGACGCGGGTCCGGCCTCGGTCGACGCCGCCCGACGTCAGGTCCTCGGTGGGCGCAGGGCCGCCCCGATATGGGCGGCGGCCGACGCCAAGTGATCGCGGACATCGCGGAGTTGGCCCTCGCTGACGCCGTTGTCGCGGGCCGCGTCGCGGATGTCGTCACGGAACCGGTCGAGCAGGCGGTCGAGATCACGGGCCGGATCGCCGGTCGAGTCCTCCTGGGCCCACTCGGGGAGGTAATCCACGGCCAGCCCCTCGGGGGCGGCGCTGAACTTGGGTCCGGGGCCTGCCTCGGGCTCACTTCTGGAGGCGGCTCCGGGCTCGGTTAGGGAGTCGGCCACGGGCGTGCTTACGGGGTCGGTCCCGGCGCTTGTCCGGGGTGCCGTGGGCTTGCGCATGGTGTCCGGGCTGGAGTCGGAGCCAGGACGGGCCTCGCTCCCGGAGCCGGCTCGGAATTCGCTTCCCGGCCCGCTCCCGGACCCGGCTCCCGGTTCGGCCTGGGGCCGGCTCGTGGGGGTGCCTTCGGGCGCGCCCCCGGGGTCGGTTCCCGGGGTGGCCCCAGGGGCAGGGCGCCGGCCGGGCGAGTGGGGGAAGTGTTTGCCGAGGTCCAGGCCGAAGTCGCTGAACTCCTTGGCCAGTTCGGTCAGGCCCTCGCGTACGCCCGTCGGCCAGTCGCCCCGTGTGAAGTGGTCCTGGACCTGTTCCTGGACGCGCTGGGCGATGCGCTGGATCTCTTCCTGGGCCATGGTCCGCGCCTTCTCCTGGGCGTCCCTGGCCTGGCGGCGTGCCCGCTGGGCCTCCTCGCGGGCGCGGCGGCTCTCGTCCTTCGCGCGGCGCGCCTGCTCCTTCCACTCCTGCTTGGCGCGCTTGAACTCCTCCTTCGCCTGGCGCCAGCCGTCCTTGTCGCCCCAGGCGCCCTCGAAGAAGTCGGCCGCGTCGGGGAAGCCCTTGCCGGTGGAGGAGCCCGTGGAGGAGCCCGCGCCACCCGAGGCGCGTGCTTCCTCGGCAGCGGCCCGCATCTCACGGCGCAGCTCGCCCGCCGCGCCCTGGACTCCGTCGCGGATCTCGGCGGCGAGCCCGGCGACCGACTCGCGGATCTCCAGCTCCAGATCGGCCAGCTCGCCGCCGCGGCCGGCCAGCTCGGCCCGGCCGGCGTCCGTGATGGCGTAGACCTTCCGGCCGCCCTCGGTGGTGTGCGTGACCAGGCCCTCGGCCTCCAGCTTCGCGAGGCGCGGGTAGACCGTGCCGGCCGAGGGTGCGTACAGCCCCTGGAAGCGTTCTTCGAGGAGGCGGATCACCTCATAGCCGTGGCGGGGGGCCTCGTCGAGCAGCTTGAGCAGATACAGGCGCAGGCGGCCGTGGGCGAACACGGGAGGCATTTCAGAGCACCTTCTTGTCGGTCGGGTCGGTCGGGTCGGCGGTGTCCGCGGGGGGGATGTCCAGGGGGGCCTCGTCGTATGGATCTTCCTCCGTCGGTGGCCTGCGCAGGAGCGCGACCGACCCGGAGACCGTCGTCGCCCTGAGCCTTCCGCTGCCCGAGCCGAGCCGTCCCGTGATCCGCTTGGCGCCCCATCCCCAAGCCCTCGAACGGCCCGGGGCAGGGGAGACTCCACCGCCGCTGACCTTGAGATCCACGAAGGCGTTCGACACCGAGCCGCTCGCGGTGTCCACCTCCACCTCCGCGTCCGCCGGGTGGGCGAGGCGGATCGCGATCTCTCCCGAGACGCTCGTCAGGGCGACGTCCGTCGGGCTGCCCGCCGGGTCGAGGTCCACGATCATCGATCCGCTCACGGAATCGGCCCGGACCGAGGAGCCCGCTGCCTCGACGACGGTCAGGTCACCGGACACGGAGTTGAACCGCAGGTCGCCGGTGACGCTCTGCACCTCGACGTTCCCGGCGACCGTGTCCGCGCGGACCGGGCCCGAGAGGCCGACCAGAGTCGTGTCGCCGGTGACGCCCTTCACCTCCGCGTGCCCCTCGATGCCGGAGACCATGGCGCCCGCGCCGACCACGCCCACCTCCACGCGGGTGCCCGCGGGCACGGCCAGCGAGATCACCGCGCTGCGGCGCCAGCCCTTGGGGTCGAGCCACTTGAGGAAGCCCTTCCAGGGCAGGTCGTCATAGGCGACGGAGAGGATTCCGTCTGCCTGGATGACGGTCAGGGGAGGGCCTTCGATGTCGGAGACCTCCAGGCGGGCGGAACCTCCGTCCGTGCCCATCACGTTCACCGTTCCGTTGACCACGCGGACCCGGAGTGTCGCCACCGGGGCGTCGAACGTGAGCTTCCGGGGCTCGGCGACGGACCACTCCGACACGGACATGGGCTGACCTCCTTGGCGACGTGGAACCTTGACGGGCGGGTGTGACGCGGCGATGACGACGCGCCATATCGCGTCTCTGCTATTCACGATATATCGCGGTTGCGGGAAGTCAAGACACGGCGAGGGTGAACCGTCTGCCGTGTGGTGGCCTGCGGCCAACTGTCGCGGTTTATGCGCCGAATGTTGTGATCTGTCCTAGCGTGGGGGTCATGTCGTCAGAAGCTTCCGAGCGTGCGCATGCCCAGGGCGTCGGTGCGCTGCTGCTCTGCCGGGCCGACATCGACACGTTGGAGCCCGCGGCCCATCTGCTCCGCGAGGGGATGCTGCTCGCGCCGGCCGGCAGCGGCTGGAGCGTGCTGGTGCCCGAGGGCAAGCCCTGGCTGCACGGCGAGGAGCCGGTCGACCGGGTGCTCACCGGCTGGGCCACCGCGCTGGCGGTCGGCTCGGGCCGGCCCGTGCTCGCCCTGTGGTGGGACACCGACCGCTCCGGCTACACCCTCGCCGCCGGTTTCCGGCGCACCGTCGGCTACGAATGGCTCGCGAACGGCACGCCGGTCGGCGAGGACGAGGCGATGCGGACGTTCGCCGCGCGGCTCGGCCTCGATCCCGTTCTGGACATGCAGTCCCTGGAGGCGCTGGCCAGGCCCGACACGGGGGCCGACGCGCGCTCCAGGGTGCGTGGTCTTCTCGGTGTCCTCACGCGCGCGGGCCTCGCCCTTCCCGTGGGCCTGGGTCCCGGCGAAGCGGCCGACCGGCTCCGTGAGGTCGCGCGGGTGCAGCGGGACGTACGTACGGTCGAATGGTCCGGATGGCGGGACGCGGTGCGGGCGGAGTTCGACGTGGTCGACAACGGTCCGCTCGGCCCCTGGGTGCGCGGGCCCAAGGCGCGGGCGCTGGCCGTGGCGCAGGTGGCGGCCGGTCTGCCGCTCGCGGCGTGGGCGGTACGGCGGCGCAGCGGGGGCTGGGCCGCGGCGGCCGCGGTGCTGTTGGCGCAGGGGGCGCTCGGACTCGCGTACGACCGGATGCGGGCGGAGGGCTGGGGCCGGCGGCGCGGCTGACCTCCTCGCGATGGTCCTCGGTGACTGAGCCTCCCGGTCGGGGCCGGGCCGGTCTAGCCGGGCCCGGTCCAGCCCGATCTGGCCCGGCCTGGCCCAGCCCGATCTGGCCCGGCCTAGCCCAGTCTGGTCTGGCCCGGCCCGGCCTGGCCCAGTCTGGCCCGGCCCGTTCTGGCCCGGCCCGGCCCAACCCGTTCTGGCCCGGCCCAACCCGTTCTGGCCCGGCCCAACCCGTTCTGGCCCGGCCCAGCCTGGCCTGGTCTGGCTTGGTCCCACCCGTCCTGGTCCGGTCCCACCCGTCCTGGTCCGGTCCGGCCCGGCTTGGTCCGGCCCGGCCTGGTCCGGTCTCACCTGGCCTGGTCCGGTCTCACCTGGTCCGGTCTGGCCCGGTCCAGTCTGGTCTGGTCCGGCCTGGCCCGGTCGAGTCGGGTCGGCTCGGGTTAGGGCTTCGGGCGTGCTGACACCGCGTCGAGGACCAAGGCCAGCAGGCGCTCCGGTCGACCGGGGTCCGCGGTCGTATGGGCCGTCGACAGGGCGATTCCGACGATCAGCTGGACCAGGTCGGGGGCGGTGAGGTCCCGGCGGGCCGTGCCCGTGCGCTGCGCGCGCGTCAGCAGTCGGTGTGCCGTGTCCTGGATGCGCTGATGACAGTCGAAGGAGTCCGGAGCATCCGGTGTGTGCGGCTGCGGATGCGGCTCTTCGGCCATCAGGGCGCCTCCCAGGCCATGGCTGCCGCGCGCGTGGGCGAGGAAGGCGCGCAGCCACTCGGTCAGCGCCTCGTCGGGTGAGGTGGCGTCCGCTAGCTCGTCCGCGCGGTCGCACAGGGTGTCGATGCGGTCTTTCAGTACCGCTGTCAGCAGGGCGTGGCGCGCGGGGAAGTGGCGGTAGAGCGTGCCCGGGCCGACACCTGCCCGGCGGGCGATGTCGTTCAGGGACGCGTCCGGACCCGCTTCGGAGAATGCCTCGCGCGCCGCGGCGACGATGCGCTCACGATTGCGGCGGGCGTCCGCGCGGGGCTGCCGGCCGACTGGGGCGGGGACGGGGACGGGTGCGGGATCGGTCGTCTCAGGTGTGGTGCCCGTGTCGGCTCCGAGCGCCGGGTCGGTGTCCGGTGGGGGGCCGGTGCCGGTGCCGGCCCCGGATGTGGGGGTGCCGGTCACGGGTGTGGTGGTGGCGGGCGCGGCAGCGGTGGTGCCGGGCGCGGCAGGGGTGGGGGCGGCGGCAGGGGTGGTAGCGGTCGCGGCAGGGGCGGCGGCAGCAGGGGTGGTGGCGGTGGCCCGCCGTGACCGCGGCTCCGTCTTCGTCCGTTCCGCGGACTTCGCTCGCTCGCCGCTCATTGTGCGTTCCTCGGCCTTCGTCATCGCCCCATTTTCCTGTCCCGTCGCCCCCCGTCCCTAGCCATCCGGAGCGGTTCTCCGTATCGTCTCATGAGATTATCCGGAGAGGGTCTCCGGAAGGCTTCTGTGTTGGGGGCAGTGATGACTGACGCCATGGGGCGGAACGGGCTCGGCCGGGCGGGAATCTGGACGCTCGCCTTCGAGGGGCAGCCCGCGGGACGTGTGCGCGAAGCCGCGGCGGAGATCGAGGAGCTGGGTTACGGCGCACTCTGGTACGGGGAGGCGTTCGGGCGGGACGCGGTCGGGCAGGCGTGGCTGCTGCTCTCGGCGACGCGGCGCATCGTCGTCGCCTCGGGAATCGCCAACATCGCCTTCCGGGACCCCCTCGCCATGGCGACGGCCGAACGCACGCTCGGCGAGGCCTTCCCGGGGCGCTATCTGCTGGGCCTCGGCGGCCACCGGGTCGACGACACCGTCCATGAGGTCGACGGATATCCCGTCCCCGCGCGAGGGAGGGCCCTTTCGACGATGCGCCGCTATCTGGACTCCATGGACGCCGCCCCGGCCCACGGGCCGGTTCCCGACCCGGCGCCGCGCCGCGTCCTGGCAGCGCTCGGCCCGAAGATGCTGGCGCTGGCCGCCGAGCGGGCCTGGGGCGCACATCCGTACTTCGTGCCCGTGGAGCACACCGCTCTCGCGCGCGAGATCATGGGAACGGACGCCTTCCTCGGCGTCGAGCAGGCCGTCGTCCTGGACACGGACGTCGAGCGGGCCCGCGAGGTGGCCGCCCGGCACGTCGCGGGCTACGTCGCCAGCGCGCCCCACCAGGCGGCGAACGTCCGCCGCATGGGCTTCGGCGACGAGGACATCGCCGGCGGGCGGCCCAGTCGGCGGCTGGTCGACGCGATCGTCGCCCACGGAGACGTGGACGTGCTCCACGCGCGCGTGCGGGAGCATCTCGACGCGGGCGCCGACCACGTCTGCGTACAGGTGCTCACGGCTGATCCCGCGGCCCTGCCGCTGCCCGAGTGGCGTGAGCTCGCGCCCGCGCTCGTGGGGGTGTGACTACTCGTCCTCGTCCTCGTCGTCCAGCCGCGCGAGCCACGTCGCCAGACGCTCGACCGGGACCTCGAAGTCGGGGTTCAGGTCCACGAAGGTGCGGAGCTGTTCGGCGAGCCACTCGAAGGTGACCTCCTCCTGGCCGCGCCGCTTCTCCAGCTCCTCGATGCCACGGTCGGTGAAGTACAACTCATGCTCCTGATGCGGACGGTCTCTGTCGCCTCATGGTAGGCGGTGGGCGCTGTGCCGCCGGTGTGGCCGGATCCGTACGGCCTGCGGGGCTCGCCCTGCAACCGTGCAGGCCAGTAACCTCGTCGCAGATCAAGTAGCGGGGTTCGTAGGGTGAGTTGAGAGCGGGGGGATGGGCTGTGTCGGGGCATGTCCAGCGGATCGAGCTGCCCGGCGGGAAGACCGTGTACGCCAGGATCGGCGCGGTCGGCGGGCACGGTGAGGACGACGAGGACGTCGGCGTCCTCGACAGCGCCGTCGCCAAGGTCGAGGAGCTGGGCGAGCTGATCCGCGGGGTCGGCGGCACCGTGCTCGACGCCGCGGCCGCCGCGCGGCCCGACGAGGCCAGCGTCACCTTCGGCGTGGAGCTGAGCGCCAAGCCGGGCAAGGTCATCGCCGTGCTCGCCGAGGGCGAGGCCAAGGCGTCCGTACAGGTCACGCTCACCTGGCAGCTGAACGGCCACGCCGCCACGCCCGACGTCCCTCCGGCCGCGCACGGCGCCGCCGCGCCTGACGTCCCTCCAGCTGTCCACGGCGGCGCCAACCGCGCCAACCCCACCGCCACCCCCCATCCCCCCGCACCCCCACATGCCTGAGCCCACCCCCCGCCTGGACGCCCTCGCGCAAGCCGCCACCGTGCACCTCCTCGCGGGGGACGGTGGCGGTGCCGGGTGTGGGGGTGTGGGGGACGTGCCTATGTGGGGCAGTGGCTTTTTTGTCGCGCCCGGGTGGGTGCTGACCTGTGCCCATGTGCTGCGGCCGCACCTCGCCAGGGATCGTGAGCGGCCGTTCGCGGTGCGTGGTGCCGATCTCGATGACGGCATCCCCGTGGCGGCCCGTCTCGCGCACTGGCTGATCAGCGACCACGAGCGGTCCCTCGTGCCGCCCGAGGAGGACCTCGCGCTGGTCCGGCTCCTCGACGACACCGTCGAGCACGAGTGCGTGTGGCTCGCCGACCGCGCCGTACGGCCCTTCGGCGAGGTCGTCGCGTACGGCTACCGGCCGGACGAGAACGAGGCGAGCGCGGGCGCCAAGCCCTGGAGCGCCGACGCCGAGATCAACGTCCGCGACGACGGCGCCGGGCTGCGCTTCAAGCCCGACATCGCCTTCCCCAAGGGCGTCTCCGGCGGCCCCCTGCTCGACCCGCGCACCGGCGCCGTCGTCGGCCTCATCAAGTCGCGCCGCAGGGAGCGGGACGGCGGCATGGCCGTGGCGACGCTCGCGCTGCGGCGGTTCGGTGCCGCCTACCGCGAGGTGACCGCCGCCCACGACCGCTGGCACGGCACCGTCCCGCGCGTCATCACCGGCGACAACTGGATCGACGAACAGCAGCGGCTCCTCGGCACGGAGCGGCGCCCAGGCCCCGACCTGTGGACCCCGAAGGACCGCCGTGCCGCCCTCGGCCTGCTCGCCCGCCTGCCCGACCCGGGCGCCGCGCCCTCCGTCGCCAAGATCGTGCGCAAGGTGCGGGGCCGCAGGCCGCCCGGTGCCACCCCCGCGCTGATGACCTGGCGCGACGGCCATGGGCTGCTCTACGACGGCGCCCTGCCCGAGGACGCGCTGACGTTCCTGCACTATCTGCGGCTCGTCGCCGCGTACGTACGCAGCCGTGGCGGCGACGCCGAGCCGCTGGAGGCCTGGGTCGCCGAGCGGCTCAGGGAGGACGACCGCACCCATCTGCACGCCCTGGTGACCGACGCCCGGCTCCCCGACGAGCTGCGCCCCGAGCCCGGCGGCCCGGAGCACGCGGCCGTGCCCTACCCGGGGCCGGGGGAGGGGCCCACGGTGACCGTCCTGCTCGACCCGGTGATCAGCGTGACGCCCGCGCGTTTCCACTGGCAGGTGTGGATCAACCACAGCGGGCAGGGGGGCGATTTCGAGCGCGGCGACACGGAGATGGCCGCCGAGGACTACTCCGGTGAAGGGTTTCTGCCCGGCGAGCTAGTCCAGGCGCTGCGCGCCCCGCTGAGCCGGACCCTGCACAGGCTCGACGGCGAGGGCGCCCCCGTACCGCTGGAATTCGCCCTGCCCGCCGAGCACTTCGACACCCAGGTGCACCGCTGGCAGTTCGACGACATCGCCAAGCTGTACGCCACCGAGCGCCTCGGCACTCAGCGGCGCGTGGTCCTGCGCGACCTCGCGCGCCGCGTGGATCCGGACAACGCCGACTGGCACGGACGCTGGGAGGCGATCGCGGCGGCCCGGGAGCTGGCGCCCGCCAGGGTGCCCGAGCGGGACAGCAGGCCGCAGGCCCGGCACTTCCAGAAGCTGCCGCACGCGTCGATCCCCGTGATGTGCCGCCCCGCCGGGCGCGGCGCCGGCCGCGACGCCATGAAGCTCGCCCTCGGCAGCGGCCACGGCGTCATGCTCTGGCACATCGAGGGGCACGCCACCCGCGGCTGCCAGGACTCGTGCGAGGAGCTGCACGCGGGCGTGGAGCGGCTGCTCGGCCGGGTGGAGTCGGTGGCCGAACTGCCCGACGCGCTCCGGCACATCCGGCAGGACATCAGCGCCGGCCGGAGCGACCGCCGCTGGGCCGAACCGCTCGCCCTGCTGTACGACGACCCGCGCAGGCCGCTGCCGCCCGAGGACACGATGCCGGCGGACTCGCCGTGAGGGCGACGCCGGACACACGTACGTCCGCCGATGGCGCGGATCCGACAATCCCCTGGCCGGAACACGCTGTTGAGGCACGCGCGCGTGGGTACATTCCCATGGGCCCGTCGCGGGCGCGCGTCACCCCCGTCGGCCAGGACCTGACCGGTCACCGAAGCACCGAAGTCACCGAAGCACCGAAGCACCGAAGTCGCCGAAGTCGCCGAAGCCGTCCGTGCCGGCGAAGCCATCCAAGCCATCGAAGCCATCGACCGTCGACGAGGAGCACGCTGTGAGCGGATGGTTCATCTACGAGGGCGTCGGTGGTCCGGATCCGGACAAGATCGGACGGCTGCCGGGGCCGCCGCCCTGGCGCGCGTTCGACGCCGCTCCGGTGCCGTACGAGGTCCCGGACATCGACTCGGCCACCCGCCGCCGCCTCGGCGACAGCAACGTCCCGATGTCCGTGCAGGGCACCGACGCGCTCGAACTCGTCAACGCCGCCCTCTACCTGCGCCGCCCCCTCCTCGTCACCGGCGAGCCCGGCTCCGGCAAGAGCACCCTGGCGCACTCACTCGCGTACGAACTGGGGCTCGGCCGCGTCCTGCAGTGGGCGATCGTCAGCCGCAGCGAACTGAAGGACGGGCTCTACACCTACGACGCGATCGGCCGCCTCCAGGACAACCAGCTCGGCCGCGACCACGCCGAGGACATCGGCCGCTATCTGCGGCTCGGGCCGCTCGGCACCGCGCTCATCGCCTCCGACCGGCCGCGCGTCCTGCTCATCGACGAACTCGACAAGAGCGACATCGACCTGCCCAACGACCTCCTGAACGTGCTGGAGGAGGGCGAGTTCGGCATTCCGGAGCTGGAGCGGATCGCCGACCGGCCCGGGCAGGAGACCGTGCGCGTCCTCACCGACGACGGCCGCCGCGTGCCGGTCACCCGCGGCCGCGTGCGCTGTCGGGCCTTCCCCGTCGTCGTCCTGACCAGCAACCGCGAGCGCGAGTTCCCCGGGCCGCTGCTGCGCCGCTGCGTCCCCCTCGACCTCGAACCGCCGCGCGACCAGCGGCTCGCCGCGATGGTCCTCGCGCACTTCGGGACCGGTTCGTACGACACGAACCTCGACCTCGTCGACCAGTTCACGGACGCCGAGTCGGACGGCGCGCTGCGCCCCACCGACCAGCTCCTGAACGCCATCTTCCTCGCCCAGCACGCCGCGCGGCAGGAACCCGAGCGGCGCGAGGAGATCGCCGGGCTGCTCATGCGGCCCCTGGACCGCGGACCGCGGTGACGACATGACTCCCGCCCCGGACCGTGCCGACGCCGTGAGCGACGCGCTCGCGGTGCTCGTCGCACGCCTGCGGGACGCGGAGCTGGCCCCGACCGTCCAGGAGCTGGCCGACTCCTTATGGCTCTCCTGGCAGGTCACGGCGTGCGGTGAGGGCGTCGAGGAACGGCCCGCCGCCGAACCGCCGAGGCCCACCGGCCCCGGCGGCGGCGCGCACGACGACGCCGGACGGCACCGGTCACCCGTCCCGCCCGCCCCCGCGCCCCGGGCGGCGCCCCGGGCGGTGCCCCGTGCCCGCCTGGTCGTGCCCGTCGAGGAGGGCGGCGGCTCCGAGCGGCGCGACGGCGTGCCCGTGCAGGTACCGGCCGCCGCGGTGCTGCCCGACCCGCTCGCCCTGCAGCGCGCCCTGCGGCCCCTTCAGCGCTACCGGCCGCCCGTGCGCCCCGTCCCGCGCGACCTCGACGAACAGGCCACGGCGGAGCGCGCGGCCGACACCGGCCTCGTGGTCCCCGTCCTGCGGCACGCCCGGCGGCGCGAGGCACGGCTCCTGCTCGTCATGGACCTGTCCACGTCGACGGTCGTGTGGGAGCAGGCGCTCGGCGAGCTGCGGCACGTGTGCGAGCGCGCGGGGGCCTTCCGCGAGGTGCAGGTGCAGTTCCTGCACGAGGGCGAGGACGGCCGCCCCGGGTACGCGGCCACGGTCCGCCCCGGCGCCGCCCTCCAGGACCCCGAACGCCTGAGCGACCCCACGGGCAGCAGGCTGACCCTGGTCCTGAGCGACTGCGCGGGCCCGATGTGGCGCAGCGGCCGGATGCAGCGGCTGCTGTACCGCTGGGGCTCGCTCGCGCCGGTCGCCGTGGTGCAGCCGCTGCCGCAGCGGATGTGGCGGCGTACGCATCTCCCGGCGCAGCGCGGCCATCTGCACCGGTGCGAAGGGCCCGCCGGGCGCCTGGAGTTCGAGCCCGCGAGCGGCGGCGCGGCGCGGCGGCGGGGCATTCCGGTGCCGGTGCTCGCGCTCCGCAGGTCGTCCGTCGAGGGCTGGGCCAAGCTGGTGTCGGGCGCCACCGGGCAGTCCCTGGAGGCGGCCGCCGGCCACGCCGAGGCCGGGCACGAGCCGTCCAGGGCGCCGGTGCGGGCCCGCCAGGAGGTCGGCGGGGCGGAGCGGGTGCGGGCGTTCCGGCGTACCGCGTCACCCGCCGCCTGGCAGCTCGCCGTGTACCTGTCGGCGGTGCCGACGATCCTGCCGGTGATGCAGCTGGTGCAGCGCGCCATGCTGGCGGGCAGCGGGCCCGAGGTCCTCGCGGAGGTGCTGCTCGGCGGGCTCCTCAAGCGCCGGGAGCGGGACGAGGACCCCGAGGTGCTCGGCTACCGGTTCCTGGAGGGCGTGGAGGAGGAACTGCTCGGGCACTTGGAGCGCGACGACGCGATGCTGCTCCAGAAGCACTGCTCGGACTACGTGGAGCGGCGGTTCGGGCGGAGCGTGCACAACTTCCCCGCCACGGCGGTGGCGCTGCTCGGCGACACGGGGGAGCCGGCGCCCGCCCCTTCCGGGGCCGACGCGGACCACCCCGGGCTGCGGGCCTTCGCCGAGGTCTCGGGGGAGGTGCTGCGGCGCTTCCTGCCGGGTACGCGTATGCCGGGGCGCGAGGCCGACGGGGATGACCCGGAGGCGCTGCGGGAGGCGGCCTCGGCGGCCCGTGAGCGGTACATGCGCGAGCGCCGGGCACGGGACCTGGACCGCGCGGTGGAGCTGCTGGAGACGGCGGCCGGACGGTGCGGCGGCGTGCTTCTCAACGGTGTCCTGACCGACCTCGGCGAGGCGCTGTTCCTGCGGTGGAGCGCTCGGCGCGGCGTGGCGGACCTGCGGGAGGCGTTGCGGGTCGCCGCCACGGTCGGGGAGCGGTCGGCGCGGGCGCGGCTGGTGTTCGGTACGACGCTCATGGCCATCGCCGAGGAAGTGGGGCGCTCCGGCACGGCGTCGGCCGTACTGCCGGACGCGATGCGGGCGCAGGCGGAGCGACTGGGCGGACAGGGGCCTCTCGCGGGTCTCTGGGCGGAGTACCTCCTCTTGAACAACGCGACGGACGTGCTCGTCCCCGTCAGGGCCCACGCGGGCGACGACGCCGAGCACCCGGGCTGGCCCGCGCAGCAGGCGCTGGCGGAGGTGTTCGGGCACCTCGCGGTGGTGGCGGCGCGGCTGGTGGAGGGCGGCGTCGAGGTGGCGGGCCCGCACACGGGCGTACGGGCGCAGAGCATCGGCGGCGCCTCGCGCGCATCCCGCGGTGGTGCCACGGCCGCGTACTCGCGGGACGGGCTGAACAAGCCCGTGGACGCCCAGCTGGTGTGGCGGTTCACACGTGAGGCCGGTGACCGCCTCGCCGAGCAGCGCCGCAGGGACCGCGAGATGGGCGTCCCCTCGATGTCGTCCGAGGACGAGCGGCAGTACGCGCGCGCCGTCATCGCGCAGCTCCTGGAGGAGCACGCGCGCGCGGAGTCCGCCGCCGGGCGCACGCCCTTCGACGAGGCGACCGACAGGCGGTACGCGGACGTTGCGCACGCGGCGCTGTTCGAGCGCGGCACGGCGGACGGGGCCGGGGAACCGTCCGGCACGTTCGCGGAGGTGGCGGCCAGGGGATCGGTGGCGGCCAGGGAGCCGGCCGTGGACCTCACGGCCGGCGCCGACGACTACAGCGCGCCCGAAGGCCCCGGCCCGCGCGCGGGCCGCCTCGACCTGGGGGACGCGGCCTTCTACGGCACCATGCTCGGGCGGGCCCGCCCCGACACCGAACAGCGCGCCGCACGGGACCAGCACCACGCGCCGGACAGCGACGGCAACGACAACCCGGGCGAGGACGGCCACCCGTATGCCCCCCACACCGAAGCCCCCCGCCCGCAAGACGTCTACGTCGACTTCATGCGCCGCGCCATCAGCACCACCGGAGTCCTCACCCTCGGCCCCGACCAGGCGGGCGGCCACCTCCTGCGCGGCAGGCTGCGCAAGAGGCTCGCGCGGCACTACAGCGGGAGCGGCGAGATCCCCAGGGACGACCTGGGAGGCCGCTCCGTGCCGGACGCGAGCGGCGTCGCCCTCGACGCCTGCGACGACCTCCGGGTGGCCCTGGCGCACGACGGCTTCGACGCGGCCGAGCGGACCCGCGCCTGGCTCGACCTCGCCGACGCCCTCCAGCTCGCCCGCGCCGACGACCCCGACGAGGGCGGACAGCGGCTGATCTTCGCCGCCGTGGACGAGGCCCTGGCGGCGGCCGACGGCGACCACGACCTGATCCTGGAGTGCCACGCGCGCGGCGCGGACGTGCACTGGGCGCGGTACGTCAGCTCGGGCCGCGACGAGTACCTCCAACTGGCCGTCGAGCGCTGGGAGATGGCCCTCCCGCTGGCCCCCCGCGACGACCCGGCCAGGGCCCGCCTGCTGTACCGCCTGGGCGCCGCCCTCGCCCGGCGCGGCGCCGGCACCCGCTCGGCGGCCGACACCGACGCGGCCGTACGCCATCTGCGCGAGGCCGTCGAGGCGACCCCGACGGCCGACCCGGAGCGCGACGAGCGGCGCATGCACCTGGCCGACGCCTACGTCGCCCGCTTCGAGGTGCAGGAGGTCCTCGCCGACCTGTACGAGGCCGACTGGCTGATCGGCGCGGTGGCCCGCTCCCTCGCCGACCCGCACCTCGCCGCGTACAGCTGGCTGCGGCGCGGCGAGGTCGCGGCGCGCCTCGCCGTACGCACCGACGCCCTCGCCCAGCTGCGCCGCGCCGACGAGTACTACCGCCGCGCCGCCGAGGCCGCCGATGAGGCGGGCGACGCCGACCTCGCCGCCGAGGCGCACCACTCGCGCGGCGAGACGCTGGAGCAGCTGGAGGAGCCCGATCTGGCCGCCGTCGAGTACCGCGAGGCCCTGCGCCGCCTCCCCGGACCTCCGCCCGCCGCGGTCGCCGTACGGGCCGAAGAGCTGCGCGCCGCCCTCGCCCGTCTGGAGTCCCGCCCGGGCGGGGCGTGAGCACCGCCGCCGCCGAGAGCGGCATACCCCTGCCCGAGCTGCCGCCCCTCGCCGCCCTCGCGCCCCACGCGGACCGCGCCGGCCATCCCGTCTACGCCGCGCTGCTCGCCGATCTCGTCGAAGCCGCGTACGAGGGTCCTGTCGTCGCCCAGTACGAGGACGCCCCGTGAGCCACCCCGTCCGGCCGCACGCCACCCTGGACCCGGCCGCCCACCGGCCCGTCCCCTTCCGCCAGTTCGTCCTCAAGGTCCACGGCCGCTGCAACCTGGACTGCTCGTACTGCTACGTCTACCGCTCCCCGGACGCCAGCTGGCGCGAGCGCCCCGCCCGTGCCGACACCACCGTCATGCGCCGCACCGCCGCCCGCGTCGCCGAACACGTCACCCGGCACCGGCTGCCCCGGATACGGATCGAACCGCACGGCGGCGAACCGCTGCTGACCGGCCCCGACGCCGCCATCGCGTACGCCCGTGAGGTCAGGGACGCCGTGCCCGCCGACTGCCGGGTGACCGCGACCGTCCAGACCAACGGCACCCTGCTCACCGGGGGCGCCCGGGCACGTACGCCGGAATCCTCTGCACCATCGACCTCGCCGCCGACCCGGTCGACGTGTACGAGTCACTGCTCGTCCTGGGCCCGCCCGGCGTCGACTTCCTGCTGCCGCACGGCAATTGGGCCGCCCCGCGGCTGACCTCGGGGGGTCGCACGGCCTCACCCGCGACCTGAGGGCCGGGCTCGCCCTGGACTTCGAGCCCCACCCGATCCGAGGCGCGTACGCCGGTGGGCCCGGCCCCGAGCGGCAAGCACTCGGGGCCGGGCCCACCGTTCGCAGGACCGCTGAGGCCTAGGCCTCGAAGACCTCGCTCAGGAGCTGCTCCTGCTCCTGCTCGTGGCGCTTCTTCGAACCGACCGCAGGGGACGAGCCGTGCGGGCGCGAGATGCGCCGCAGACGCTCGCCGTGCGGGATGTCCGCGCCGACCGCCAGGTCCAGGTGGTCGATGAGGTTGAGGGCGATGAAGGGCCACGCCCCCTGGTTCGCCGGCTCCTCCTGCGCCCACAGGTACTTCTCGGCGTTCGGGAACTTGGAGATCTCCTCCTGGAGCTCCGCGCCCGGCAGCGGGTACAGGCGCTCGATGCGGATGATCGCCGTGTCCGTGACACCGCGCTTCTGCCGCTCGGCCTCCAGCTCGTAGTAGAGCTTGCCCGCGCAGAAGACGACCTTGCGGACCGCGTTCGGGTCCACGGTTGCGTCGCCGATGACGGGGCGGAAGCCGCCCGTCGTGAACTCCTCCGTCTTGGACGCGGCGGCCTTCAGGCGCAGCATCCACTTCGGAGTGAAGACCACCAGCGGCTTGTGGTGCGGGTTGTGCACCTGCCACCGCAGGAGGTGGAAGTAGTTCGACGGGAGGGTCGGCATCGCGACCGTCATGTTGTTCTGCGCGCACAGCTGGAGGAAGCGCTCCGGGCGGGCGGACGAGTGGTCCGGGCCCTGGCCCTCGTAGCCGTGCGGCAGGAGCAGGGTGACACCGGAGGTCTGGCCCCACTTCTGCTCCGCCGAGGAGATGAACTCGTCGACGACGGTCTGCGCGCCGTTGACGAAGTCACCGAACTGGGCCTCCCACATCACGAGGGACTCGGGACGGGCCAGCGAGTAGCCGTACTCGAAGCCCATCGCCGCGTACTCCGACAGGAGCGAGTCGTAGGCGTTGAAGCGGGCCTGGTCCTCGGAGAGGTACAGCAGCGGCGTGTAGTCGTCGCCCGTCGCGCGGTCGATGAGGACCGCGTGGCGCTGGCCGAACGTGCCGCGGCGCGAGTCCTGGCCCGCGAGGCGCACCGGGGTGCCCTCGAGGAGCAGGGAGCCGAGGGCGAGCGTCTCGCCCATGCCCCAGTCGATCGTGCCGTCCTCGACCATGGCCGCGCGGCGCTGCAGCTGCGGCAGCAGACGCGGGTGCACGGTGACGCGGTCGGGGATGTTGACCTGGGACTCGGCGATGCGCTTGACGACCTCCTGGGAGATCGCGGTGTTCACCGTGACGGGGAACTCGGCCTCCGGGCCCGGGACCTCCACCGGCGAGGGCTGCGAGGTGGCCTCGCGGACCTCCGTGAAGACCTTCTCCAGCTGGCCCTGGTAGTCCTGGAGCGCCTGCTCGGCCTCTTCCAGGGTGATGTCGCCGCGACCGATGAGGGACTCGGTGTAGAGCTTGCGCACCGAGCGCTTCTTGTCGATCAGGTCGTACATCAGCGGCTGGGTGAACGCCGGGTTGTCCGACTCGTTGTGCCCGCGGCGGCGGTAGCAGATGAGGTCGATCACGACGTCCTTGTTGAACGCCTGACGGAACTCGAAGGCGAGCCGCGCCACGCGGACGACGGCCTCGGGGTCGTCGCCGTTCACGTGGAAGATCGGCGCCTCGATCATCCGCGCCACGTCCGTCGAGTACATCGACGAGCGGGACGACTCCGGGGCGGCGGTGAAGCCGACCTGGTTGTTGATGACGACGTGGACGGTGCCGCCGGTGCGGTAGCCCCGCAGCTGCGACATGTTCAGCGTCTCCGCGACCACGCCCTGGCCCGCGAAGGCCGCGTCGCCGTGGAGGGCGACGGGCAGGACCGTGAAGTCCGTGCCGCCCTTGTTGATGATGTCCTGCTTGGCGCGGACGATGCCTTCCAGGACCGGGTCGACCGCCTCCAGGTGGGAGGGGTTGGCGGCCAGCGAGACCTTGATCTGCTCGCCGTCCAGGCCGGTGAAGGTGCCCTCGGCGCCCAGGTGGTACTTCACGTCGCCGGAGCCGTGCATCGACTTCGGGTCGAGGTTGCCCTCGAACTCGCGGAAGATCTGCGCGTACGACTTGCCGACGATGTTCGCCAGGACGTTCAGCCGGCCGCGGTGGGCCATGCCGATGACGACCTCGTCCAGGCGCGACTCGGCGGCGGAGTCGATGACCGCGTCGAGCAGCGGGATGACGGACTCGCCGCCCTCCAGGGAGAAGCGCTTCTGACCGACGTACTTGGTCTGGAGGAACGTCTCGAACGCCTCGGCGGCGTTCAGACGGCGCAGGATGCGCAGCTGCTCCTCGCGCTCCGGCTTGGTGGCGTGCTGGCGCTCGATGCGGTCCTGGAGCCACCTGCGCTGCTTCGGGTCCTGGATGTGCATGAACTCGACGCCGGTGGTGCGGCAGTACGAGTCGCGCAGCACGCCGAGGACGTCGCGCAGCTTCATCATCGACTTGCCGGCGAAGCCGCCGACCGCGAACTCCCGCTCCAGGTCCCACAGGGTGAGGCCGTGCTCGGTGATGTCCAGGTCGGGGTGCTTGCGCTGCTTGTACTCCAGCGGGTCCGTGTCGGCCATGACGTGGCCGCGCACCCGGTAGGAGTGGATCAGCTCGAAGACGCGGGCGGCCTTCGTGACGTCGTCGTCGTGCGAGGCGTCGATGTCCTTGAGCCAGCGGACCGGCTCGTAGGGGATGCGCAGCGCCTCGAAGATCTCGTCGTAGAAGTCCTGCTCGCCGAGGAGGAGGTTGGCGACGATCCGCAGGAACTCGCCGGAGGCGGCGCCCTGGATGACCCGGTGGTCGTAGGTCGACGTGAGCGTCATGACCTTCGAGATGCCGAGCTTGTTCAGGGTGTCCTGGGAGGTGCCCTGGAACTCCGCGGGGTAGTCCATCGAGCCGACGCCCATGATGACCGACTGGCCGGGCATCAGACGCGGCACGGAGTGGACGGTGCCGAGGCCGCCGGGGTTGGTCAGGGAGACCGTGACGCCGGTGAAGTCGTCCATGCCGAGCTTGCCGTCGCGGGCGCGGCGGACGATGTCCTCGTAGGCCTGCCAGAACTCGAAGAAGTTCATGGTCTCGGCCTTCTTGATGCCCGCGACGACCAGCTGGCGGTCGCCGTTGGGCTTCACCAGGTCGATGGCGAGGCCGAAGTTGATGTGCTCCGGCTTGACCAGCGTCGGCTTGCCGTCCTTCTCCACGAAGGAGTAGTTCATCGACGGCATGGCCTTGATGGCCTGCACCATCGCGTACCCGATCAGGTGCGTGAAGGAGATCTTCCCGCCGCGGGCGCGCTTGAGGTGGTTGTTGATGACGATGCGGTTGTCGAAGAGCAGCTTCACCGGGACCGCGCGGACCGACGTCGCCGTCGGGACCTCGATCGAGGCGTTCATGTTCTTGGCGACAGCGGCGGAGGGGCCGCGCAGCGTCACGTACTCCGGACCGGCCGGGGCCTCCTTCGCGGGCTCCGCCTTGGTGGCGGCGGGCTTCGCGGTGGCCGGCTTGGCCGCGGCGGGCTTCGCCGCGGCGGGAGCGGCCTGCGGCGCGGCGGCGCTCGCGGCCGGGGCGGCCGGAGCCTGCGGCGCGGCGGGAGCCGGTGCGGCGGGCGTGGCGGGAGTGCTGGGGGACGCGGCCCCCGCGGCCGCGTCACCCGCCGGCTTCGCCGGGGCGGCGGCTACGGAAGCGCCCACCCCTGGCTTGTAGTCGGCGAAGAAGTCCCACCAGGCTCGGTCGACCGAATTCGGGTCCTGGAGGTACTGCTGATAGATCTCGTCGACGAGCCACTCGTTGGGACCGAAGGCTGCGGCAGGGTCCTTGCCCTGCCCGTCTTGGTCGGTCGAGATGCTCGAGTTACTGGGGGACTGTGGCGACACGGCGGTAACCGCCCTCTTCCGCTTCACAAGGTGATGGACAGCGGAAATAAAGGCTACGCCTCCATCGGCGCGAGGTGCAGGCCGGGCCCGTCATCCGTCGCGTAAGTCACACTGGGCCGGGGGTTTCGGGGGTGTAAATGGCGGGAAACAAGCGAGGTTCCGCAACGCGAGATGGCCGCGCGGGTACGTCTACGGGACGTTTACGCGCGGCGGCGGTCCCCGAGTGCCCAGGAGAGCGGCCGGAGAATCGCTTCCGCTTCGAACCCTACGTCAACTTCACGCCTCGGACAGGCCCGGAAGAGTGACCTGGATGCGGCAGCCGCGAGGGGATTCGGCCACCCCGATGTGGCCGCCGTGCAGATCGACCGCCCAGCGCGCGATGGCGAGGCCGAGGCCGGTGCCGCCGTCGTTGCCCGAGTTCTTGGCGGGGGCTCCGGCGTGGCTGCCGCGGTTGAAGCGCTCGAAGACGCGGTGCCACTCCGACTCCGGGATGCCGGGGCCCTCGTCGAGCACCTCCAGGTCCAGGGACTCGGGGTAGGGGCCGCGCCGGGCCCGCACCGTCACCCTGCCGTGCGGCGGGCTGTGCTTGACCGCGTTGTCGATGAGGTTCGCCACGACCTGGTGCAGGCGCTCCGCGTCCGCGTGGGCGGTCAGCTCCGGGGGCGATACGTCCAGGTGGAGATGGACGTCCGTACGCGTGTGGCTGCCGGAGCCCGAGGCGATGCCCGCGCGCGCGGAGGCGACCATGTTGGCCTCCTTCAGTACGCCCGACAGATACGGCCAGACCTCGAAGCGGCGGGCCTTGAGCGGCACGACGCCGTTGTCGAGCCGGGAGAGGTCGAGGAGCGTCTCGACGAGCCGCCCCAGGCGCTCGGTCTGCTTCAGGGCGGTGCGCATCGTCTCGGGGTCGGCCGCCGAGACACCGTCGACGACGTTCTCCAGGACCGCGCGCAGGGCGGCGATGGGGGTGCGCAGCTCGTGGCTGACGTTGGCGACGAGCTCCTTGCGCTGGGTGTCCTGGGCCTCCAGGTCGTCGGCCATGGCGTTGATCGTGGTGGCCACGTCGCCCAGCTCGTCGCGCCGGTCGGCGCCGCGCACCCGGCGTGTGTAGTCGCCGTGGCTGACGGCGCGGGCCACCGCGTTCATCTCGTCGAGCGGCGCCGTGAGGCTGTGCGCCACGAACTGCGTGATGAGCAGCGTGGCGATCACCGAGAAGACGGTGATGAAGCGCAGCTCGGTCTCGGTCTTCATGGCGACGAGGAGCAGCCCCGTGGTGATGAAGACGGAGACGACCACGAGGGCGCCGAGCTTGGTCTTGATGGAGAACGGCCGCAACCCCTGAAAAGACCCGAAAGGCCCGAATGGCCCGCTCATGGCAGGACCGGCCTCACGGTGTCGGGGTTTCGAGGGCGTATCCCACGCCGTGCACCGTCCGGATCCGCTCGGCGCCGATCTTCCGGCGCAGCGCCTTGATGTGGCTGTCCACGGTCCGGGTGCCGGACGCGTCGGCCCAGTCCCAGACCTCCGCGAGCAGCTGCTCGCGGGAGAGGACGGCGCGCGGGGTGTTGGCCAGACAGACCAGGAGGTCGAACTCCGTGGGCGTCAGGTGGACGTCCTCGCTGCGCACGCGCACACGCCGCTGGGCGTGGTCGATCTCCAG
Organism: Streptomyces sp. NPDC003032; assembly: GCF_053591415.1. NCBI lineage: Bacteria > Bacillati > Actinomycetota > Actinomycetes > Kitasatosporales > Streptomycetaceae > Streptomyces > Streptomyces sp. NPDC003032. The sequence continues at coordinate 198,486 of NZ_JBSFTT010000003.1, read as the reverse complement.
CTCGCCCAGGCGCAGGATGCCGCTGCGGGGGGTGGTCGCGGCGAGCGCGGCCCGCTCGACCCTGCGCAGCAGGACGTGCACGCGGGCCGCCAGCTCCCGCATGGAGAACGGCTTGGTCATGTAGTCGTCCGCGCCGACACCGAGTCCGACCAGCATGTCCGTCTCGTCGTCACGCGCCGTGAGCATGAGGACCGGGACGGGGCGCTGGGCCTGGACCCGGCGGCACACCTCCAGGCCGTCGAAGCCCGGCAGCATGATGTCGAGAATCAGCAGGTCGGGCTGCCAGGCCTGAGCCGTGTCGACCGCCGAAGGGCCGTCCCCGGCCGTTTGCACAACAAAACCCTCGGCACGCAGCCGGGCGGCGATGGCGTCGACGATCGTCGGGTCGTCCTCGACCACCAGGACCCGGCGCTGGGCGCCCGGTGTCGCCGCCGTGGCGCTGTTGTGGGAGGTGTGTGTCTGCTCCATCGCCCGCCCCTGACACTGATCGCTTGTGTTCGGTCAGCAGGGTACGGGTCGCGAAGGCACCTCGGCTACGCAGCCCTTACGCCGAGGTGCACCACGTCGGGGACGCCTCGGGCAACGGGGATCTCTTCCGTCCGTACCCTCTGGAATCCGGCATTCCGTAGAGCGTCGTCGAAAGCGGACGAGGGCTTGGCGGACCACACGGCGAGGACTCCGCCGGGGGTGAGGCGGGCTTTGCAGGAGGCCAGACCGGCAGGCGAGTAAAGGGAGTTGTTGCCCTCCGTCACCGTCCAGTCGGGCCCGTTGTCGATGTCGAGGCAGAGTGCGTCGTACGTCTCCGGCGGGCCGGAGAGCGGTTCCGCACCCCCCTCGACGCGCCCATTGATGTAGGTGACGAGGTCGGTGTGAAGAATTCGCGTACGCGGATCGGCGAGCGCCGCGGCGGACAGCTCGGCGAGCGGTCCGTGCCGGTGCCAGTCGATGATGGCGCCCTCCCGTTCGACGACGGTGACGCGCCCCCAGCGGGGGTCGGCGGCGGCGTGCGCGAGGGAGAACCCGACGCCGAGCCCGCCGATCAGCACGGCGGGCTCCGGGCGGCCGTCGAGGGCGTCCCGCGCCGCGTCGACGAGCAGCCGCTCGGAGCGGCCGTCGGAGGTGTCCATCAGGAAACAGCCGTTGGCGATGATCTGCAGCAGCTCACCGTGGCGCCGCAGTACGACCTCGCCGTACGGGCCCTCGCGCCGGTCCAGGACGACGGGGGCGGTGGTGGTGTGGGTGGGCATGGGGTCAGCGTATGAGCGGGGGCTCGGGGCCTGCCAGCCTGTGCGGCAACGCAGAAGTGACCCCTGAGGTTGCTGTGAATCGCGTCCCGCGTGGCGTCGGTCATAGACAGCACCCGAAAAGAGGGCAAAGGGTGGGGCGGGACGGAAGGAGCGCCTCACCCGTGAACCAGAGCGCCCAGCCCTCGGACACCGCGCCGGTCCCCCCTGAGCCGCCGCCGCCCCTGAACGCGCTCCCTCGCCAGCCGGCCCGCCGCCCGCGGCCCTTGGCACCCCTGGCCGCGGAAGCGACCGGCACGACCGGCACGACCGGTGGGCGCGAGGGACCCTGCGCTCCAGGGCCGCGCCTGCGGATCCGGCCCTGGCTGCTGCTGCCCGGCCCCAAGGGCACCCCCTTCACCTTCGGGTACGCGCTCGTCCTCGTCGCCACCTCTCTTCTCGCTCAGTACGCCGACCCTGACCTCGTCGACGCGCTGCTCCGCGGGTCCAGTACCGATGTCGCGCACCTCGTGCACAGCCCCGCCCTCGTGCTCGTCGCCAGCGCCCTGTGGATCGCGGGCGGTATCGCGTCGCCGTACGCGATCGGCTTCCTGCTGGTCCTCACCGCGCTGGAGCGCCGCATCGGGGGCCGGCGCACCGCCGGGGTCTTCCTGCTCGGGCACGTCGTCGCCACCCTCGCGACGGAGGTGCCGGTCGGCCTCTCGGTGCTCGCGGGGCATCTGCCCGACAGTTCGCTGCACCGCCTCGACTACGGCATCAGCTTCGGTGTGGCCGCCGGCGTCGGCGCGCTCGCGGGGCTGCTCACTCCCTGGCCGCGGTGGGCCGTGCTGGCCGGCTTCGGCTGGCTGCTGATCGAGGACCTGATCGAGTTCGCCGACCCGATGACGAACTGGGGCCACCTGCTGGCGCTCGCGGTCGGCGTCTCGACGTGGCCGCTGCTCGGGCGCGGGCGCCGGTCACGGGCGCCCTGACAGGTGATCGCTCAGAGCGAACAGCCCTTGGGGAACATCGCGGCACTCATAAGCATTGAGTCGGTACAGCTCAACTTGGATGCCGAAAGGGAGATCATGGCTACTGAGTCCACCTCGTACACTCCGCTCACTCTGCCTGTGCTGCCGCTCGACGACGAGGTGGTCCTGCCCGGCATGGTGGTCCCGTTCGACCTCTCCGACGCCGAGGTGCGCGCCGCGGTGGAGGCCGCGCAGGCCGCGGCCCGTTCCGAGGGCGACAGCAAGCCGAAGGTGCTGCTTGTTCCGCGCATCGACGGGACGTACGCCGCCACCGGCGTCCTCGGCACCGTCGAGCAGGTCGGGCGGCTCTCCGACGGCGATCCCGGCGCCCTCATCCGCGGCCGCGGCCGGGTGCGGATCGGCGCCGGTACGACCGGCCCCGGCGCGGCCCTCTGGGTCGAGGGGCAGAAGATCGACGACTCCGTGCCCGAACCGCTGCCGGGCGCCGTCACCGAGCTGGTCAAGGAGTACAAGGCCCTCGCCACCAGCTGGCTGAAGAAGCGCGGCGCCTGGCAGGTCGTCGACCGCGTCACGCAGATCGACGACGTCTCCGCGCTCGCCGACAACTCCGGCTACTCCCCCTTCCTCACCACCCAGCAGAAGATCGAACTCCTGGAGGCCGAGGACGCGGTCGCCCGCCTCAAGCTGGCCACCGCGCAGCTGCGCGAGCACCTCGCCGAGCAGGACGTCGCCGAGACGATCGCCAAGGACGTCCAGGAGGGCGTGGACAAGCAGCAGCGCGAGTTCCTGCTGCGGCGCCAGCTGGACGCCGTACGCAAGGAGCTGCGCGAGCTGAACGGCGACAGCAAGGACGCAGCCGAGGAGTCCGACGACTACCGCGCCCGCGTCGAGGCCGCCGACCTGCCCGAGAAGGTGCGCGAGGCCGCCCTCAAGGAGGTCGACAAGCTGGAGCGCGCGAGCGACCAGTCGCCCGAGGGCTCGTGGATCAGGACCTGGCTGGACACCGTTCTGGAACTGCCCTGGACCGAGCGGACCGAGGAGGCGTACGACATCCGCGGCGCGCAGGCCGTCCTGGACGCCGAGCACGCGGGCCTCGAAGACGTGAAGGAGCGCATCACCGAGTACCTCGCGGTGCGCAAGCGCCGCTCCGAGCGCGGCCTCGGCGTCGTCGGCGGCCGCCGCGGCGGCGCCGTGCTCGCCCTCGTCGGCCCGCCCGGCGTCGGCAAGACCTCGCTCGGCGAGTCCGTCGCGCACGCCATGGGACGCAAGTTCGTGCGGGTCGCGCTCGGCGGCGTACGCGATGAGGCGGAGATCCGCGGACACCGTCGTACGTACGTGGGGGCGCTGCCCGGACGGATCGTGCGGGCCATCAAGGAGGCCGGGTCCATGAACCCGGTCGTGCTCCTCGACGAGATCGACAAGGTGGGCTCGGACTTCCGGGGCGACCCGGCCGCCGCCCTCCTCGAAGTGCTCGACCCGGCGCAGAACCACACCTTCCGGGACCACTACCTGGAGGTGGAGCTGGACCTGAGCGACGTCGTCTTCCTGGCGACGGCGAACGTCCTCGAAGCCATCCCGGAGGCGCTGCTCGACCGCATGGAGCTGGTCCGGCTCGACGGCTACACCGAGGACGAGAAGGTCGTCATCGCCCGCGACCACCTGCTCCCGCGCCAGCTGGAGCGGGCGGGCCTGGAGAAGGACGAGGTGGTCCTCGACGAGAGCGCGCTGCGCAAGCTCGCCGGCGAGTACACGCGCGAAGCGGGCGTCCGCAACCTCGAACGCTCCGTCTCGCGGCTGCTCCGCAAGGTCGCGGCCCAGCACGAACTGGGCGAGCGGGAGCTGCCGTTCACCGTCACCGACGAGGACCTGCGGGGCCTGATCGGGCGGCCGCACCACGTGCCCGAGTCCGCCCAGGACCCGGCCGAGCGCCGCACCGCGGTGCCGGGCGTGGCCACCGGGCTCGCGGTCACCGGAGCCGGCGGCGACGTGCTGTTCGTGGAGGCGTCGCTCGCCGACCCGGAGACCGGCGCCACGGGGCTCACGCTCACCGGCCAGCTCGGTGACGTGATGAAGGAGTCGGCGCGGATCGCGCTGAGCTTCCTGCGCGCCCACGGCGCCGAGATGGAGCTGCCCGTCGGCGACCTGAAGGAGCGGGGCGTGCACGTCCACTTCCCGGCCGGCGCGGTCCCCAAGGACGGGCCGAGCGCGGGCGTCACCCTGACGACCGCCCTCGCCTCGCTGCTCAGCGGGCGTCAGGTGCGCACGGACGTGGCGATGACCGGTGAGATCTCGCTGACCGGCCGGGTCCTGCCGATCGGCGGCGTCAAGCAGAAGCTGCTCGCCGCGCACCGCGCCGGGATCACCACGGTGATCATCCCGAAGCGGAACGAGGCGGACCTGGACGACGTCCCGGCCGAGGTCCTGGAGAAGCTGGACGTGCACGCGGTCACGGATGTGCGCCAGGTGCTCGAACTGGCGCTCACCGAAGCCACCGCCACCGTGGCCGAGGTGAAGGCCCCGGTCGCGGCGTAACGGCAAGGGAACGGCGGCCGCCCTCGCACGGGGGCGGCCGCCGTTCGCGCACTCAGCCGTTCGCGTACTTATCCGTTGGCGCGCTTATCCGTTGGCGAGCGCCTGGACCCTGTCGTAGGCGCCGTTGAACTTGTTGTGGTCCCCGACCGTCGGCCCGGAAGAGGTGTACTGCCACATGGTGTGGAAGCCCCAGCCCGCCGGGAGCTCACCCGGGCTGGTGTCGTAGCGGGCGATCCACAGCGGGTTGCTCGCGCCGAAGCCGCCGTAGTTGCCGGTGCACTGCTTCCACCAGCTGGTGGCGGTGTAGATCACGGCGTCGCGGCCGGTGCGCGCCTTGTAGGTGTTCAGGAAGTCACGGATCCAGCTGACCATCGCGGACTGGGACTTGCCGAAGCAGGCCGCCCCGTAGGGGTTCCACTCGATGTCCAGCGCGCCCGGCAGCGTCTTGCCGTCGCGCGACCAGCCGCCGCCGTTGTCCACGAAGTAGTTGGCCTGGGCGGCGCCGCTCGTGGTGTCGGGTGTCGCGAAGTGGTAGGAGCCGCGGATCATGCCCACGTTGTACGAACCGTTGTACTGCTGGGCGAAGTAGGGGTTCTTGTAGTACGTGCCCTCGGTGGCCTTCACGTAGGCCCACTTCACTCCGCTGTTCCACAGGGTCGACCAGGCGACGTTGCCCTGGTGGCTGCTGACGTCGACGCCCTCGGTCTGGGTGGCGCCGCCGCCGCTGGGCAGGCCGCCCTGGCCGTCGTGCTCGATGACGCCCTGCCCGAGGCGGGCGGAGCCGCGCGGGGGGATGTCGTCCGCCTGGGCCGCCGTGGGGAGCGTCAGGAGGAGGGAGAGAGCGGAGAGTGCTGCGAGGAGAACCCCCGCCGGCGACAAGCGCGGGCGGCGGGCCGGTCCGGGTCTGTGCACGGGCATGCGTGCCTCCGAAGGCCTCGGTGGTGCTCTGGGGGGACCTTGCGACAGGTTCATGGTGTGAACATGTCACTTGAAAAGCTACGCACGTAGACCGCCACGAGGGAAGAGGTGCAGATGTCTGCCGTTGGTCCACTCCTGTGGCGGCGCCATCGGTGCGGCACCGCCTCGACCTTGCGAAATACTGGTCAGGCCGCTGGCGCCACGGCCGCGGCGCGAGAGCCTTCCGGCGATAACTTTCAGAATCGGAAAAAGGGACATGGGTGCTGCAGAAGAGGGCGTGAAGGTCGGGGCGCGCGGTGACGCCGAGCCAGGCGTGGACCGTGAGTTCCTCTCCCTGGAACGGGAGTTGTCCCTGCTGATGCGCCGCGCACGGGCCTCGTCCGGCGAGATGGCGCGCCAGGTCCACCCCGACCTGGAGCCCGCCGCGTACGGCCTGCTCGTCTGCCTGGACGACTCGGGCCCGCAGCGGGCCACCGACCTCGCCGCGTACATCGGGGTCGGCAAGGCGACGATGAGCCGCCAGCTGCGCGCCATGGAGGAGCTCGGCCTGGTCTCCCGCGAGCCCGACCCCGCGGACGGGCGCGCCTGGCTCATCCGGCTCACGCCCGACGGCCGCACCCGCTTCCGCACGGTGCGCGCCGCACGCCGCGCCCGGTACGTGCGTCAACTCCAGGGCTGGGACCGGACGGAGGTCGCCGAGCTGGCCCGGCTGCTCGGGCAGCTGAACGCGAGCGCGGACTCGTAGAGCGCGGGCGCGGGTGGGTCACAGCTCGACGTACACCACCGCCGCGTCGTCGTGCGGCTTGCCGCGCGGGAAGGCGAGGCCGGCGGGGTCGGTGAGCTCCAACTCCCGTACCCGGTCGAGGAGGTGCTGCGGGCCCTCCTTGCGCAGCAGCGCGAAGCACTCGGACCAGTCGCCCTCGCGGAACGTCTCGACCCACCGCGACGCCCCGTCGGTGAGCGCCGCCATCGCGGCGACGTCCGACCGCGCCGCCTCACCGGTGACCGCGCGCAGGGCGGCCGAGGGGTCCGCGGCGGCGGTGAAGAAGCCGTCCTCCGCGTTGCGCAGGGCCTCGACCGCCACTCCGTACGCGCGGCCGGCCACCTCCCGCTCGGCCGAGCCGCGCGGCAGGGCGCGCACCTGGTCGCGCAGGGCGCGTACGGCGGGCGGCAGTTCGGCCAGGCGCCGGTCGAGCACGGCCGTCACCCCGCCGCCGTGGTCCGTCATGAGCAGCGCCGAGTCGGACAGGACGAGGTGCTCGACGCGCTCGGTGTCCCACCGCACGAGCACCACTGTTGCCTGAGGGGTCCGTGGGTGAGAAAGGTCACAGGTTGAACTATGCGTGTCGGCGGTACGCGAGATGGCGGCCGCCAACACCTCAGGGAGCGTCATATCCCGCCGCGAAACGGACAGTTCGCCCAGGGCGCCGCCGAGTCGCGCGGTGAACCAAGGGACGGAATGCAGACAGCCCACCGATCCCTCGGGTGGTGTCACGCCGTCCAGGAGGACGAGCGATCCGCCCTGTCCGGACGCGGGAAGCGCGACCGACGCGTAGTCCTCGTTGGGGCGTGCGGGGTCTCCGGGCTCTGTGGCGAGTTCGATACGCATCCGGCCAGTCTGCACGAGGCCTTCACGGGGTCCGCCGGAAGCGGCGAAGGGTGGCGGGATTGGCCCGGACCAGCGGGCCACGCGCCGGAATTCGACCGGAATGATCGACTCCGGCGGGGTGTGGCGGCGCATCCTGCCAAAGCCGGTCGGCGACGTCCAACCGGCGCTCCGCGCATGCCGGGTGTCCCGTGCGCCGGGACTTGCTCGCCAACTCCCCGCCGATGTTCACTCCTTCGGGTGGCCGGGCAGGCGATGCGCGACCGCCACTCACCGGCACTGAAAGGGTCGGGAGCCGTACCGGGGGCGCGCTCGTGTTGACGGATCGTCACCCGGGCCCATGGGCAGACGAAAAACAGGAATGCGAGCACCGGTGCAGATGATGCGGCCTGGGCGCAAAGGCAAGCAGACGGCCCCGGAAGGGACCACGCCGGGCGCGACCACCCCGACCGAGCATGCGCCGGAGCGCGCCGCCACGGAGCCTGCGGCGCGGGTGGACGCGCCCACGGGGCGGGATGCCCCCACTACGCCTGAGCCATCCGCCGCGGCGCGGGCGGGGGCGGCGTCTGACGTGACGTCCCCTGGAGCGGCTGCGGCGGAGGCGACGCCGCTTGGGGCGTCCGCCGCCGGGGGAGCGACGCCTGGAGCGGCTGCGGGGCAATCGACATCGGCCGGAGCGCCTGCGGGTCAGGCGGCGCCGTCCGGGGTTCCTGCGGGGCAGGCCGCGTCGGCCGGGGCTTCCGCTGGGCAGGCCGCGTCGGCCGGGATGTCTGCTGGGCAAGCGGCGGCCCCCGAGGCTCCCGCCGGGCAGACCACAGCCACGGCCGCCGCCGGGGCCCCCGCCGGGCAGACCGCAGCCACAGCCGCCGCCGGGGGTTCCGCCAAGGCTGCCGCCACAGCCCCCGCCGGGGGTTCCGTCAAGGGTGCCGCCACAGCCGCCGCCGAGGTCCCCGCCGGGCAGACCGCAGCCACAGCCGCCGCCGGGGGTTCCGCCAAGGCCGTCGCCGCGGCTGCCGCCGGGGTCGGTAAGAAGCCCACCGCCCGTGTGCGCAATCGGCTGATCGTCGCCGTGGCGGTCGTGGCCGCCGCCGTCGCCGGAGCCGGTGCGCCCGCCATCGTCGCCGCCTCCGGGCGGCTGAACGACACGCAGAGCCTGGTCACCCTCGCCGAACACACCCAGCAGGCCGTCTCCCTCGGCCACTCCCTGGCCGACGAGCGCGACGAGGTCACCTCCTTCATCGCCGCGGGCCGCCCCCAGGGCAAGGGCCTCTCCGAGAGCCGCAGCGCCCGCGTCGACCGGCAGATCGACGAGCTGCGCGGCGCCGGCGCCCCCGCCGGGCTGCGCGGCGAGCTCGCCGACATCGCCGCCGTCCGCCGCGCCGCCCTCACCGGCAAGAGCACCGCCCTCGAAGCGCACGAGGCGTACACGAAGGTCATCGCCGAACTCCACGGCCTCACCCGCGACCTTGCCGAGCAGCTGCCGCCCGAGGCCAACAGGGGCGCCCTCGCCCTCGCCGACCTCGACCACGCCGTCGAGCAGGCCGCCGCCGCCCGCGGCCTCCTCCTCGCCTCCCTCGCCGTGCCCCGCGCCACCACCCCCGAGATCGACCCGGTCACCGGCCTCCCCGCCACCGGCACGGGCGCCTCCTCGCAGGACGCCGACGGCAAGCGGCGCGACGGGCTCAGCGCCGCCGCCCAGCAGGCCCACCTGCGCGAACTGACCGCGCTCGCCGACTTCCGCGACGCCGCGGGGGACTCCGCCCGCGCCACGTACGAGTCGACGGTCACGGGACCCGAGGTCACCGCCGCCGAGAAGCACCTGTCCAAGCTCACCGACCAGCCCACGCTCTCCACCGCCGAGCAGAACTACGACCGCAAGAAGCTCGACGCCGCGCTCTCCGCCCGCATCGAGACGATGCGCGGCGCCGAGTCCGCGCTCGGCGTCGACCGCACCAAGCAGCTCGCCCAGCTCCGCGACGACGACGTCACGGCGCTGGAGATCCGCGTCGCGCTCGTCGGCGCACTCCTGCTCGTCGCGGTCGGCGTCTCCATGGCGATGGCCCGCTCGCTGACCCGCCCGCTCGCCGTCCTGCGGCTCGGCTCCACCCGCCTGGCCACCGAGCCCGCGCCCCAGGAGCCGATCCGCTTCACGGGCCGCGACGACGAGTTCGCCCAGGTCGTACGCTCCGTCAACGCCCTGCACGGCCACGCCGCCGCCCTCACCGAGCGCCTGGCCACCCTCGAAACCGACCGCAAGCACCTCATCGGCAAGCGCCAGTCCATGGCCGACGAGCGCGAGGCCCTGCGCGCCGAACTCGCCGAGGCCTCCGCGCACCTGGAGCGCGTACGCCAGTCCATCCACGGCACCTTCGTCAACCTCGCCCTGCGCACTCTCGGCCTGGTCGAGCGCCAGCTCGCCGTCATCGAGAACCTGGAGGACCGCGAGCAGGACCCCGACCGGCTCGCCACGCTCTTCAAGCTCGACCACCTCGCCACGGTCATGCGCCGGCACAGCGAGAACCTGCTGGTCCTCGCGGGCGCCGAGCACGGCCACCAGCACCCCGGCCCGGTCCCGCTCGTAGACGTCGTGCGTGCCGCCGTCTCCGAGATCGAGCGGTACGAGCGGGTGCGCATCGCCACGCTGCCGCCGCACGCGCACATCGCGGGCTTCGCCGCGGACGACATCAGTCACCTCACCGCCGAACTCCTGGAGAACGCCACGTCGTTCTCGCCGCCGGACGCCTCCGTCGAGGTCTCCGGCTGGCTCCTGGAGAGCGGCGAGGTCATGCTCTCCGTCCAGGACGAGGGCATCGGCGTCACCCAGGACCGCATGCGCGAGCTCAACGCGCGCCTCGCGGACTTCGACCCCGACGACGCGTACGACCAGGAGAGCGGGGACGGCCTCGGGCTCGGCCTCTACGTCGTCGCGCGACTCGCGGCACGGCACGGCGCGCGGGTGCGGCTGCGGGACCAGAAGCAGGGCGGGGTCGCGGCGGTCGTGGTCCTGCCGAAGCCGATTCTGGCGGAGGCGCCTTCCGCGGCCGCGGTGGTCGGCCCGCCTCGGGGCGGTGAGCCCGTGACGCATCTGCCGGGCTCGGAGGCCGAGGCCAACTCGAACGTACTCCCGGGACGCGCGCCCGGCACCCCCGGCGAGGACCCGCTGATCGCGGCGGCCGAACGAACCCTGGAAACGGCCCTCCCGAAGCGGACGGGGACGCCCACGCCGACACCCGCCACTGAGCCCACCCCTGCCTCCGCGCCGGAGCCCCCAGCCGTGCGGGGCTGTGCGATGGAAGCCGGCCCGGGGTCCGCAGCCGAAGGTGTGCGGGAGTCTACGGCCGAGGGCGCGCCGGGTTCCGCAGCTGGAGGCGGGCGGGAGTTCGCGGCCGGAGCCGGGGAAGAGCCCGTAGCCGGAGTCGGGGAAGAGCCCGTAGCCGGAGCCGCGCCGGAATCCGGCCCCGAGCCGAAGGCCGGCTCCGTCCCGTCCCCGTCGTCCTCGGCCGAGACGACCATGGAGCTCATCGCCCCGCCCGCCCCGGAAGCGGAACCGAAGCCCGAGCGGAAGCCCGCGCCCGCAGTCGAGTCGGAGTCGGAGTCGGAGTCGAAGCCCGATACCGAGCAGCAGCCCGAGCCCGCCGCCGCGCCCGCGCCCCCCGCATGGGAGCGCGTCACCGACAAGGGGCTGCCCAAGCGCACTCCGAAGATCACCGCGCCCGCCTCCGCCGCGCCCAGGCCGCGCAGCGGTTCCGTGGACGCCGATGCGCTCCGCCGTCGGCTCGGCGGCTTCCATCAGGGGGCGCAGAGCGGGCGGCGGGACGTGGAGGCCGAGATCGCCGCCGGCGGGAAGCCCGCGGAGTCGTCGGAACGTAACGAAAAGAACGTAAAAGCCGCAGACGTAATGGGGGACTCAGTCGAGGAGGCAAGCAGTTGACTGCGCCCATGCGCACGCCCAGTTCTTCCGCCGCACCGGCCGCACCCGCCCCACCGGCCGGACCTGCCGGACCTGCCGGACCTGCCGCGCCCGCCACATACGGCCTGAGCAGTGAAGCCCGCAATCTGCACTGGCTGCTGACGAACCTCGTGGAGGAGGTGCCCGGGATCCTCTCCGTCGCGGTGGTCTCGTCCGACGGACTGCTGCTGCTCTCCTCCGATCCGGGGCGCAACGCCGAGCGACCCGCCGCGAACCCCACGGGCCCCAAGGGTTCCAGCGCCGATCTCGCCACCATCGTCTCCGGGCTCGGCTCCCTGACCATCGGCGCCGCCAAGCTGATGGACGGCGGACCGGTCAAGCAGACCGTGGTCGCGATGGAGGAGGGCAGCCTCTTCGTCATGTCGATCAGCGACGGCTCGCTGCTCGGCGTACACGGCACACCGGACTGCGACATGAGCGTCGTCGCGTACCACATGGCCCTCTTCGTCGGCCGCGCCGGGCACGTCCTCACCCCCGAACTCCGCAGCGAGCTGCGCAAGTCGATGGAGAGCGCCCGATGAGCAGCAGCAGCCGTAAGGCGAAGGCGGCCAAAGTGGCCAAGTTGCCTCAGCGGGGCGGCGATCGGAAGCCCGCTCGCGTACGCCCCTATTCGCTGACCGGCGGCCGGACCAGGTTCGGGCACGTCCTGCTCGTCGAGACCTTCGTGGCGAGCAACGCGGCGATCGAGGCCCCCGAGGAGCGCCTCGAACTGCCCAAGGGCACGCTCTCGACCCGCGTCATGCCGGAGATGCGGGCGATCGTCGAGATCTGCCGCCGCATGCGCACGATCGCGGAGATCGCGGCCCTCCTCAAGATGCCGCTCGGCGTGGTCCGCGTACTCATCAGCGACCTCGCCGACCAGGGAAAGATCCGCGTGTACGGAACGGGCCACGGCCCGGGTCAGCCCGACCGCGCACTGCTGGAAAGGGTGCTGAGTGGACTCCGCCGTCTCTGAACTCCTCGTCGAGGACGAGAACGAGGGTCAGTTGCAGGCCTGGCAGATGGACCGGTCGCGCGCCCCGATCGCCACGAAGATCGTGGTGGCGGGCGGCTTCGGCGTCGGCAAGACGACGCTGGTGACGGCCGTCTCCGAGATCACGCCCCTCCAGACGGAGGCGCTGATGACGCAGGCGAGCGCCGACACCGACGACCTGAGCGGCACCCCGGAGAAGACGACCACCACGGTCGCCATGGACTTCGGCCGCATCACGCTCGACGACGACCTGGTGCTGTACCTCTTCGGCACGCCCGGTCAGCAGCGCTTCTGGTTCATGTGGGACGACCTGGTGCGCGGCGCGATCGGCGCCGTCGTCCTCGCCGACACGCGCCGCCTGTCCGACTGCTTCCCGGCGCTCGACTACTTCGAGAGCTGCGGCCTGCCGTACATCGTGGCCGTCAACCACTTCGACGGCAGCGAGAGGTTCGAGGCGGCCGATGTGCGCGAGGCGCTGACGGTGCCGCCGCACATACCCGTGCTGATCATGGACGCCCGGCGTCGGATCTCGGTGATCGAGTCGCTGCTCGCCCTGGTCGGACACGCGCTCGACGTCACCCCTGAGTAAGAGCCCTGAGGAAAAGAAGGATCCGCATGCGGAAGATACTTGTCGTCGGAGCCGGACAGTCCGGTCTCCAGATCGCCCTCGGGCTCCAGGCGCAGGGGTACGAGGTCACCCTGATGTCCAACCGCACGGCGGACGAGATCCGCTCCGGGCGGGTCATGTCCACCCAGTGCATGTTCCACACCGCCCTCCAGCACGAGCGTGACATCCAGGTGAACTTCTGGGAGTCGCAGGCTCCGAGGATCGAGGGCCTCGGCGTCTCGGTTGCGGGCCCGGACTCCTCCCGCGTCATCGACTGGGTCGGCAAGCTCGACGGGTACGCCCAGTCCGTCGACCAGCGCGTGAAGATGGCGGGCTGGATGGACACGTTCGCGCAGCGCGGCGGCCAGCTGGTCATCCACGGCGCCGCGGTCTCCGACCTCGACTACTTCTCGCGCGCCTACGACCTGGTGCTCGTCTCGGCGGGCAAGGGCGAGCTGGTCTCGATGTTCGAGCGTGACGCGTCCCGCTCGCCGTTCACCGAGCCGCAGCGTGCCCTCTCGGTCGCGTACGTCCATGGCCTCGGCCCGCGACCGGAGCACCCCGAGTTCGACGCGGTGCGCTGCAACCTCGTACCCGGCGTCGGCGAGCTCTTCGTCATGCCGACCCTCACCCTCTCCGGCCGCGCGGACATCCTCTTCTGGGAAGGCGTCCCGGGCGGTCCCCTCGATGTCTTCCAGGGCATCAAGGACCCCTCGGAGCACCTGGCGCTGACGCTCGAACTCCTGGAGAAGTTCCTGCCCTGGGAGTACGCGCGCGCCACGAACGTCGAGCTGACCGACGCGGGCGGCACGCTCGCCGGGCGGTACGCGCCCACCGTCCGCAAGCCCGTCGGCCGGCTGCCCGGCGGCGGGCTCGTCCTCGGTGTGGCGGACGTCGTCGTCGCCAACGACCCGATCACCGGGCAGGGTTCCAACTCGGCGTCCAAGTGCGCCGCCTCGTACATCTCCTCCATCGTCGAGCACGGCGACCAGCCGTTCGACGAGGCGTGGATGCAGTCGGCCTTCGACCGCTACTGGGATACCGCGCAGTGGGTCACCAAGTGGACGAACGCGATGCTGGGCGCCCCGCCGGAGCACGTCCTGAACATCCTCGGCGCGGCGGGGCAGCTCCAGCCGGTGGCCGACCGCTTCGCCAACGGCTTCAACGACCCGGCCGACTTCGAGAACTTCTTCTACGACCCGGAGAAGGCCGCCGCCTACCTGGAGTCGGTCGCGCCCGGTGCCTGATCGCCGCTGTATCCCAGATCGCTGCCCGAGGTCGCTCCCGCGGGCAGCTTCGGCGGGGTGTAGCCGCGCATGGGGCGGCGCTCGGGGTCGGGCCGCACCGCGCCGAGGACCGGGTTGGCCGCGATGGGCGACACCTTGACCCTGGCGCCGGGGCGCGGCGCCTGGATGACCCTCCCCTCGCCCAGGTACATCGCCACATGCGTGGCCTTGGGGAAGTAGACGACCAGATCACCGGGCCGCATCTTCGACAGCGGGATGCGCCGCAGCCGGCCCCACTGTTCCTGGCTGGTCCGGGGGATCTCGCGGCCCGCGCGCGCCCAGGCCCGGGAGGTCAGCCCCGAGCAGTCGTACGCGTCGGGGCCCTCGGCGCCCCATTTGTAGGGCTTCCCGATCTGCCGCACCGCGAAGTCCAGGGCCGCGTCGCCCTGCCGTGACGGCGCCCGCGTGGCCTGGCTGCCGCTGAGCGCGCCGGACGCCAGGAACTCCCGCTGGGCCCTGGCCGCGCCCACGTCCTCCGCCTCCCGCAGCGCGTCCAGCTGCTCGGGGGTGAGCGCGGAGAGCAGCTCCTGGACCTCCTTGAGCTGTCCGCCGACCTCGTCGCGCTGCTCCTTGTGCCGTGCGGCCAGGGCGCTCTGCGCGGCCAGCGCCTTCTTCGCCGCGCCGGCCAGCTCGTCGGCCTTCCTCTCGCCGCCGGCCAGGCGCTCCACGGCGGCGGCGCGCCCGGCCGCCACCCGCTGGATGACGTGGCCCTGGTCGAGTGCGCGCTGCGGATCGCGGGCGAGCAGCAGACGTACGTAGGGGGACAGCTCGGTGGCGCCCTGGTACTGCTGGCGGGCGAGGCGGCCCGCGGCGCCCCGGCTGTCGCGCAGGGTGGCGCGCGCCTGCTCCAACTTGGTGGCGAGGTCCTCGGCCCTCGCGCGCTGCTCCTTCAGCCTCTCCTCGGTCGCGTTGTACGTCTCCGTGGCCTCCTCGGCCGACGTGTACAGCCGCTGAAGGTCCGTCAGCAGCTGGGCCACGGAGCGCTCCCCGGGGCCTGGTGCCGCCTGGGCCGGGGGAGCGGCTGTGCACAGGGCGCCTAGGGCGGCCCCTGTGCAGGCCCAGCGCAGCAGCCGTTCTGACACGTCATCACCTCCGGTGTGCGGAGGGCCCTCCTCCGCGCACCGTGAGCGTCGGGTCGGGGCGCCGGGTCCGCCTCCCGGCGGGGGGCGGTCGGCGCAACCCGATCACTCGTTCAGGGCTCGGCGGTGTGGTGTGTTGCGTTGGCGCTCAAAGCCTCTTCGGCTTCGACCACGGCCACTTCAGGCCGCCGTCCTTGTCGCCCTCGGCGTCGTACTCGTACTGCCACTTGGGGGTGAGCGAGAGCCGCCTGCCCGTCTCCGCCGCCACCCGGCGGTACACCAGGACGGTCGGCGGGCCGCCCGCGTCGTCCGGGACGGGCACGCGGTAGACCTTCGGCGGGTGCCCGGTCGGGCCGAGCAGGACCGGGAGCACGCGGCCGTCCAGGGGGCCACCCACGAAGGGGGTGTCTTCGCTCTTCACGCCACCAGTGTCACACCACGGACGTCACAGCAGATGCGCCGCGTCGGCGACCACGGGCAGCACGCGCCGCGCGAGGGAGCCCACGGGCCCCTCCTGCGTCTCCAGGCCCAGCGCCCACCGCACGACCGCCGCCGTCTGCGGATCGCGTCCCGCCGTCGCCACGAGGACCGCCATGAACTGCTCGACGAGCATGTCCCGCAGGTCGTCCAGCGGCGGCTGCTTCTCCTCGTCCAGCCAGATCAGCGAGGCCGCCTCCACCGCGGTGATCCACATCCGTACGGTCATCCGGAGCCGAGGCCCCGGCTCCGGCACGTGCAGGTGGGCGAGGATGTGCTCGGCGGCGGCCCTGCGCACGCCGTCCACGATCGCGGTGGTCCGGGAGGTCTCCACCACGCTGCCGCCCTGGAGCAGCGCGCTGAACCCCGTGTCGTGCTGGTCGACGAAGGCCAGATACCGGTCCAGCGCCCGGGAGAGGCGCTGGGTCAGCGGGCCCTCCTGGGGCTCGGCGAAGCACTGCTCGAGCTCGTCGGCGGCGGACCGCAGCGCGGCCTCGTACAACTGCTGTTTGCCGCCGGGGAAGTAGCGGTACACGAGCGGCCGTGAGACGCCGGCCGCCTCCGCGACGTCGTCGAGATTGACCTCCTCGGGCGCGCGGTGCGCGAAGAGGGACAGCGCGGACTCCAGAAGCTGCCGCCGCCGCGCTTCGACGCTGAGGCGGCGGTACGCGGGGGCGGTGGCGGGCGAGGTCATGCCTCGCAGCGTAACCGGGCAGCGCACTTCCGCGGCTATGCCAGGAGCCCCGAAGACCTCCAGAGCCGCCGCCCGACCCCCCGCATCACGCCGATGTCATCCAGGAAGTCGGTCAGCCGCTTCGCACCCGTCTGCATGACCTCCGTGCGATGCCCGCTCGCCTTCACCTGCGCGACGGCCTCGCGCCGGTCCAGACCGACGTTCGTATACACCTGGGGGTTCACGAAGGCGAGGGAGAAGACGCGGGCGGCCTCGCCGCAGCTGAGGCGAGTCAACTCCCGCTCCCACCGCGGCGCCCTCACCATCTGGCGCCGCAGCTCCTCACGGGCGTACCGCACATGGCGCGCCTCCTCCACCACGTGGATACGGGTGACGCCGCGCACGATGGTCTGGACGCGCTCGTCGGGGAAGGTGAGCCGCTGCATCCAGTCGAGTATCTCCTCGCCGAGCAGCGTGCAGGCGAACGAACCCGGCGTGGTGGACACCGTCTTCAGGACGCGCGCGAGATTGTGGTTGAGTCGCGTGACGGGGTACGTCGGCGCGCCGCCCTTCTCGATCATGCGGGCGAACATCATCGAGTGGCGGCACTCGTCGGCGATCTCGGTCAGCGCGTACCGCACATGCGCGCTGGTCACCGACTTGTCGTAGATGTGCCGTACGAGCAGCTGCATGAGGATGATCTCGAACCAGATGCCGAGCGAGGCGAGCGAGGCGGCCTCGTGCCGGGCGAGGTCCATCCGCTGTTCCTCGGACATCTTCTTCCACAGCGGGGTGTCATAGAGCGAGACGAGCTCCGGGGGCCAGAACCACTTGCCCTCCTCGACGGGGGCGTCCCAGTCGAGCTCCTTGTCGGGGTCGAAGGAGTGCTTGGCGGAGGACTCCAGGAGCCGGACGGCCACCTGCTCCCGGTCCTTGAGCAGTCCGAGCGCGTCCCGCAGGCCCTCCAGGGAGACATCTTCCGTCACGGTCGTCATGACTGTTCCTGCCTTGTCGCGGGTTACCGGCGGTCAACTCTTATAAGACTGCTTGTCAGCAAGGCCGTCAATCCCTCGCGCACGACTTGTTGACCCCGCGTCTAGGAGCGTGTGAGCCTGCCCGTATGTCGACGCATGAGCTTTACACCAGGCCCCCGTCGGAGCCGAACTGGCAGGTTCCGTCGGCCGGTTCGGCGCGCTTCAGCTGGGAGTACGACGAAGGGCGGGACCGTCTCCTCGCCCTGTACCAGAAGGGCAAGGACAAGCAGTGGGACGGCGTCAAGCGCATCGACTGGGACCTGGAGGTCGACCCGCTCGACCCCCTCGGCACCCCCGACGAGTCGATGTCGCTCTTCGGCACGCCCCACTGGGCGAAGCTGACCGAGAAGGACAAGGGCGAGCTGCGCAAGAGCTACGCCTCCTGGCAGTTCAGCCAGTTCCTCCACGGCGAGCAGGGCGCGATGGTGTGCGCGGCGCGCATCGTGGAGTCCGCGCCGGACCTGGACGCGAAGTTCTACTCCGCGACCCAGACCATGGACGAGGCCCGGCACGCCGAGATCTACGGCCGCTTCCTGCACGAGAAGATCGGGATGCTCTACCCGATCAACGACAACCTCCAGGCGCTCCTCGGCGACACCCTGCGCGACTCCCGCTGGGACATGCCCTACCTCGGTATGCAGGTCCTCATCGAGGGCCTCGCGCTCGCCGCGTTCGGCATGATCCGCGACACCACGGACAAGCCGCTGCCCAAGCAGATCCTCGCGTACGTCATGCAGGACGAGGCCCGGCACGTGGCGTTCGGGCGGATGGCGCTGCGCGACTACTACAAGCAGCTCACCGACGCCGAGCTGCGCGAACGCGAGGAGTTCGTCATCGAGGGCTGCTACCTGATGCGGGACCGGCTGCGCGGCGTCGAGGTCCTGGAGAACTTCGGCATCCCCAAGGCACAGGCCGAGCAGTACAGCGAGCAGTCCGAGTTCCTCGCCCTCTTCCGGCAGCTGCTCTTCAGCCGCATCGTCCCGTGCGTCAAGGACATCGGCCTGTGGGGCAAGCGCCTCCAGCAGGCGTACGTGGACATGGGCGTCTTCGAGATGGGCGACGCCAACCTCGACCAGCTCATGGCGCAGGACGAGGAGATCGCCGAGAAGCTGGACGCGGAGCGCTTCGCGGCACAGGAGCGGGAGCGGGTGGAGGAGGTACGGGACGCGATCGCGTCCGGCGGGGCGGCGGACTGAGCGCCGTTCCCCCTGGTCATCGGCCTCCCCGCGCCCCGCCGCCGCTGAGCGCCGCCTCCATCACCGCCTTCGCGATCGGTGCCGCGCTGCCGCCGCCGCTGATGTCGCCGCGGTCCGCCGACGCGTCCTCGACGACCACCGCCACCGCCACCGACGGCTCATGGTCGTCGGCGCCCCGCGCCCAGGACACGAACCAGGCGTAGGGCGTGCCGGAGTTGTCGATGCCGTGCTGGGCGGTGCCCGTCTTGCCGCCCACCGTCGCTCCCGGGATGCCGGCGTTCTTGCCGGTGCCCTTCTCGACGACCTCCGTCATCAGGTCGCGCAGCCGTGCCGCCGTCGCCGGGTTCATCGCGTGGCGCAGCGTCCTGGTGCCCGTGGTGGTGACCACGTCACCGTCGTCCGTGGTCGTCCTCTCCACCAGGTAGGGCGCCTTGACCGACCCGCCGTTGGCCACGGCCGCCGAGACCATCGCCATTTGGAGGGGCGTCGCACGGGTGTCGTACTGGCCGATGGAGGAGAGCGCGAGCTGCGCCTTGTCCAGGGACGTGTCGAAGTTGCTGGGCACGACGGACGACGGGATGCGCAGTCCGTCGTCGTTGAAGCCGAAGTTCCGTGCGGTGCTCACCATCGACCTCAGGCCCGTGTCGGCCCCGAGCTTCGCGAAGACCGTGTTGCAGGACCACCGGAAGGCGTACCGCAGCGAGGCGTTGGTGCAGCCGTCCACCTCGTTGGTCAGCTGCGTGCTGGTGCCCGGGAGGGTGTAGGGGCTGGGGGACTTCGTCGGCGCGTCCAGGTCCGTCACGACGCCCGCGTCCAGCGCGGCGGCCGCCGTGACCACCTTGAACGTCGAGCCGGGCGGGTACGTCTGGCGGATCGCGCGGTTCAGCATCGGCTTGCTTGCGCTGCCGTTCAGCCTGGCCCAGGCGTTCGCCACCGACCGGCTGCTGCCGGAGAGCCGTTCGGGGTCGTACGACGGCGTGCTGACCAGCGCGAGGATCTTCCCGGTGGACGGCTCGATCGCCGCGACGGCGCCCCTCTTGCCGCCGAGTCCGGCGTACGCGGCCCGCTGCACCGCCGCCTTGATCGTCGTCTCGACCTTGCCGCCGGGGTTCTGCGTGCGCGTGATGTCGTTCCACAGGGGGAGCGGGGCGAGCATCGGTTCGGTGCCGGAGAGGATGTCGTCCTCGGCGTTCTCCAGGAAGGTCGTGCCGTACATCTGGGACGCGAAGCCGGTCACGGGGGCGTACAACGGCCCGCTCTTGTACGTACGTTCATGGCGGAGCTGCTCCCCGGTGTCCTTCGACCCGGTGACCGGGCGCCCCTCGACCAGGATGTCGCCGCGCGGCTGGTCGAAGCGGACGATGGCCAGGCGGCGGTTGGCGGGGTTGTGGTCGAGGGAGTCGGAGTCGACGACCTGGACGCGGGTGGCGTTGATGAGCAGGGCCATGAGCAGGAGCGCGTAGAACGCGGCGGCGTGCCGGATGTACCGGGTCACCGGGGACCCTCCCCGACGGGTTGGCTGCGCGCCGAATGGCTGATCCGGATGAGCAGCGCCACGATGATCCAGTTGGTGACGACCGACGAACCGCCCTGCGCGAGGAACGGCATCGCCATGCCGGTCAGCGGGATGAGCCCCATGACGCCACCGGCGATCACGAAGACCTGGAGCGCGACGATCGAGGCGAGCCCGACCGCGAGCAGCCGCCCGAAGGGGTCGCGCAGTGCAAGCCCGGCGCGGTAGCCGCGCTCGACGAGGAGGGCGTAGAGCAGGAAGACGGCGCAGAGCCCGGTGAGGCCCAGCTCCTCGCCCGCCGTCGCCAGGATGAAGTCGGACTTGGCGGCGAAGCCGATGAGGATGGAGTGGCCGAGCCCGAGCCCGGTGCCGAGCATCCCGCCAGCGGCGAACGCGAAGAGGGACTGGGCGAGTTGGTTGGGGCCCTCGCCCGCGTCGATGGAGGCGAACGGGTGCAGCCAGTCCTGGACGCGGCTGTGCACATGCGGTTCGAGCGAGCCGACCGCGTACGCGCCGAGCACGGCGAGCAGCAGGCCGACCGCGATCCACCCGGTGCGGCCCGTGGCGACGTAGAGAAGGATCACGAAGAGGCCGAAGAAGAGCAGCGAGGTGCCGAGGTCGCGCTCCAGGACCAGGACGCCGACGCTCAGCAGCCAGATCGCGACGATGGGGCCGAGGACCCGCCCGGTGGGCAGCTGGAGGCGTCGGAACCTCCACAGGGTGCGGCCGGTGTAGGCCAGCGCGTTGCGGTTGGCCGCCAGATAGCTGGCGAAGAAGACCGCGAGCAGGATCTTGGCGAACTCGCCCGGCTGGATGGAGAACCCGCCGACCCTGATCCAGATCCGGGCCCCGTTCACGGCCGGGAAGAAGATCGGCACGATCATCAGGATCAGCGCGGTGACGACGGAGAGATAGGCGTAGCGCTGGAGCACGCGGTGGTCGCGCAGGAGGAGCACGGCGGCGGTGAAGAGGCCGACGCCGACGGTCGACCAGATCAGCTGGGCGGGCGCGGCCTCGTCGTTCGGCGTCTCCAGGTCGAGGCGGTAGATGAGCACGAGGCCGAGCCCGTTGAGGAGGACCGCGATGGGCAGCAGCAGCGGATCGGCGTACGGGGCTCGGAAGCGGACGGCGAGGTGCGCGAGGAGCGCGAGCACGCCGAGCCCGGCGCCGTAACCGGCGGCGCCGGGCGGGACGGTGCCGTTCTTGGCGAGGCCGACATCGCAGTAGCCGTACACGGACAGCAGCACGGCGAGGACGAGCAGGGCCAGCTCGGTGCCGCGGCGCCGGGGGACACGGACGGCGGGGACCACGGGAGGTGCCGAGCCCGCTCTCGTTCCGGTCATGCCCGGAACGTAGCAAGCAACCCGCCCTCAAGTCCGCTTATGCCGCCTATGTCGGCCCGCCGGGCAAGGCGGCGTCAGCACCAGCGCGGCGCCTTCCCGATGGTGGCGATGTAGTGGGCGGAGCCCCAGGCCCAGGTCCCGTCGGTGAGCAGGTACCAGAGCTTGGTGTGGCCCACCTGGTCGCCCTTCGTCTTGCAGTAGATGGTGACGATCTTGCCGTAGGGCTCGCTGCGGACCACGCGGCTGCCACGCATCGGGTTGTCGCGCAGCAGCAGCCCGGACTTGGCGGTCACGCGGCCCTTGTAGACGGGCCGCTTGTGGTCGGCGTCGTCCAGGGCGGTGGCGGGGCCGGCGACGGTGAGCGTGGTGAGGGCGGTGCCGGCGGCGAGTGTGGCGAGCCGGATGGCGGTGGTCCGCAGGGACATGGAGCCTCCTCTGGGAAGGGCGGGTCTGGTGGCTTCTGGCGATTGCGCAAAGGCCGCAAACCCCACTAAAAGCGACACTGTGTCAGCACACAAGCTCAGGTGGCGCTTTCGGGTCCGTCCGGCTGCTCCAGCCCCTCGGCGATCTCCTCGAAGGGCAGCCGCAGTGTCGCCACCGCCCCGCCGCCGTCCGAGGCGTTGGCGAAGGTCAGCCGGGCCCCGAGGACCGCTGCCTGGCCGAGCGCGATGGTCAGACCGAGGCCGTGCCCCTTGCTGGTGCCCTCCGTACGGAAGCGCTGCGGGCCGTGCTCCACCAGGTAGTCGGGGTAGCCGTCGCCGTGGTCCCGCACGGTGACGACCGGCCCGTCGACGGTCACGACCACCGGCGCCCGCCCGTGCTTGAGCGCGTTGGCGACGAGATTGCCGAGCACCCGCTCCAGGCGCCGCCGGTCGGTCTCCACGCAGACATCGCGTACGACGACCAGCTCCGTGCCCTCACCGGAACCCCGCACCACACGCTCCGCCAAAGGGGCGAGCTGGTGGGCGTCCAGGTCCACCCGCTCGCTCTTCGCGTCGAGCCGGGAGATCTCCAGGAGGTCCTCGGTCAGCGTGCGCAGCGCGGCCACCCGGTCCCGCACCAGTTCGGTGGGGCGCCCCGGCTCAAGGAGTTCGGCCGCCGCGTGCAGCCCGGTCAGCGGCGTCCGCAGCTCGTGCGCCACGTCGGCGGTGAACCGCTGCTCGCTCAGCAACTTGCCCTGCAGCGAGGACGCCATGGTGTCCAGGGCCCCGGCGACCGCGGCCACCTCGTCCTGGCGCCGAGACGGAACCTTCGTACGCGGGTCGCCGACGCGCGCGTCGAGGTCACCCGCGCTGATCCTCCGGGCGACCTGCGCCGTCTGGTGGAGCCGCCGGGTCACGCGCGTCACCGCGAACGCGCCGACCAGCAGCGTCGCGCCGATCGCGAGGACGGAGGAGCCGAGGATCGCCCGGTCGAGCCCGTCGATGGTGCGGGCACCCTGGGCGTAGTCGACCTGGACGGCGATGGCGCGGCCCCCGTCGGCGGGCCCCGCCGCCCACATCGTCGGCCGGGACTCGTGCGCGGCGACCATCGTGCCGCGCTCCCCGCTCACCGCCAGCTCGCGCAGCCCCTTGGGCAGGCCCTCCGGGTCGACGCCCGCGCCGGGGCCGAGCCGGTCGCCCGCCTCGTACCGCTCGGTGGCCTCCTTCAGGCGGTCGAGGGCCCGTTCACGGGCCTGGCCGACGGTCTGGTTGGTCACCGAGACGTGCACGAGCGCGCCGAGCAGCGCGGCCAGCGCGCAGCACATGACGGCGATGAAGACGGCGGCCTTCCAGGTGAGCGTTGCCGTCCAGGCGGGGAGCCGCGGCCCGCGCGGCCGGCGCCGGCTCATCGCCCGCCGCCCGGGGAGGCACTCTCCGACGGCCTCGCGGGCGTGGACCGAGGCGGCTTGGGGCGGGACGCGTTCGCGGAGCGGACGATCTCGTCCCGCGTCGGCAGCATCGTCTTCTGGTGCTCATCCCACGACCAGACCGTGTGGTATTCGTACCCCGGCAGGCTGGAGACGGCCCGGATGATCAGATCGCGTCCGGCCAGCTCCACGCCGAGCACGGCGTCGCTCATCTCCATGATCTGCGTCAGCCGCCGCCCCTCCTCGGCGTAGACGCGGATGTCGAGGTTGTCGTCCGGCGTCGAGACGCCGACGATCAGGTCGTCCTTCCGGTCGCCGGTCAGATCGCGGTAGTACGCCTTGAGGACCGGGCACCGCTTCCGCGCGCCGGAGGTGTCGCCGGAGCTGTCGTCGGCGCAGTCGTCGAGCCGCTCGACGGTCTCCTTGTACGAGGAGTCAGAGGGGTCGTACGTCCCGGGGTTCTGGTCGAAGTCCGCGCGGACGACGTCGGCGGGGTCCACCTTGCGCAGATCGCCGCCGGGCACCTTGACACCGGTGACGCGCACGCTCTCTATGGCGCCGTAGTCCTCGGCGGGCGCGGACGGGGGCGGCAGGTCGGGCCAGAGGTGCGTGGGGCCCTGGGCGGTGGGCGTCGCACCGGCGCCGCGCAGCCCGCCGGGGTCACCGCAGCCGCCGGCCAGCGCCGCGGCGAGGGCGGCGAAGGCGGCGGTGAGGGCGAGCCGGCTGCGGTTCACTGCGCTCCTGCCTGCCGCGGGGCGCGGCCTGTCGTGGTGTCCGGCCCGCTGTCAGGACACCAGGTCGGCGTAGAGGATGATGTTGTCAGACCGGTGACCGCCGACGATCGGCCCACCGCAGGTCAGCAGGCGCAGTTCGGGCCGCCCGGTCGCCCCGTACACCTTATGGGTGGGGAAGTCCTTCTTGTCCACCTGCT
This sequence comes from Streptomyces sp. NPDC003032, assembly GCF_053591415.1. Taxonomy (NCBI): domain Bacteria; kingdom Bacillati; phylum Actinomycetota; class Actinomycetes; order Kitasatosporales; family Streptomycetaceae; genus Streptomyces; species Streptomyces sp. NPDC003032. Next base: position 174,284 of record NZ_JBSFTT010000003.1, on the reverse strand, counting down.
GGATCTCCCGCACCTCGAACGTCGCCGTGCCGCCGTCCGCGCGCGGCACCGCGACGGTGTCGCCGACCTGGACCTTCGCGACGTTCCTCATCAGCGCCGGGCCCCTCGCGGTGTCGTAGTGCGCGACGATCACGGCGGCGCCCTTCTCGCCGGGCGTGACCCCGCCGGTCCACCAGCCGGGCTCGTCCGCCTTGTCCACCGGCGGCACTTCCAGCTCCTGGTCCGCGCCCACGCCCAGAGCGAGCATCGAGGTCGCGTCGACGCCCGCCGCCGGGATGCGCAGACCGGTCGGCCTGGACGCCTTCAGCGGGGCGGGGGCACGCTCGGGCCGCGTGGTGGCGGCGTCGTGCACCGTGACGTCGGGGGCCGGATCGCCCTTGGCGCCCTGCCCGCAGGCGATCAGGCCGATGCCGAGGGCAGCGGTGAGGGCCGCGACGGCCGCGACGGCCGGGAGGGGCGCGGTGCGGCGACGCCGGCGTTCCGCCTCGCTGTGGGGGGTGCGCACAAAAGGCTCCTCGGTCTCCTTGGCCCACTCGCTCTCCGCGGTGGAGGGCGCGCGGTCAGGAGTCCGTGCGGCCGCGGCGCAGCATGGCGAAGCCGAGGCCCGCGGCACCGGCCGCCGCCATGCCGCCACCCGCGACCAGGAATACTGGATCGCCCCCGCTCCGCACACCCTCGGCGCCTGCCTTGACGCCACCTCTGGGCGTGACAGCCCCGCTGCCGCCCTTGGGGGCCTCGCCCTTCAGGCGGGTGATGCCGATGTGTCCGTTGGACGGGTACAGCTCGTACCGCACGCCGCCCTCGGTGACCGTCGGGTGCTTCACGGAGAGGGTGGCGATCTGCCGGCCCTCGACGGAGAGCGTCGCGGTGTACGAGCCGCCGCGGTGGCGCACCTCGGCCTTCGCGCCATCGCCGAGGGTGACGTCGTACACCTCGGTCTTCGGCTCCGGAGAGGGCGGCGAGTCCGCGAACGCCCCGGCGGCCGGCACGAGCAGCGCCCCGCCGACGAGGGCGGAGACGGCGGCGGCACGGAGGGAGGGGTGGCGGCGGTGGGTGCTCACGGGACGTTCCTTGCGGTCGGCCGGGTGCCGGTGGCTCCGGAGCGATCGGATGGACGACCTCGAAGGTAGGTGTCCGCCATTGCGGCGGCCCGCCAGCCGTGTAACAACGCGCCATAACTGTGCGGGCAGTGCTGTTACGGGACCGGGGGGACTTCGGCCCCGGACCGGTCGAAGTCGGCGCGAAGACGCCTCAACTTCCGTGCGCCGCCGCCGGGTTCTTGCCCCGGCGGCATGCGGGCTGGTCCCATGGTCGAGGGGTGATGCGGCATGAGTGGACTGCGCGTCGTACCGGCCTGGCGGCACGGGCAGGAGCGGTTGTACGTCTGTCTCGCGGACGGCGGGAGCGTGGCCTGGTACGACCGCGACACATCCCGAGTGAACCTGCTCAGCGAGGACCGCGAAGCGGACGTCCTGCGCGTCCTCGCGCCCTTCCTCACCGGTGACGTCACGGTGGGCCCCCCGCCGGTCCCCACCCCCGCCGAGCTGGCCCGCCTCGCGCTGCACCCCGACGACGACCTCGCCCCGAACCGCCCCGGCGAGGCCCTCCACATCGCCCTGGACCGCGAACAGGCGCCCGCACGCAGGCTGCGCGCCGGCCCCCGGCACCGCGCGCTCGCGGCGGAACAGGCGGTCGGCGACGCCCTGGACGCCCTCGAAGGCGCGGGCTGGCGCGTGCTGCACTCCGTCCCGCTGCCGGGCGGCGCCCGCATCCACCATCTGCTGATCGGCCCCGGTGGCCTGTTCTGCGTGGGCACCCTCGCCGTCCGCAAGCAGCGGGTGCGCATCGCCGACCCGATGGTGACGGTCGGCCGCGGCGACCCCGTCCCGCTGCTGCGCACGATCCGCTCCGACGCGGGCCGCGCCTCTTTCGCGCTGACGGCCGAGGTCCGCCCCGTCCTGGCGCTGGCCGGGCCGGGGGCGGCGGACCCGGACGTGGCGGCGCCGCCCCGCGACGTACGGGTGCTGCGCGAGAGGGACCTGCCGACGCTGGCCCGCCTGGGCGGCGTACTGAAACCGGCCGATGTGGAGGCCCTGCACGCCTTGGCCAGGGACCGTCACACCTGGCAGCGGGTCTGAGCCGTGGGGCGCCCGGCCCGGGGCTTCAGAGGGACGGCGTCAGAGGTTGTCCCCCCAGCCTCCCTGGATCATGGTCTGGAAGGCCCATGTCCCACCGCGCCTGATCAGGATGTCGGCGTACCGCAGGTGCTGCGTCTCGCCGTTCGCCGTCATCGCCGAGTCGGTGAAGACGACGGCCATGGCGGGGGAGAGGAAGACGGGCGTGCGCGTCGACTCGAAAGCGATGTCCTCGCTCCCGTCCCCCATCACATGGGTCATCGTCCGGACGAACTGCTCCCGGCCCCACTGCGCGGCCCGCCCGTCGCCGGCGGAGTCGTCGCTGACCAGGTTGAGCGGGAAGACGGCCAGATCGGCCATGCGCTCCACATCGCGCTTCGCGCTGTGCGCGTCGTACTCGGCGAACCATGCGTCCAGGCTCGCGCGGTCCTCGTCGGTCGGGACGTATCCGGTCTCGGGCAGAAAGGTCACGCGGTCTCCTCGGCAGTAAGCAGAAGGGGCAGGTAGTCAACTTTGACTATTGCTGGGGAGGTTATGCCTCGCGCGCTCGCTAGGCAAACTTGATTAGAAGTGATGCCGGCCACAAGCGCTGGAGCCAGGCCCGAGGGGCGACGTCAGCGGAAACGGACCACGACCGCCGTCGCATGCCGCGTCGTGGTCCGCCGCACCTCCACCACCACCGCCGGCTCCGCGGGCATCACCGCGTACGTGACGTCGCCGATGCCCACCGCGGTCGCCACGCCCTCACCGACCGGCTCCGGCAGCGCCCGCGCGGCGGCCGACCGCACCGCCGGGGAGAGCGGCGACGACACCACCGGGGTGCCGTCCCCCGGCAGCGCGAGGACCAGCGCCTGGGGCCGGGCCGGGTTCCCGGTGCAGCCGATCACCACCGCGTCCCGGGTGTCGCTGTGCCGCAACTTCAGCCACGCGCGTGTGCCGCCCCGGTACGCCCCGTCGAGCCGCTTGATCACCAGGCCCTCGACGCCGGTGCCGGGCAGCGACTCGTACCAGGTCAGGGCGGTGTCGCGGTCGGTCGTCGACGGCACCGCCTGGAGCGGCGGCCCCCAGGGCGCGAGCAGCCGTACGAGACGCGCGCGCCGCTCCTCGTACGGCAGTCCGCGGCAGTCCTCGCCGTCCTCCGCGAGCAGGTCGAAGGCGGCGTACGAGGCGGGCAGGGTGCGCGCGAGGAGGGCGGCCCGCGCGCGCGTGGCCGCCGCCCGCTGCTGCACGGCGGCGAAGTCGATGCGCCCGCCGGACCACACCACGACCTCGCCGTCGAGGGCGGTCCCCTCGGGCAGCCGGGCGGCGGCCTCGGCGAGGTCGGGGAAGGCGGAGGTGACGACCCGCCCCGAGCGGGCCTGAAGAGTCACCTGCCCACCGTCCTCCCGGAGGACGACCATGCGGTGACCGTCGAACTTCGGCTCGTACGCCCAGCCGCCGCCCTCCGGCAGCGCGCTCACGCCCTCCGCGAGGGCCACCCGTACGGGCCGGGGCAGGTTCATCGCGCGGTCCGGGCGCTCCGGGCGGTTCGGGCGCTCCGGGTGCCCGCCGTGGGCAGGGGCAGGGGCAGGGGTCTGGCCTGGTCGATGTCGAGGAGGGGTGCGAGCAGGTCGCCGTGTTCGCGCAGCCGGGGCGCGATGTCGTCCGCCATGAAGACCAGCGGGCCCGGCTCCTCGCAGGCCTCGACCTCCGCCCAGGTCACGGGGGTGGAGACGGTCGGCTCGGCGCGGGCCCGCAGGGTGTAGGGCGCGGCGGTGGTCTTCGCGGCGGCGTTCTGGCTGAAGTCGACGAAGACCTTGCCCGGCCGCAGGCTGCGCGTCATGCGGTGCACGACGAGCTGTGGCAGTTCCTGTTCGGCCTTGACGGCCAGCGACTTCGCGTACGCGCTGACCTGTTCGGAGGGCGTCGGCTCCAGCGGCACGAGCAGATGGAGGCCCTTGCTCCCGGACGTCTTCGCGTACACGTGGAACCCGTCGGCCATCAGCCGCTCGCGCAGCCAGAGCGCGGCCCGGCAGCACTCCACGACGGTGGCTGGGGGGCCGGGGTCGAGGTCGAACACCATCCGGTCGGCGCGCGCCGGGGCGTCGGCCCGCCACTGCGGTGTGTGGAACTCGGTCACCAGATTGGCCGCCCACATCAGCGAGGCCAGATCTTGTACGAGGATCTGGCGGGCGATCCCGTCGGAGCGGGGCACCTCGGCGGTCCGCACCCATTCGGGGGTGCCCGGCACCACGTTCTTGGTGAAGAAGCGCTGGCCGTCGGGCCCGTCGGGGTAGCGCAGGAAGGACATGGGCCGGTCCGCGAGGTGCGGCAGGAAGACGTCGGCCGTGCTGGCGTAGTAGTGCAGGACCTCGCCCTTGGTGAAGCCGCTCGCGGGATAGATGACCTTGTCCAGGTTGCTGAGCGAGATCCTTCGCCCCTCCACCTCTGTGATCGGCGTCATACGATGAGAGTCCCATAAAACGCATGAAGCGCCACGAATCGGTCACATAACTTGCTCCCTTGCCCCCTCAGCGAGAGGTCCCGGACGTGCGATCCATATGGAACGGTGCGATCTCCTTCGGCCTGGTCAGCATCCCGATCAAGCTCGTCAACGCCACCGAGAACCACTCGATCTCCTTCCGTCAGATCCACACCGAGGACGGCGGCCGGATCCGCTACCGCAAGGTGTGCGAGCTGGAGGAGCGCGAGGTGACCTCGGCGGAGATCGGCAAGGGCTACGAGGACGCGGACGGCTCGATCATCCCCATCACGGACCAGGACCTGGCCGCGCTGCCCATCCCGACGGCCAAGACGATCGAGATCGTCGCCTTCGTCCCGGCGGACCGCATCGACCCGCTCCAGATCGACGCGGCGTACTACCTCTCGGCGAACGGCGTCCCCGCCGCCAAGCCCTACACGCTGCTGCGCGAGGCGCTGAAGCGGAGCCGGCGGGTGGCCATCGCGAAGTACGCGCTCCGTGGCCGGGAGCGGCTCGGCATGCTGCGTGTGGTCGACGACGTGATCGCGATGCACGGGCTGCTGTGGCCGGACGAGATCCGGCAGCCCGAGGGGGTGGCGCCCGACTCCGACGTCACGGTCCGCGACGCCGAACTCGACCTGGCGGACGCCCTGATGGACACGCTCGGCGAGGTCGACATGTCCACACTCCATGACGACTACCGTTCGGCGGTGGAGGAGCTGATCGCCGCGAAGGTCCAGGGCGGCACTCCTGTGGAGCAGGCCCCCGCCTCGGAGGCGGGCGGTGGCAAGGTCATCGACCTGATGGCCGCGCTGGAGAACAGCGTTCGCGCGGCCCGCACGGCGCGGGGCGAGTCCGACGCGGGCACCGGGGGCGGAGAGGACGCCGGGCGCGGGGCGGAGGCGGAGGTCACGCAACTGGGCACCCGCCGCGCGAAGTCGAAGTCGGCGTCGGCGTCGGGGTCAGGGGCGGGGTCGGCGTCCGCGCGCAAGTCGTCCCCCGCCGCCCCCAAGCAGGTCGGCGGCAAGAAGTCGACGTCGGCCTCGGCGAAGAAGAAGGACGCCCCCGCCAAGAGGACGGCGACGAAGTCCACGTCGACGGCCCGTAAGTCGGCCGCGGGCAAGACGGCGGCGGGCGGGTCGGCGGCGGGCGGGTCGGCGGCCCGGAAGACGGCCCAGAAGACGGCCCAGAAGAAGGCGGCGCCGGCGAAGAAGACGGCGGCGAAGCGCCGGGCGTCCGCGTGAATCGGCGCCGAATGTCCCTCCACTCGCGTGGTTGACGGTTGACGCGGCAGGGCAAATTGCAAAGCTCGGCCGCCTCGCCGGGAGGACCGTCGATGACGCCTGCGAGAGCGAACCGCATAAAGTCCCCAACTGAATACGGTCAAACCGCACCCTCTCGTCCCTTTGTGACCTGTGATAGATGTCACAATCGCTTGATGGAATTAGACCCTCCGCGCAATGATCTCTGCGGACACAATGGGATTCTTTAGGATTTCCGGAGGGTTTAGGTATATGGCCAGTAATCCATTTGAAGATGATGGTGCGGAATATCTGGTACTCGTGAACCACGAGAATCAGCACACCCTCTGGCCCGCCGGGCTCGACACCCCGTCCGGCTGGACCGTCGTACAAGAGGCGAGTTCACGGGCAGATTCCCTGGCCTACGTGGAGGAGCACTGGACGGACATGCGTCCGGCGAGCCTGATATCCGGCTCCTGAGGTGACCGACCGCGAAAGGGCAGAGGGAAAAGCGGCGTCGCGGAGGGACGGAAAAGAGCGGGCGGGCCGCTTCAGCGGTGCGGGTCCCTTGATGCTCGTGTGGTCCGGACAGGCCGTCTCACTGGTCGGAAGCGCCGTTCTCAGATTCGCTTTCATTATCGAGGTCTGGTCCACCGGGGAGCAGGCCACCGCCGTCACCGCGCTGTCCCTCTGCGCCCTGCTTCCACAGGCGCTGTTCAGCCCGTTCGCGGGCGCGATAATCGACCGCATCCGCAAACGTTCCGCCCTCCAGATCGCCGACGCGGGCGGATTCGTCACCGTCGGCCTGCTCGCCCTCGTGCACTTCTTCGGCGGCGGCCTGGAACCGTGGCAGGTCTATCCGGCCACCGTCCTCCTCGGCGTCAGCGCCGCCTTCCAGTTGCCCGCGCTCACCGCCGCCGTACCCCTCCTGGTGCGCAAGGACCAACTGGGCCGCGCCAACGGCCTGTTGGCCGGAGCGAGAAGCGCCGCGGGGATCTGCGGCCCGGCGCTCGGCGGCGTCATGGTCGCCGTCTCCGGGATCGGCGCCGTCCTCGTCATCGACCTGGTGAGCTACGCCTTCGCGCTCATCGGCGTACGCGTCGTACGGATGAGGGGCGACAAGGTCCCCGAGGGCGCGGGCGCGCCCCGCTCCAAGATCGTCGCGGAGGCCGTGGAAGGGCTGCGCTATCTCTTCCGGCAGGCGAGCCTGCGCGACATGACCGTGAACTTCTGCACGGTCAACCTCGTCATGGTCTTCGGCTTCGCCGTCATCCAGCCGATGGTCCTGCTCAAGTCCGGCAACGGCGCGCTCGCCGCCGTCAACAGCGCGATCGGCGTCGGCGGAGTCGTCGGCGGCCTGCTGATGGCGGCCTGGGGCGGCCCGAAGAACAGGGGCCGGGGCATGATGCTCGGCATCGTCGGCATGTGCCTGTCGGCGCAGATCGGGATGGCCCTGGTCGGCGGGGTCGCCGGCTGGTGCGCGGCCATCCTGGTCGGCGCGCTGCTCATGACACTCGTGAACGCCTCGATGCAGGCGATCGTGCAGACCAAGGTCCCCCAGGAGTGGCAGGGCCGGGTCTTCGGCGCCGTCATGTTCCTGTCGCAGATCTCCGTACCGCTGGCCACGGCCGTCTCCGGGCCGCTCGCCGACGGCCTCTTCGAGCCGCAGTCCGCCGACGGGGCCGGCGTCTTCGTACTCCTCGGCCCCCTGTTGGGCGACGCGCCGGGCAGCGGCATGGCGGGGATGCTCTTCCTCGCCGGGGTCGCGGGGCTCGCGGTCGCGATGTGGGGCCTGGCGAGCCGCTCCATCAGGGACATCGACGTACTGCTGCCGGACATCGACGCCGACGCCGATGTCAACGATGGCGATGGCGACGAGACCGAGCGCAAGGGCGGCAAGGGCGGCAAGAGCGGCAAGGGCGGTGAGAAGGATGACGCGGTGCGTGCATGAGCTCTTCGAGGAGTGGGCGGAACGGACGCCGGACGCGACGGCGGTGGTGTACGAGGGTGAACGGCTGACGTACGCCGAACTGGACGTCCGCGCCGCCCGGTTGGCGGGCCTCCTCGCGGCGCGCGGCGTGACGCGGGGCGACACCGTCGGGGTGTACCTGGACCGCTCCGTGGAGCTGGCGGTGGCGGTGCTCGGCACGCTGAAGGCGGGGGCGGGCTACGTGATGCTGGACCCCGGCTTCCCGGCGGGACGGCTGCGGGGGATGGCGGCGGACGTGGGGGTGGCGGTGGTGCTGGCGGGGCGTGCTGCGGGCGGGCCCGTGGGGGATGCGGGCGTGCCCGTGGTGTACGTCGAGGACGCCGTACGCGCGCGCCCTTTGGCGCGCGGTGCGGTGCGGGTGGCGCCCGATGACGTGGCCTGCGTGATGTACACCTCCGGGTCGACCGGACGCCCCAAGGGCATCGTCGCGCCGCACCGCGCCGTCACGGCCACCCTGACCGGCCAGGACTTCGCCTCCTTCGGCCCCGGCTCGGTGTGGCTGCAGAGCGCGCCCGTGTCGTGGGACGCGTTCGTGCTGGAGCTGTGGGGGCCGCTGCTGGGCGGCGGGACGTGCGTCCTGCACCCGGGGCGCCGCCCCGACCCGGTCGTGATCGCGAGGCTCGTCGCCGCGTACGGCGTCACGTCCATGTACCTGTCCGCGTCCCTGTTCAACGTCATCGTCGACGAGTATCCGCGCGCGATCGCGGGCCTGCGTGAACTGATCGTCGGCGGCGAGACGCTGTCGCCCCCGCACGTGGCCCGCGCCCTGGAGCACGAGCCGGGCCTGCGGGTCACCAACGGCTACGGCCCCGTCGAGTGCATGGTCTTCCTCACCGTCCACCGCGTCACCCCGCAGGACGCACGCGGAGGCGGCCCGATACCGATCGGCCGCCCGCTGCCCGGCAAGCGGCTGTACGTGCTCGACGAGCGGCTGCGGCCGGTCGCGGACGGCGTCACCGGTGAGCTGTACGCCGCCGGTGCGGGCGTCGCGCGCGGCTACTGCGACGCGTCGCTGACGGCGGAGCGGTTCGTGGCGGCGCCGCCCGGCACCGGCGCCGAGGCCGCGGGTGAGCGTGTCTACCGCACCGGCGACCTGGCGCGGCGAAGGGCCGACGGGACCTTCGAGTACCTGGGCCGGGCCGACGGCCAGGTGAAGATCCGGGGCTTCCGGGTGGAACCGGGCGAGGTCGAGACCGTGCTGGCCCGCCACCCCGGAGTCGACCGCGCCGCCGTGGTGGCGACCCGCGCGGAGGCGGACGGCGAGCGGCAACTGGTCGCGTACGTAGTCCCTGCGGGCCGAAGGGAACAGCCCGTCGTCCTCGAGGCCGAGTTGCGGACCCACGCGGAGCGCGAACTCGCCGACTTCCTGGTGCCCGCGGCCTTCGTCCTGCTGGACGCGCTGCCGCTGACGGCCAACGGCAAACTGGACCGGGCGGCGCTCCCGAAGCCGTCCTCCCGGACCGAGGCCCCGGCACCGCGCGCCACCGACGTCGACAACGCGGAGAGCGAGACGGTCCGCGCTCTGCGCACCCTGTTCGCCGATGTCCTCGGCGTCGCGTCGGTCGGCCCGCGCGACGACTTCTTCGGCCTGGGCGGCCACTCCCTGCTGGCGGCGCGGGTCCTCGGCCGCGTCCACGCGACGCTGGGCGCCGAACTCGACCTCCGTACGCTCTTCACAGCGGCCACCCCGGCGGGGCTGGCGCCGTACGTCGACGCCGCCGACAAGTCCCCGCGGTCCGTGGCCCCTTCGCCGCTCGCCGCCACCGCCCCGCTGCCCGTCTCCCACGCCCAGCACCGCCTGTGGTTCCTGGACCGGCTCGGCGCCGGAGTCGCGTACAACCTGCCCATGCTGGTGCGGCTGCGCGGCGCGGTCGACCCGGACGCGCTGGGGGACGCCCTCGGGGACGTCGCCGTCCGGCACGAGGTGCTCCGTACCGTCTTCGACGAAGTGGACGGCGCTCCCGTGCGGCGCGTACTGAGCGGCACCGAGGCCAGGCCGCCGTTCCGGCACCGCACGGTGCCGCAGGCCGATCTGCCGACGGCGGTCGAGGACGCCTCCCGGCACCACTTCGACCTGCGCCGCGAAATGCCGCTGCGGGGCGTGCTGTTCAGCACCCACGAGCGGCCCGACGAGCACGCCCTGCTCGTCCTGGTCCACCACATCGCCGGGGACGGCTGGTCCCTCGCGCCACTCTTCCGCGACCTGTCACGCGCGTACGCGGCGCGGACCACACCGGAGGTGGGCGCGGCCGTCCCGGAAACGCTGCGGCCCCTGCCCGACACCTACGCCAAGCAGCCCCACCACCAGGCACCCCGCTTCGGCCCGCCCGCCAACCCCGCGTCCCTCGCCGCCCGGACTGTGGGAGGCCCCGTCGACTCGGCGTCGCTGCCGCCCCTGCCCAGCGACTGCGTCGAGCAGGCCCGCTGGGAGGCGGATGACCTCGGCGCGTCCGCTGCGCCCGACGACGCAGGGTCCGCTCGGGCTGCGGGAGGCTCCGCCGACTCGGGAACGCTGCCGCCTTTGCCCGTCACCTACGCCGAACACGCTCACCACTCCGGCCCGCCCACTGCCCGCGACGACGCAGGGTCCGCTCGGGCTGCGGGAGGCTCCGCCGACTCGGGAACGCTGCCGCCGCTCCCCCTCACCTACGCCGAACACGCCCGCCGTCAGGCAGCCCGTCTCGGCTCGCCCGCCGACCCCGCGTCCCTCGCCGCCCGCCAACTCGCCTACTGGCAGCGAACCCTGCGAGGCGTCGGCCCCGACGGGCCACTGCTTCCCCGGCGTTCGGACCGGCCCGCCGTGCCGGGGTCCGTTGCCGCGACCGTGGTGCGTCGGCTCGGCGCGGCCGCCCACGCCCGCGTCGTCGACGCCGCCCGTGCTCAGGGCGCCACCCTCTTCATGGCCCTGCACACCGCGCTCGCCGCCGTCCTCGCGCGGGCGGGCGCGGGTGAGGATCTGGCGATCGGCGCGCCGGTGGCGGGGCGCGCGGGGGACGGCAGCGTGGAGGACGCCGTCGGGTTCTTCGTGAACATGCTCGTGCTGCGCACCGATGTGTCCGGCGACCCGAGCGCGCGGCAGCTGCTCGCCCGCGTCCGGGAGACGGACCTCGGCGCCTTCGCCCATCAGGACGTGCCGTTCGAGCATGTGGTGGGCGAGCTGAATCCGCCGCGTACGCGGGGCAGGCAGCCGTTCACCGACGTCGTCCTCGCCCTGCAGAACAACGCGCGCGCCGACGTCGACCTGCCCGGCGCCGACGCCGGAGTCGAGGTGGTGCGTACCGGCGAGGCCCGCTTCGAGCTGCTCGTCGACGTCACCGACGCCGTCGGACCCGGCGGGGCCCCTGAAGGCCTGACGATGACCTTCGAGTACCGCGTCGACTCCCTGGAGGAGCCCTTCGTGTACTGGCTCGCGGACGCGCTGCCCCAGGCCCTGGAGGCAGCGGCCGCCGCACCCGACACACCGCTGTCCGCACTCGTCCCCATCGGACCCCCGCGCCGCGCGGACGAAAGCGACAGGGGTAGGGACAGGGACAGGGACAGCGGCAGGGGCAGCGACAGGGACGTGGCACCGGCCCCGGACCCGGCGGCAGCCGGCCCCGCCACCCCGCTGGAGCGCGACATCACCGCCGTCTGGCGCGACGTCCTCGGCGTGCCGGACGACATCGGGCGGGACGACGACTTCTTCGCCCTCGGCGGCAACTCACTGCGTGCCCTACGGGTCGCGGCCCGCCTCACCACCGACACGCGAACCGTGACAGCCGCACAGCTCTTCGCCGCCCCGACCGTCGCCGCCCTCGCCGCCGAACTGGCCCGGGCGCCCGTGACCACAGGTCCCGCCCCCGCCCCCATCCCACGGCGGCCACGCGTGCCCCGCCGACAGGAACAGCAGAGCCACCTCGGCAAAGAACAGGAGGAGAGGCCGTGGACCTCAGCGTGATGTTCTTCGGTGCGGACAGCGCGGACCGCGCGGACCGCACCACCCCGCACTCACAGACGTACGACGACATCCTCACCGTCGCCCGTACCGCCGACCGCCTCGGCTTCCACGCCATCTGGACCCCCGAGCGCCACTTCCAGCAGGTGGGCCAGGTCTTCCCCAGCCCGCCCGTGCTCAGCGCGGCCCTCGCCGTCGCCACCGAGCGCATCGGGATCCGTGCGGGCAGCGTCGTACTGCCCCTGCACCACCCGTTGAAGGTCGCCGAGGACTGGGCGGTCGTCGACAACCTCTCGCACGGCCGGGCCGGCCTCTCCGTCGCCACCGGCTGGCACTCCACCGACTTCACCCTGGCCCCGGACCACTACGAGGACCGCCGCGAGCGGACCCTTCGGGCCATCCCGGAGCTGCGGCGCCTGTGGGCGGGCGAGGCGGCCACCTACCCGGACGGCACCGGGCAGCCCGTCGGCGTCGTCTCGCAACCACGGCCCGTGCAGCGGGAGCTGCCGCTGTGGATCACCACCTCCGGCAACCCCGAGACCTGGGAGGCCGCCGGGCGGCTGCGCGCCGGAGTGCTCGGCGCGACCGTCGGGCAGAGCAGGGACGAGCTGGCCGAGAAGATCGCCCGCTACCGCGCCGCCTGCGCCGCCGCCCCCGACCAGGCGGGCACCGACGCGCACGGCCGCGTGACGCTGATGGCACACACGTACGTCGGCGCGGACGACGCGGAGGTGCGGCGCCTGGCCGCCGCGCCCCTCAAGGCGTACCTCGCCTCGTATCTGCGGCAGACCGCCGCCAACCGCGCCGCCGGGGCGCGCGAGGGCGCGGAACTGACCGGCGAACAGACGGCGATGCTCGCCGAGTTCGCCTTCCAGCGCTATCTGACCTGGGGCAGCCTCCTCGGCTCGCCCGGCACCTGCGCCAAGATGCTCGCCGACCTGCGCGACCTGGGCTGCGACGAGGTGGCCTGTTTCATCGACTTCGGCATCGGACGGGACGAAGTACTCGCGGGGCTGCACCGCCTCGCCGAGCTGAGAGAGGCCGCCGCACTGTGACCCCGAACCAGTCCTCCATGGCCGACCGCTTCAGCGCCCTCAGCGGTGAACAGCGGATACGGCTGATGCGCCGCCTCGTCGACGCGGGCCGCGCCCGGGAGATCCCCGCGGTCGTGCCGCCCCGCGACGCCGGCGGCACCGTGCCGCTGAGCCCCGCCCAGCGGGACCTGTGGGTGTACGAGTCGCTGTATCCCGGCACCCCGGCCCTCAACCTCTGCTGCGCCTACCACTTCGACGAGGCGGGCAAGGGGGACGAGGCGGACCAGGCCGACGACGTCGTCGACGGCGCAGGCGCGCCCGTCGACCCGGCCCACCTGGAGGCCGCGCTCACCCTCATCCAGGCCCACCACGACATCCTGCGCACCCGCATCTCCGGCACGGCGGACGACCCGCGCGTCGACTTCCCCGACGAGGGCCCCTTCGTACTGGAGCGCGAGGACCTGCGCGGCACGGGCACCACCATCGAGGAGGCCTTCCGGGCCTTCCGCCGCCGCCCGTTCGACCTCACGGCGGAGCGGCTGATCCGGGGCCGCTTCGTGCGCGTCGACGACACGCGGACGACGCTGATGCTGAGCCTGCACCACATCATCACCGACTGGTGGTCCTTCGACGTCCTGCAGAGCGAGTTCGCCGAGGCGTACCGCGCCGTGCGCGACGGCACCGAGCCGCAGCTGATCCGTCCCGCCGTCCAGTACGCGGACTTCGCGTCCTGGCAGGGGGAGTTGGAGGCCGCCGGGGTCTTCGACGCGCGTCTCGACTTCTGGCGCCGGTACCTGGCCGACCCGCCGGGTCCGCTGACGGTGCCGGGCCACGGCAGCCCGGAGGCCTGTGGCGAGAACGCGGACGGCGAGGACGGCATCGTACAGATCCGCTTCCGCGTCGACGCCGACACCACACAGGCCGTCCGCGCGCTGGCCCGCGAGCGCGGCGCGTCCGTGTACGTCGTCCTCATGACGGCCTTCGCGGTCCTCGCGCACCGCGTGTCCGGCGCCGACGACCTGGTCATCGGCACGCCGGTCGCCAACCGCTCGGCCAAGGGCCTCGAACACGTCATCGGGTACGTGATGAACGCTGTGCCGACCCGCTGGCGCATCGCCGAAGGCGACTCCTTCGCCGACGTCCTGGCCCGGTTCGGTAGGGACTTCCCCGCCCTGATGGCGGGCGCCGACCTGCCGGTGGGCCGCATCGTCTCGGCCGCCGCTCCCGAACGCAGCGCGGGCCGCTCCCCTCTCTTCCAGTGGGTGTTCATGCACCTGACGGAGCAGCCGAGTGTCTCCGCCGTACGGGAGTTCGCCGAGCCCGAGCGCATCCACACCGGCGGCGAGCACGATCTCGTGGGTGTCGTGCGGGACAGCGGCGACGGCATGGACGGCAGCTTCGAGATCCGTACGGACCTGTTCTCGCCGGAGGCGGTGGCCCGCTGGGCGGACAGTTACCTGCACCTGCTGAAGCAGGTCGCCGCCGACCCGGCCGCCCTCCTGCGGGACCTCGACGTGGTCCCCGAGGCCGAGCGCCGCCGCCTGCTCGCTCTGGCGCGGGGCCCGGCCGCGCCCGCGCCCGAATCCCTGCCGGACACGGTCGCCCGGCACGCCGCCCGGACCCCCGACGCGCCCGCCCTGGAAGCGGACGGGCTGAGTCTGACGTACGCCGAACTCGTCGAGCGCGTCGAGCGGTTGGCCGGGCTGCTCACTCGCCACGGGGCGGGACCGGGGCGGACCGTCGCGCTCGCCCTCGGACGCGGCGCGGACCTCCCGGTGACCGCGCTCGCCGTGCAGCGGACCGGGGCCGCCTATCTGCCGGTCGACCCGGACTATCCGACGGAACGCGTCCGCCGCACGCTCGACGACGCGGCGCCGGTACTTCTCGTCACGGACACGCGGACGGCCACCGCGGAGGTGCTGCCGCGGACCGACCTGCCGTGGCTCGTCCTGGACGAGGGCGTGTACGCGGGGGAGTCCTTGGCGCCCGGGCGCGCGTACGCAGGGCAGTTCCTGGCGCCTGGGGGTTCGTATTCGGGGGAGTCCCCGGCACCGGGAGGCGTGTACGCGGTGGAACCCTCGGCACCGGGAGGCGTGTACGCGGTGGAGCCCCCGGCACTCGGAGGCGTGTACGCGGTGGAACCCCCGGCACCCGGAGGCGCGCACGCGCCGGAATCCCTGGCCCCCGAGCGCCTAGGCCCTGAGCCTCTCGGTGCCGCGTCCCTCGACTCCGCGCCCCTGGCCCCTGAGCCTCTCGGCGCCGCGTCCCTCGACTCCGCGCCCCTGGGCCCGGGGCCCCTCACCCCCACGCCCCTCACCCCCACCCACGCCGCCTACGTCATCCACACCTCCGGCTCCACCGGCACCCCCAAGGGCGTCGTCGTCACCCACGCGGGAGTCGCCGCGCTCGTCCACAGCCTTGTGGACCGCTTCGCGCTGGACGCCGGGTCCCGGGTCCTGCTGCTCGGCTCACCGGCGTTCGACATCTCCGTCGCCGAGATGTGCATGGCCTTCGGGCCCGGCGGCACCCTCGTCGTGCCGCCGCCGGGCCCGCTCGCAGGGGACAGCCTGGGTCGCGTCCTCACCGAGCGGCGGATCTCCTGCGCGATGGTGCCGCCGTCCGTCCTCGCGACCGTGCCCGAGGGCCCCTACCCGGCGCTGCGCGCGCTTGCCGTCGGCGCCGAGGCCTGCCCTCCCGCGCTCGTGGCCCGCTGGGCCGTCGGCGGGCGCCGCTTCC
This sequence comes from Streptomyces sp. NPDC003032, assembly GCF_053591415.1. Taxonomy (NCBI): domain Bacteria; kingdom Bacillati; phylum Actinomycetota; class Actinomycetes; order Kitasatosporales; family Streptomycetaceae; genus Streptomyces; species Streptomyces sp. NPDC003032. Next base: position 158,753 of record NZ_JBSFTT010000003.1, on the reverse strand, counting down.
ACAACGCGTACGGGCCCACCGAGGCCACCGTCGCCGCCACCCTCTCCGGCCCGCTGACCGGCGACGGCACCGCCCCGCCCATCGGCACGCCGGTCGCGGGCACCACCGCGTACGTCCTCGACGCGCGGCTGCGCCCCGTGCCCACCGGAGTCGCGGGCGAGCTGTACCTCGCCTCGGCGGGCCTGGCCCGCGGCTACCTGAACCGGCCCGCCGCCACCGCCGAACGCTTCGTCGCCGACCCCCACGGCATCCCAGGCTCCCGCATGTACCGCACCGGCGACCTGGCGTACCGCGACGACGACGGCACCCTCCACTATCTGGGCCGCACCGACGAGCAGGTCAAGCTGCGCGGCCTGCGCATCGAACCGGGCGAGATCGCCGCGGCCCTCACCGAGCACCCCGCGGTGGCGCGGGCGGTCGCGGTGATACGTGAGGACGGCGGCGAGCACGGCGACGAGGACGGTGACGACAGCCACAGCCACCACAGGAGCCACAGCGGCAGTCACCGCAGAGGGAGCCGCAGCGACAGTCACCGCAGCAGGCCACAGCTGATCGCCTACGCCGTGCCCGCCCCCGGAACACCCACCCTCGACCCGACCGAACTCCTCGCATACGCCGCCACCCGGCTGCCCGCGCACCTGGTGCCCTCGGACATCGTGGAGCTGCCCGAACTCCCCCTCACCCCCAGCGGAAAACTCGACCGGACAGCCCTGCCCGCACCCCGGCCCCGCTCATCGACGCGGGCACCCGCCTCCGCCCGGGAAAGGGAACTGTGCGGCCTCTTCGCCCGGATCCTCGGCGCCGAAGAGATCGGCGCCGATGACGACTTCTTCCGGCTCGGCGGCGACAGCATCATGGCCATCCAGCTCGCCGGACAGGCCTCGGCGGCCGGACTCGTCCTCGCACCGCGCGACGTGTTCACCCTGCGTACGCCCGCACAGCTGGCCGTCCACGCGCGGTCGGCGACCGCCGCCGAGGGCCCGGACGCCTCGGACACCGGCGTCGGCCGATTCCCGCTCACGCCCGTGATGCGGTGGTGGCTCGAACAGGGCGGCGACACCTGGGCGTTCACGCAGTCGATGGTGTTCCCCGTGCCGCCCGGCACGGACCGGGAGCGGATCGAGGCCGCGGTGCGCGCGCTCACGGAGCGGCACGGGGCGCTACGGATGCGGCTGCTGGCGTCGGAACTGGAGATCGAGGTGGCGGAGGAAGCCCCGCCCGGGGCAGCCGGACTCGTACGCGTCGACGTGACCGACGATGCGGAATCAGACGTGCACGGCAAGGCGCGGGAGTTGGCACGCAAAACCCGCCTCGCCCCCGAGGACGGCGAGATGTTGCGAGCCGTCTGGCTCGACGCCGGACCGGGGCGGCCGGGCCTGCTGCTCCTGACCCTGCATCACCTGGCGGTCGACGGCGTTTCATGGCGGATCATCGGCCCGGAACTGGCCGCCGCGCTCTCGGTCGACGGCGACGGTGACGGCGACGGCGGCGGCGGCGCGACACCGGCCCCCGGCACCTCATTCCACCGCTGGGCGGGGCTGCTCGCAGAGGAAGCGATGAGCCCGCAGCTGGAGGCGGAACTGCCATGGTGGCAGGCGAGTGTGTCGGCGTCGGGGCCGGAGGAGTCCGGGTTCCTCACCGCGACGCCGGGGCGGGGTGCGGGTGCCCGCCGCCGCGCGACCCTCACCGTGGACCTCCCGGCCGACCTCACCGAGGCCGCACTCACCACACTGCCCGCCGCCTTCAACTGCGGCCCCGACGCGGTACTGCTCACCGCGCTCGCCTCGGCCGCCGTACGCCACCGGGGTTCGGGCACCGGTCTGCTCGTACATCTGGAAGGACATGGCAGGGAGGCGTTGACCGTGCCTGCGGACGTGTCCCGTACGGTCGGCTGGTTCACGACGCAGTACCCGGTCCTGCTCGACCTGGGACAGGAGGGGGGTGCCGAGGCGCTCAAGGCCGTGAAGGAGCAGCTGCGGTCCGTGCCGAACGGCGGCATCGGCTGGGGGCTCCTGCGCCACCTCAACCCGGAGACGGCCCCGCTACTCGCCGAACTCCCCGCCCCCGACGTACGTTTCAACTACCTCGGCCGCTTCGCCTCCGGCGACGCGGCGGGCGGCGAACTCCTCGCCGCCGGCCCCGACGCGGTCCCGCTCGCCCACGCGGTCGAGATCGACGCGCTCGCCAAGGAGGGTGAGGGAGGGCTGTGCCTCGAAGCGACCTTCTCGTACGAGGAAGGGGTCCTCGCGGAGTCGCGGATACGGGAGTTCGCCCGGCTGTGGCAAGAGGCGATCGCCGTACTGGCGCGGGAGACAGAACGGGACGTCCCGATCGGCGCCACACCGTCGGACTTCCCACTGGTGGGCCTCTCGATGGAGCAGCTGGCGATGCTGGAGGGGGACTTGGCGGGCCTTGCGGGCCAGGGGAATGTCCCTGCGCAGGGCGGCCTCCCGGGCCCAGCGGACCTGCCCGGCCCGGCGGCGGGGCCGGAGGGTGGGCGATGAACGGGCGTATCGCGGATGTTCTGCCGCTCACCCCGGTCCAGGAGGGGCTGCTCTTTCACGCCGTACGGGACTCCGATGGCCCGGACCCCTATCTGGTCCAGGCCCGCTTCCGCATCGGCTCCGCGATCAGCCCCGAGACAGTACGGGCCGCGCTCGGCGCCCTCATGGAGCGGCATCCCAATCTGCGGGCCTGCTTCCGGCACGAACGCCTCGACCGGCCCGTACAGGTGATCCCGCACGCGGTCACCGTGCCGTGGAGCGAGGCCGACCTGACCGGGCGGACGCCGGTCGAAGTGGAGTCGGCCACCGCCGACTTGCTGGCCGCCGACCGTACCCGCCGCTTCGACCTGGCGCGCCCTCCGGCCCTCCGCGCCCTGTTCGTACGGCACGACACCGGCGGCGAACTCGTCCTCTCCTTCCACCACATCCTGCTCGACGGCTGGTCGGTCCCGGTCCTGGAACGCGACCTCGCGGCCCTGGTCACCGGCAGGACGCTGCCGCCCGCCGTGCCCTACCGGCAGTACGCGCTGTGGCTGAGCCGCCAGGACCAGGGCCGCGCCGAGGCGGCCTGGCGCGAGGCGCTCGCGGGTCTGGAGCGCCCCGCGCCCCTCGTACCCCCGGTACGCCCGGCAGCCCCGGTGCCCCCAGGCGACGACGCGGGCGACGACTCCTCCGATCCCTCCTACGACTCCTCCTCAGACGAGCCCGATACCGTGCGGCTGCACCTCACCGCCGAACTCACCGCCGCCCTCGCCCGCCGCGCCGCCGCCGAGGGCGTCACCCTCAACACCCTGACGCAGGCCGCCTGGTCCCTGGTGCTCGCCCGGATGACCGGCGGGCGGGACCTGGTATTCGGCGGCGTCGTCTCGGGCCGCCCGCACGATCTGCCCGGCGTGGGGGAGATGGTGGGCCTGTTCATCAACACGCTGCCCGTAAGGGTCCGGCTGCGCGACGGGGAGACCGTCGGGGAACTGCTCACCCGGATCCAGGACGAGCAGTGGAGCCTCGCCCCGTACCACCACGTGCGGCTCATGGACGTACAACGGATGGTGGGCCAGGGCCACGTCCCGGGCCCGGGACGTGGACACGGCCCTGGGTCGGGTGAACTCTTCGACTCCGTCCTCGCGTTCGAGAACTTCCCGCGCGGGGCGGCGCAGGACCCGCGGGACGACGGCCCGCACACCGTGCGCGTCACGGACGTACGGGATGCCACGCACTACCCCGTGACGCTCGCCGTCGTCGCGGGCGAGCGGATGCTCCTCGCGGTGGGCTGCCGGCGCGGCATCTCCGCGGCGGCGGTCGCCGCGCGCGTGGCGCGGGCGTTCGAGCAGCTGGCGGGGGACCCCGCGACGCCGGTGGACCGGATCGACGTACTCCCGGAGCAGGAGCACCGCGAACTGCTGGCACGGTCCGCCGGAACGCGGACGGCGCAGACGGCGCCCTCGGCCGGGCCCGTCACCATGACCGGACGGTTCGCCGAACAGGCGGCGCGCACGCCGGACGCGCCCGCCGTAGAGAGCACCGACGGTGACAACATCCTCACGTACGCCCGACTGGCCGAGGAGTCGGACCGCCTGGCCCGCCGCCTCACCGCGGCGGGCGTGACGCCCGGCTCGACGGTGGCCCTGTTCCTACGCCGTTCGCCGACGCTGGTCGTCGCGCAGCTCGCGGTGCTCAAGGCGGGGGCGTGCTGGCTGCCCCTGGACGGGACGCAGCCGGCCGAGCGGCTGGCGCGTCTGCTGGACGGGGCGTCGGCGCGGCTGGTGCTGACGGAGGGGGAGCCGTCGGTGCGGCTACCCGCCCACGTACGCCAACTGCACGTGCACGGGGATTCACCGGAGGCCGGACAGCTCACCGCGTCGCCGCACCCCGAGTCCGCGGCGTGCGTGATGTACACGTCCGGTTCGAGCGGCGAGCCCAAGGGGGTCGTGGTTCCGCAGCGGGCCGTCGTGGAACTGGCCGCGGACACGCGTTTCCGTCCCGGGGGGAGGGGCGAGCCGGGTTCGGCGCACACGCACAGCCGCGTCCTGCTGCACAGCCCGCATACGTTCGACGCCGCCACGTACGAGGTGTGGGTCCCGCTCCTGAACGGGGGCACGGTGGTGATCTGCCCCGACGAGCCCGTCACTCCCGCCCTGCTGGCGAAGGTGCTGCCCGAGCGGCGCGTCACCGCGCTGTGGCTCACGGCGGAACTCTTCCGCACCGTCGCGGAGTTGGAACCGCGGTCGCTGCGCGGGCTGCGCGAGGTCTGGACCGGCGGCGACATCGTCGACCCCGAAGCGGTGCGCCGCGTAAGGGAACACTGCCCCGGCACGGCGGTCGTCAACGGCTACGGCCCGACGGAGACGACGGTCTTCGCGACGACGCACCACGTTCCGGCTGCGGGTGTCCTGGTCCCTGACATCCCGGCGCCCAGCGCCCTGACACCCAGCGCCCCGGTGCCCGGCGCCCTGACGCCCAGCGCCCCGGTGCCCGACGCCCTGACGCCCAGCGCCCCGGTGCCCGGCGCGCCGGTGCCCGACGTCCCGGTGCCCGGCGTCCCGGCCGACGGCGCTCCGGCCCACCGGGCCACGGCCCACCACGTCCCGGCCGAGGGAATCCTGGCCGACGGAGTCCCGGGCCAGCGGGTTCCGGCCATCGGTGCCCTGGCCCCCGGCGCTCCGGCCGACCAGGCCACAACCCCCCGCGTCACGACCCTCCACACCCGGGCCCCCCGCTTCCCGCACCCCGCCCCGATCAGCGGCCCGCTGCCGATCGGCCGCCCGCTGGACGGCACCCGCGTCCACGTCCTGGACGCCCGCCTGCGCCCCGTGCCGGACGGTTGCGTGGGCGAGGTGTACATCGCCGGAACCGGGCTCGCCCACGGCTACTTGGCCCTCCCCGCCGCCACCGCCGAACGCTTCGTCGCCGATCCGCACGGAGCCCCGGGCACCCGCATGTACCGCACCGGCGACCTGGCCCGCAGAACTCCTGACGGCATCCTCGAATTCGCGGGCCGCGCCGACGACCAGCTCAAGATCCGCGGCTTCCGAGTCGAACCGGCGGAGGTGGAGACAGCACTGATGACCTGCCCCGGCGTCACCCGCGCGGTGGTCGCCGCGAGGCCCGCGCCGGGCGGCGGCAAGCGGTTGGTGGCGTGGGTGGTGCTGAAGCAGGAAGGCCCGTCGGCCCCTGGGATGGAGACCACCCCCCTGGAAGACATCCGCTCAGCCGCCGCCCACCGCCTACCCCCGCACCTCCTGCCTACCGCCTGGGCCCGTATCGACGCCGTGCCGCTCACCCCGCACGGCAAGACCGACCGTTCCGCGCTGCCCGAACCCCGTGCCCTGGCCCCGGCGGGGGCGGCCGCATCGCAGCGTGCACCTCGTTCCGCCCGTGAGAAGGAGCTGTGCGTCCTGTTCGGCGAGGTGCTCGGAGGTGCGGAAGCGGCCGGGCCCGACACCGACTTCTTCGCGTCCGGCGGACACTCGCTGAGCGCGCTCCGGCTCGCCGGGCGGATCGAAGAGGCCTGGGGCGTACGGGTCCCCGTCGCCACCCTCTTCGCGGCGCCGACCCCCGCCCGCCTCCTCGCCCGCCTGGACGGCCCCGAGCCCGGTACCCCGAAGCCAGGCCGCCCCGAGCCCGCCCACGCCGACAGCCTGGCCCCCCTCCTCACACTCCGCGCAGACGCAGACGCAGACGCAGACGCAGACGACCGCGCCCCACTCTTCTGCGTACACCCCGGCCTCGGCCTGAGCTGGGGATACGTCACCCTGCTGCCCCACCTCGCCCCCGACCGCCCGGTCTACGCGCTGCAGACGCCCGCCTTGTCGGAGGAAGGACACCGCTCACCCCCCACCATGGGCGACCTCGCGCAGTCGTACGTCGACCGCATCCGGACCGTCCGGCCCCACGGCCCCTACCTCCTCCTCGGCACGTCCTTCGGCGGCCCCGTCGCCCACGAGATGGCGGTGCGGCTGCGCGCGGCCGGCGACGAGGTCGCACTGCTCGCCGTGGTGGACGCCATGCCCAAGCCGCCGGAGGTCGCCCGGACCCCGCTCGCCCCGGCCGTCGCGACGGAGGAGGCCCGGCGCATCCTCCGGGATGAGGGCGCCGCACTGGACGGCATCGGCGAGCACCGCCTCGCCGCCCTCGCCGAAACCATCGCCCACCACGTCGTCCTCGGCAGGAGCTGGACCCCGTCCCGCTACGACGGCACCGTCACCCTCTTCGCCGCCACCCGCGACCCCGAGGCCATCCCCACCAAGCAGAAGGCCGAGGCCTGGCGCCGCGCCGCCACGGCGGTCGAGGTCCACGAACTGGCCTGCGCCCACGCCGAAGTCCTCGGCGCGGAACCGGCCGCGCGGATCGCCGCGGCGCTCGAAAACATCCTCGCCGGCGGCCCCCGGGCCCCCCTCCAGCTCCAGGGAGAGTGAACCCAGTGGACGCACCGCACCAAGCGGCCCAGACCGTGCAGAAGTACGTCGAGGACGAGTACGTAACGGAGGAAGCCGAGTACATAGCGGAGGAAGCCGAGTACATCGCCGAGAACGAGGACAAGGACGAGTACGAGTACGAGGACGAGTACGAGTTCCCCGTCTCCGACGCCCAGAGCCGCCTCCTGGTCCTGGACCGGATGAACCCCGGCACCGCCCAGTACAACGTGCCCGCGGCCTTCACCGTGCACGGCCCCTTCGACCCCGGCGCGCTCACCCGCGCACTGGACGCCGTCGTGGCCCGCCACGAAGCCCTGCGCACCGTCTTCCGCACCGCCGCCGACGGCACGCAGGCGCAGATCGTCGCCGCCACCGGCCGCGCGCACGTCACAGTGGAGAAGGACGTGCGGCCGTACGAAGCGGAGGCGCGGATGCGGGCGGACGCGGCCCGCCCCTTCGACCCGGCGACAGGGCCGCTGCTGCGCTGCACGGTGTACGCCGTCGACGACGGCAGCCATCGCGTGCTGCTCGTCGCCCACCACTTGATCTGCGACGGCTGGTCCCTCGGCGTCATCCTCCGGGACCTGTCGACAGCGTACGAAACCGAGTCCGGCAACGGCCCAGCCCGCCCCCACAGCCACCCCCTCCCCGAACTCCCCCTCCAATTCCCCGACTTCGCCGCCTGGCAGCGCGAACGCCAGGCCGACGGCGCCTACGCCGAGGCCGTCGCGCACTGGGCCGAGCGCCTGCGCGGCGCCCCCGAGGTCGTCTCACCGCCGCTCGACCGGCCGCGCCCGGCGGTGCGTACGGCGGCGGGCGGCAGTGAACGGTTCCTGCTGGACGCCGGGCTCCACCGACGCCTGACGGAGGCCGCGCGGGCGCGGGGCGCCACGCCGTTCATGGCGCTGTTCGCCGCGTACGCCGCGTTCCTGGGACGCCTCTCGGGCCGCGACGACCTGGTCATCGGCTTCCCCGTGTCGGGGCGGGACCGGCCCGAACTCCAGGAGATGGTCGGCATGCTGACCAACACCCTGGCGCTGCGCGTCGACTTGTCCGGCGACCCCACGTACGGCGAACTGCTCGACAGGATCCGCACGGAACTGCTGGCCGGCCAGCCGCACCAGGACGCACCGTTCGAGACGGTCGTGAACACCGTGGCCCCGGCCCGTGACACGAGCCACGACCCGCTGGTGCAACTGGTCTTCGCCTACGACGACGACACGGAACTGTCCCTCGCCCTCGCGGGAGCCCGCGTCGAGCGGATCGCCCTGAACCTGGAAACGGCGAAGTTCGACTTCCACCTGCACGTAGAGCGCTGGACCGAAGGCGACGGCGACGCCACCCCGGCGCCCGACGAGAGCCGAGCCGCCGCTACCCCCGCTCCCGCCCCCCTCGCCGCCCACTTCATCTACCGCAGCGACCTGTTCGAAGCCGCCACAGTCCGCGCCTGGGTGCAGAACTTTGAAACGCTCCTGGATGCCGCCCTCGCCCACCCCGAGGCCCCGCTCTCCACCCTGGACGCGGTCCCGGCCGAGGAGCGGCACCGGGTCGTCACGGCCGCCGACCGTACGGCCGAGGCGGCGCCCACCGAGCGCCTGGTGCCCGACCTGATCGCGGACGTGGCGGCCGCCCGGCCCGACGCCACCGCCCTGGTCTGCGGCGACGTCCGACTCACGTACCGTGAACTCCTCGACAACGCGGACGCGTTGGCGGCCCGGCTGCGCGCGGAGGGAGTGCGCCCCGGCTTCAGGGTCGGCCTGCTCCTGCCCCGCTCCCCGGAGATGGGCATCGCGGCGCTCGCCGTGCTGCGCGCGGGCGGCGCCTACGTCCCCCTGGACCAGGCCCACCCGCACGCCCGCCTCGCGCACATGGCCGAGGCGTCCGGCACGGGACTGCTGGTGACGGCGGCGGAGACCGCGGCCAAGGGCGAGCGGCTAGGCATCCCGTACCTGCGCGCGGACGCCCCGGAAGACGCAAGCCCCGCACCGGCCCCCGCCCCCGCCCCCACCCTCACCCATGGAAGGACCCTCACCCCCGACGACCTCGCCTACGTCCTCTTCACCTCCGGCTCCACCGGTGTCCCCAAGGGCGTCGCCGTGGAGCACCGGGCGCTGCTCAACCTCACTGGAGCCGTACGCCCCGCGTTCCCCGTCACCGCCGAGGACCGCGTCCTGCAATTCGTGTCGTTCGGCTTCGACGTCGCCGTCTCCGACCTGTTCTTCCCCTGGGTCGCCGGCGCCGAGCTGCACATCGCGCGCGACGACGAACGGCTCGGCGACGCGCTGTACGCCCGCCTCCGGGACTCCCGCATCACGTACGTCTTCCTGCCGCCGTCCGCCGCGATGCTGCTGCCCGACATCAAGGGGCGGCTCCCCCATCTGCGTACGCTCGCCGTCGGCGGCGAGGCCTGCCCCGCCGAACTGGTCGAGCGGCTCAGCGAGCCGGGCCGCCGGATCGTCAACGCGTACGGGCCGAGCGAGGCCACCGTCTACGCGACCACCGCCGACCTCGAACCGGGCGAGCCCGTGGTGATCGGCCGCCCCGTGCCGGGCGCCCGCGTGTACGTCCTGGACGCCCGTCTGCGCACGGTGCCCACCGGCGTGACCGGCGAGGTCTACATCGCGGGCGCCTCGCTTGCCCGCGGCTACATCGGCCGCCCCGGCCTGACCGCCGAACGCTTCGTCGCCGACCCGTACGGCCCACCGGGCTCCCGCATGTACCGGACCGGGGACCTCGCCCGCGTGGACGCGCACGGACGGCTCCACTACCTCGGCCGCTCCGACTCCCAGGTCAAGCTGCGCGGCATCCGCATCGAACTCGGCGAGATCGAGGCCCTGTTGGCGGGCCACCCGGACGTCGCCGTCGCGGCGGCCGCCGTGCACGGCGGCGGCGCCGAACAGCGCCTCGTCGCGTACGTCGTACACCGGGACGGCGCGGCCCCCTCCGACGAGGACCTCCGCGCCCACCTCGCCGAACGCCTCCCCGGCTACATGCTCCCGGAGATCTATCTCCACCTCGACGAGCTGCCGCTCAACCGCTCCGGCAAGATCGACCGCGCCCGTCTGCCCGAACCGACCGCGTCGGACCGGCGCGAGACGAGTCGTACGTACGTCGCCACGCGCACCGCCACCGAGCGGCGCGTGGCACGGGTGTGGTCCCGCGTACTCACGCTCGACGAGGTCGGCGCCCACGACAACTTCTTCGAGCTGGGCGGCAATTCGGTGCGGCTGCTGAGGGTCCTGGACGCCCTGCGCGAGACGGCGGCCGCCGGTGAGGCAGAGGGAACGGCGGCACCTGACCTCACCCTGGTCGACCTGTTCCGCCACCCCACGGTCGCCTCACTCGCGGCATACCTCGACCGGGCCTCGCTCGGTCGGTCCTCGGAAGGAGCACCCGCCCCAGCGGCAGAGCGCCGAGGCAGCGACCGCCGCGCCCGCCAGACCGCCGCCGCACAACGGCTCCGCTCCAGAAAGGGCACGCCACGATGACCGAGGCAACAACCGCAGCCACCGCCACCGACATCGCCACGGACACCGACACCGCCACGGACACCGACACCGACTCCGCGATCGCGATCGTCGGCATGAGCGGACGGTTCCCCGGCGCCCCGGACCTGGCCACGTACTGGGCGAACCTCCGCGACGGCGTCTGTTCCATCGCCGACTTCACGGAGGCGGAGCTGCTGGCGGACGGCGCGGACCCGGAAGAGCTGCGCCGCCCCGAGCACGTACCGGCCAAGGGATACCTCGCGGACGCCGACCGTTTCGACGCCGAGCTGTTCGGCTTCAACCGCACCGAGGCCGCCGCCCTGGACCCGCAGCACCGGCTCCTCCTGGAGACCGCCTGGGCCGCGCTGGAGGACGCGGGGCGGGACCCGCTCGCCGCGCCGGACCGCACCGGCGTGTACGTCGGCGGCAGCCCCACCGAACACATGCTCGCCGCCCACACGGACCGCCGTCTGGCCGCGTCCATCGGCGCGATGCAGATCCGCATCCTGACCGACCGGGAGTTCCTCGCCCCCTGGATCTCCTACCGCCTGGGCCTCGAAGGGCCGAGCCTGACCGTGCAGTCGGCCTGCTCGACCTCGCTGACCGCCGTGCACCTCGCCGCGCAGGCGCTGCTCCTCGGCGAGTGCGACACCGCGCTCGCGGGCGGCGTGAGCGTCGACACCGTACGCAGGCAGGGGTACGTCCATTACGAGGGCGGCATCTTCTCGCCCGACGGCCGCTGCCGCCCCTTCGACGAGCGGGCGGGCGGCACCGTGCCCGGCAGCGGCGTGGGCGTCGTGGTGCTGCGCCGCCTGTCCGACGCGCTCGCCGACGGCGACCCGATCCGCGCGGTCGTACGCGGCAGCGCCCTGACCAACGACGGCGCCACGAAGGTCGGCTTCACCGCCCCCGGCGTCGAACAGCAGACGGCGGCGATCGTCGAGGCGTGGGCGGCGGCGGGTCTCACCCCGTCGGCGGCGCAGTACGTGGAGACGCACGGCACGGCGACGGAACTGGGCGACCGCGTCGAACTGGCGGCGGCCGCCGCGGCGTTCACCCCGGCCCCCGCCAACGCCCCCCGCATCGGCATAGGCTCCGTGAAGTCGAACATAGGCCACCTTGACGCGGCCGCCGGCGTGGCCTCGCTCATCAAGACCGCACTCATGCTGGAGCACGCCACACTGGCCCCCACTGTCAACGTCACCCGCCCGCACCCGGAACTGCGCGTGGAAGCCTCCCCGTTCCGGGTCGTGGACGCCGCCACCCCGTGGCCACACCCCACCGAGGGCCCGCGCCGCGCGGGAGTCAGCTCCCTGGGCATCGGCGGTACGAACGTCCACGTCGTCCTGGAAGAGACCCCGCCCCGCCCCGAGCACCCCACCCCGGCCGACGGCCGCCCCGCGACCGAGATCCTCCCCCTCGCGGCCCGCACGGAGACCGCCCTCACCGAACTGGCCGCGAAACTCGCCGCCGCCCTGCGCGCCCCCGACGCCCCCACCCTCACCGACACCGCGCACACCCTGCGCACCGCCCGCACCCCCATGGACGTACGCGCGTACGTCCTGGCGTCGGACAGCACGGAAGCGGCCGAGCGGCTGACGGCACTCGCGGAGGGCCGCCCCTGGAACGACCGGGACGACGGCCCCGACGCGGACGGCCTGCGCGAACTGGGGGAGCTGTGGCTGAAGGGCGGCTCGGTCCCGTGGCCGGAGACGGCGAACGGGGCCCGCAGGGTGAGCCTGCCGACGTACCCGTTCGCGGGGGAGAGCTTCCCGGCACTGACACTGCGGCACGCGCCCGCGAGCGAGGAAGCCACCCCAAGCCCCCCAAGCCCCCGCACCGGACCCGACGTCAACCATGCAACCCGCGCCATATCGGCCCTCCTGTCCGAGGCGCTCGGCCTGGATGACGAGGGCAGGGAAGCCATCACCCCGGAGATGACGTACTTCGCGGCGGGCGGCGACTCGCTGACCGCTGTCCACCTGGTCGGCAGGCTCAGGGACGACTTCGGCATCGACGTACCGATCACCTTGTTCCTGGAGGAGTTGACCCTCCAGGAACTGGCGGCACGCATCGTCGAGGCGAAGGAGTCGGACGCGGCGGACGACTCGCTGGACGCGCTCCTGGCGGAGTTCGAGGCGGAGGAGCCGCGAGGATAGGCCAGGAGGCCGGCGGCTACGTGGCGGGCGTCATCGCCTCCCGGCCGGGCAGCGCGGAGGCGATGACGCCCGCGACGTACGGCATATGGGCGTCGAGGAAGAAGTGGCCCCCGGCCAGCACATGGCAGGAGAACGCGCCCCGGGTCTCGCTCTCCCAGGCCCGCGCCTGCTCGACGGTGACGCGGGGATCGTCGTCGCCGGTGAGGACGGTGACGGGACAACTCAGCGGCGGCGCGGCGCGATAGACGTAATCGTCGACGATCTGGTAGTCGGCGCGCATCGGCGGCAGGAAGAGCGAGAGCATCTCGGGAGAGGCGAGTAGCTCGTCGGCGGTCCCCGACAACTTCCGCATCTCTTCCACCAATTCGGCGTCGGTCATATCACGCACCGACTGTCCGCCCGCGGTCGGCCGGGCCAGCGAGGGCGCGGACCGGCCGGAGAGGATCAGCGCCACGGGGGGCCGCCCCTCGGCCTCCAGACGCCGCGCGGTCTCGAACGCCACGAGGGCACCCATGCTGTGCCCGAACAGGGCGAGGGGCGCGGTGCCCGGCCCCGAAGGCAGCTCATCGAGCACGGCGTCGACGATCTCGTCCGCCCCCGCGGCGAACGGCTCGCCGAACCGGTCCTGACGCCCCGGGTACTGCACGATCAGCGGCTCCACGACACCCGTGACGGCGGCGGACATCGCGTGATAGGCGCTGACCGAACCCCCCGCGTGCGGGAAGCAGAGCAGACGGAACCCGGCGTCGGGTGCGGGATGGCAGCAACGTATCCAGTCGCCCACAAACGACCCCTCCTTTCCTCTTCCGCAGCGAACCGCCAGCCGGCTCCCTGCCGCGGGCCAGCATGCCCGACGAACACCCACGACGGCGAGCGTCACCGACAACTACCTATGGCGTCCTCACTGCTCGAAGCGGTCGATATCAAGGCACCGGTAGCCGTGAGCTGGACCCTCTGGGAGAACGTCGAACGCTGGCCGACCTTCCTCAGCCACGTCAAGCACGTCAAGCGCATCGACGGGACCACCTTCGCCTGGCAGGTCTCCCTCCCCGGCGCGGACAAGAGCTTCGTGGCCGAACTCACGGAGGTCATCCCCCAGGAACGCATCGCCTGGCGCACAACAGAAGGCGTCCACCACGCCGGAGTAGTCACCTTCCACCGCCTCAGCGACACGGAGAGCCGAGTAACACTCCAGATCGAGTACGACCCCCAGGGCTTCGTGGAACACCTGGGCGCCCTCACGAACCTCGACTCGACGCTGGCCAACTACGACCTGGGCGAATTCCAGAGGATGGCGGAACGAGCGGCGTCCGACCGCTGACGGCAGGCGGCATCGAGCAGGGACGGTCCTCTTCGTTGTGATGGCCCCGCGCCACCGTGAGCGCCTCTGGGTCGCTTGTGACCAGAAGTAGACATATGGCATGATCAAACCAAGATCATCTTGTTTCCCCGCTCTATGTCGAATTACGTAACTGGTCATCGGATAGCGGACCTTGTGGTCTCTCACTGCTCATAACGAGGAAATCCCTGTGCACATATCAGCGCGCCGTTCCGTCCGCACTTCGGCGATCTCGTCCATCGCCGCCCTCACCGTCGGGGCGCTCTTCGCGACCATGGCCCCCGCCCACGCCGTCGGCGACCCTGCCGGAGACGCCGCCACCCGGGCCCGCGAGGCCGCCGCCCGCGTCAAAGCCGCCGCGCGTACGGCCGCATTGGTGCACAAGGCCACGGGGGCCGCGCGGCTCACGACTCCCCGGTCCGCTGCCGACGGAAGCCTGACGGCGGAGGCATCGGGCACTCAGGTGGGCCTGCCCGCCACCAGTGCCGGGAAGCTGACGGTGACGGACCCCACCGGCGCGCACATTAAGATCGGCCTGCCCGGCTCGAACACGGCCAAGGCCCAGACGTCCGCCGAAGGCACTGTGGTCTACCCGCAACTGACGGGCGGGGCCATGGACGTCGCCGCGCAGGTCGAGACGGAAGGCAGTGTAAGCGCCCTGATCACGCTGCGGGACGCGTCCGCTCCTACCGAGTACCGCTTCCCCCTTGAGCTTCCCAAGGACGCCTTCCCCGTCATCACCGAGGACGGCAGCCTGGTCATCGCCGACGGTACGACCGACGGCGAGGGGGAAATCGTCGGGGCGTTCGAAGCGCCCTGGGCCAAGGACGCCAACGGCAATGCGGTCGCCACCAGCTACCGTCTCGACGGCGACGAACTCGTCCAGACGATCCGGCCCGACGAGTCCACCTCCTATCCGGTGGTCGCCGACCCCAAGTGGTGGGACAAGACCAAGGGCTGGGCCAAGAAGGCCGGCAAGACGGCCTGGAAGTACGGCAAGAAGTACGGCGTCAGGTGTGCCAAGGGCGCCTGGCACGGAGCCAAGAACCCCGGAGCCATGACCGCTCAGCAGAAGGCCGCGTTCGCCGCCGCGGGCTGCGTGTTCTTCGCGGTCAAGAAGTAGAGGGCAGGCCGACATGACAAGCAGCCTTGAAGAGGCCGATGCCATTCTGCTCAGCGACCGGAAGAAGGAATTCTCCGGAGCTCTGCTGGACCTCCACAGGGCCGGCGGCCCCCGAGCGGACGCCGCTGTCATGCGCTTCGTCACGCGCCTGTCCGCGCTGGACCACCTCGACGACCTGTATGAACCCGACCTCCACGGGCTGGCGGTCCGGGTCGCGGCAGAGCTGGACCCGGACCGGGACGTGGAGCCCTTCCGCGACCTGCTGGAGCCCCGCCCCCCGAAGAACCGTCTCGTTCGGAAGGTCATGAGCTGGGGCGCCCTGGCGTACCCCGACACCTTTCCGCGATCGGCGTGGGGGTACACCCGGCTCAAGCGCCTCAGCCCGCCGCCCGTCGAGCGGTACACCCTGCGGCTGGGCGCGGACAGTGCCACGGTCCGTGTCTCCGCGGCCATGGCCCTGGGCGACACGGCCGATCCGGCCGCCCTGGACCCGTTGGCCGAAGTCCTGGACGACCAGTCACCTGACGTCCGCCTGAACGCGATCCAATCCGTACGAAGGCTGCACCACGCCGGAGCGGCCACGGTGCTGGACGGTCACCCGGCCGAGGCCGGTCTGGTCAAGGCGCTGGCCGACCGGCGTCCCCAGATCCGGGACGCGGCAGTGCAGGCACTGATGCTGTGGGAACGCTCGGAGCTGGTACGTGAGGCGGCCTCCACCGCCGACACCGCGCTAGCCGAAGCCTTTCGGCACACGCTCTCCAGGGCGGTTGATCCGCTGCCGCAGACCTGGCCGGGGGACGGTACGACACTCTGAGGCTGAGGATCGGCACGCAACGTGGGGCCCGTGGGTCGCAGGGCCCCACGTGTGAGGCTGCCAGCAGCTACGACCCCACGGGTTAAGGCCCAGTAGCCGATGCAGGGAACGGTGCGCGAGGTGTCGACGCCGTGCGTGATGTGAAGCCGCATCGACGGATGAATCTCAAGCTTGCCGAAGCCCGCCGTGGCGACCCAGCGGGCCTCTTACGATTCTGAGCCGGTACGCGGTTCGCCGCCAACACGTCGGCGCCTGAAGCACACAGAGAACCCAACTTTGCGGCTGCCTGCACGTGGCTTCAGCACCCTTCGCTGTCCCTATCGGCCCTTGCCGATCCCAAGGTGGCCCGGGACGTCCAGTACCGGCTTTCCGAGAAGGCGATGGGGAGGGGCAAGCAGCGCCCTGGTCCTCACTCGCCCCTCACTCGGGCACGTGAATAAGAACGACAAAGAGCCGGACCCAGTAAGACTGGATCCGGCTCTTTGCACTCGGCACGGTTGCTGGTCAGCGACTCGATCACGCTGCTCCGGCTTCTGTGCCCCCGGCAGGATTCGAACCTGCGCACACGGCTCCGGAGGCCCTTTCTCCTCTCGAATAACGCGCTGGTCAGAAGCTTGATCAGGCCAAGTTTCAGTCGCTCTGTCCACGGATAGTCCAGACGTCAGCAACCTCGCATGAGCTGCCTACCAGCCTTGAAGCGGTGTCAGCAGGTCTTGGGATCAATTGAACTCGATGGCGCAACTCGACGTGGTTGCAGGTCCTCCCAAGTTGCGCCGGCTGTGCGCCCTTGCAGCGAACCTGACTGTGCGTCACCGTCAGGCAATGGCAGTTGCCTCTGACGGTGTCACGTGTACGAGGGGGGAACGATATGGGGGACCAGAAAACCAGCACGCCATGGTCACGGAGCGTCTTCGGCGAGTTGGCCGTGCCACTGGCTAGGCGAATCCCGGAGTGCATAGGCAGGGCCCACGAGCGCGCGCGAGACGGCCACCGCGGTGTAGGAACACAGACCCTGGAAGCGTACGGGCATGGGCTTCATGCTTCGCAATACGAGGAACTGGCAGCTGGGCTCGCTGACCTTCCTGGTGTCGCGGCCGTGCGTCTGCAGGCGCGAACTGTGATGGTCGTCGCCGGGCACGTGCTCTACCCGATCCGATACGCCAAGAGGGATGTACCGGTGACGGTGGCTCGGCTGCGGCGTGCTGTCGGCCTCCGCGCTGATCTCATACGACGCCACGGTCCTGAGCCGATGCAGGGGGAGTTGGATCTCGGACTTGAGGAGTTGCAGGAACAGGAGTTCCACAGGGACCTAGGCCAGCTGGATCCAGACGCCGGCCTGGTTCTCCTGGCTTACGCATGCGCCATGGGCACCGGGGTCATGCGCCTTGAGTGGGGAGATGCAGAGTTGCGCCGCGGCGACCGCCACCTCCTCTGGCACAACCATGAACCTCTCGACTTACCTGACACTCGGCGATCAGCCTGATCCGTGCCCAGTGGCCACCAGCCGCAGGCGCTTAGAAGGCGCTGGGTGTGATCGCTGCCGCATCACTTTTGACCTGGTGTTCCTGGAGGCCTGAACGCAAGAGTTCGGCGTCGTCGACATGTATTCGACAGAGGTGGCTGCGAACCTGGCACGGGTCTGGCACGGCTCAAGTTGGTGAGGCAGTTGATCCACTAGTAGGGATCACACCAGCACGCGCGTAGGACGAGTTGGTTTCACGACCTAGCGCTAGCGGGCATGACTGAAGATCCCCCTCAACGTAGGTAGTCGTTCCAGCAGGTAAAACGACAATTCTTCGCAGTCGCCTACCGTTTGCCCGCTAACCTGAACGACACTAAGTCGCCGTCTCCCGCATACGGGAGCTGACATGTGTCGCCGTCACCCCCGGTGGGGTGCTGACACGTGAGGGGAAGCCGATGTCCGGCAAGGACTACAGCTATGCCATCCCGGACCACCCGATCGAGTACGCCCCGGTCGATCCGACGTCTATCAAGTTCGATTCTCGCGCTCAGCGCAACCTCAACAAGCCGCGCGCTCGGGTTATAGGCGAGAACCTAGTGCCCACGGCGCTTGGGACACCAATCCTCTCTCAGCGTGAGGACGGGTATCAGTACGCGGTCGACGGCATGCACCGTGTGTACGCCTGCCAGCTCATCCTGGCCGGGGAGGTCAAGGTCTCGGAGCAGGTCCGCGAGGCGATCCGGACCATCCACTGTGAGATCCACCTTGGCCTGTCGATGGCAAACGAGGCGTCCCTGTTCATCATCAAGAACAAGGAGTCCTCGAAGGTCGGTGCGAACGACGAGTTCAGGATCGGCGTGTTGGCCGGGCACCCGCTTTTCGTGGACACCAACGTCGTGTTGGAGAAGCACCAACTCAAGGTTGGTAGCCGCAGCGCTAACGGGGTTAGAGGCATCAAGGGAATCCTCAGTGTTGTCGAAGACCACGGCCCCGAAGTTCTGGATCAATCGCTCGCCATCGCCGAGGAAGCTTGGGGTCGAGGCCCTGACACCTGGCACTCCGTCACCATCGGCGGAATTGCGACAGTGATCTCCAAGCACCCCGAGGTGGTTAAGCACAAGGAGTTGGCTCTACGGCTCGGGCGCCAGGGGGGACCCCTCGTCTTTAAGAGCAAGATTCAGACCATCGCCACCAACGACAACACTCGGGCTGATGGCACGAAGGGGCGGCTCAAAGCTGCGCACTTGGCGGTTGCTTCCGTATGGAACGCGAGGCGCAGCGTTAATAAGATCCCCGTGCCGAACATCTTCGAGTAGCTTCGGCTGGCGCCGTGCCCCGCTCCTTTTTAAGGCGCGGGGCACGTGAGATGGCAAAGGGCCAGCCCGAGAGAATCCGCCCCTAAACTGGCCCTTAGTCGTGTGCAGCCGGCAGGATCAAAACTGCGACTGGCTTTTAGATAGTGCTGAGTTTACAGGCTCCAAACGCGGTTCAGTGCGTCGTCCGCCAGGAAACGCGACCTCGCTTGAATCTGAACGTCAGAAGGAAAATTCGTGGTGTTTGTTTCCCACGTGGCGAGTTCTGAATCGAAATACGCCCTCCCCTTCTTGAACTCCTCAATCTTGGACGCCAACGGGGCGTCCCCAAGGGAGCTGTTGAGGCGATTGGTGAGCAGCGTCAGATTACCGATCGAGTAGACCGGATCGCGAGAGCCCAACGAAGCCGTTGATTGCGGCTTGATGTGCTCAATCGACCACGTCGCAAGGTTTTGGCCCGCTGGTAGCAAGCCTTTCAACTTCGCGAACGACATCAGTACGTAAGCGATGAAAATCTTGCGAGATCGGAGTTTCTGGGGCTGAGTGAGCTGAAGTGAGGGCGCATAGAACAAAGAGCAGAACGCTTGGTGAGCTCTTGCGCGATCGGGCAGACTTACGCGAAGTTTATCTTTCAAGTCCTCGATGGCCAATGCCACGTCGCCGGCGGACGTAGCACCCTCCAACCGAACGGCGAAACGGTTATACCGGGCTCGCGTGCCACCAGTTGAACCGCTATTTGTGAGTGCGGTGTATTGGAAGTGGAAAGATTCAACAAGTCTCAAGACTTCAATTACCTGAGCCTGCTTGATCAATTTTGTTTCCTGGAACTTGCGGGCCACAGCGATGACTGTAGAGTTGGCTACAGAAACATTGAAGATCGCGAGTGCACGAACGCTGTCAACAAATTCTGGGACCGCGAAGGCGTTGCGTGAACCAGCGGTTTTCCGCTGAACCTGTACATGCTCAGCCTCTAGCCACTCATAGGTTTCCGCATCACGTTCGAGTTCCTGTAGATAGGAGAGGTGTGCAGCCGGGGTGGCACCCACCATGCGACTGATCTCCTTGAACAGTTCAGGCTCCTTCACTGCCTCACGTCGCGAGTTCCACGACTGCCAAATGAATCTATCGACAACATCCGCGCTCACACGACCCTCCTGAACACGATCGACGAGTCGGTCCCAACGATCCGCGACCGCTTGGCGATCGGCAGCGTCTGAAGCACCTCCGCGGATCAGGAGGTTCTTAACGAGGTCTGAAAGCCGCAAGTCTGCCCCACGCGTATTCAACGTCTCGAAGACCAGAAAGCCGTCTTCCTCTGACGCCAACTCAACCTGGATCACGCGGGCCTTCAATGCGTTTGACCGAATCGACTTAAGACGCTCGACCTGCCCATCTGGCGGCAAGTCCTTGACGGCGGCGAGAACCTTCACCTCAAAGAATGCTCGCGCCTCTCCGATCCTCTCGGCGCTCCCATTCCACTTTACACCTGAGGGAATGGCATTAGGATTCTGGATCACTTCGTAGAACATCTTCTCAGGTCTCTGCAAAACGGGGTGACTATTCCCGTCATCATCCTTGGCCATCAAATACTTCTGGGTGGTATCCGCCTGGCTTTCAGCCACCTTGGGATCAAAATCGTCGACATCGTCGTATTTAGTAGTCACTTCAATAAATGCGTCACGAACAACGGATAGAAGGATTGCGCTAGTAGTGAGCCTCTGTTGGCCGTCGATGATTGAGTACGTGTCGTTGAATAGATCTCTCTTTTCGCTGACCCAAGTCACCGTGGAACCGAAGAAGAAATCCCCCTTCGCCAAGATGACGTCGTCCCAAAAATCGATGAGCTGCTCTTGCGACCAGCTGTAAGGCCGCTGGAAATTAGGAACCTCGTATAGGCACTGTTGGAAACAATTCTGTATGGTCTTTGTTTGGCTCTCGATTGGAATCAGCTCGTTGTTCGAAACCGCCTCGGCCATCCCCGACTCCCGTACCTCGTCACGAATTACGTAGACGTCGACAGTAGCGCAATCCTAAGGACCCGCGCATGGGTTTGGACGATAGCTCAACCCGAACAGCGTGCCGAGCGGGTAGGCGTGGTCAGGAGCGGCATGGTTGCTCCGCTGGTGACGAGCATTCGTTCCGTGAATTCGTCAAGGGGGTGGGACGCAGCAGCGCCCGGCACACTAGCGGATGGGATCGACAAAGGTCGGTGGAGCGGCTTTGGACTGGAGCTGCTTTGGGGCGAGTGATCATGGCCCCTTAAGCTTCCGGCAAGTCGGGCGGTCTGTGGACCTGCCCGTTAAAGCACGACGTTGGGGCCATGATCTTCGAGGCTCGCCCCAAAGTGGCTGTCTAAAGCCGCGGAGCCGACCGTCCCAGCCACGGGGCCACGACCCAGGTAGCGGTTTTGCCCGCCGGGTACCGCCACCGCGATCCGGCCTCTTCGGTAACACAAAGCTCTATGTGGCCTGCTGTGCGGCAATCCCCTGTGCCCCTATGGCCCGGTGCTGGGTCTCTGGCCCCTGGGGTGGGCGACGGACGGGCGACGGCGCGCAGCTGGTGGCGTAGACATGGAAGCGGCGGGGCGGCGGTCGGCCGGCGCCCTGCCCCCTTGTCGGGGGCCCTCGCTTCCTTGGATTGATCCCCTTTCGGGGACGGCTCGGGCCTGGTGGTCTTGATGGGGGTGTTCATCGGCGTGCGCTTCCTCGGCCCTACGGATCTTGCTTGGTTCTTCTTCCCTCCCCTAGGCCGGATCGCGGTGGCGGTACCCGGAGGGCTCCTCCCGCATCACGGGGTACGAAAGCCCTGGGCAAGGGGTGGTTGAAGCTCGCGGCTGACTCTGGCGGCCGCGAGCGCAGCGAGCCTTGATTAAGTAGGGAAACTCTGTCCGCGACGTTCGGCGGTCTTGCCGCGAGGGTGGTCCGCTGCTGCCATGTCAGTGGGAAAGCTACTGGCGTGGGGGCAGGCATGAGTGATCTCAAGATCGTTCATTGGAAGAGGCATGGGCACGATCGGCTCTATGTGAACCTTCCGGACGGTACTGCCGTGGCATGGGCCGATCGGCGTACGGGCAAGGTCACGATCCTGCTTGAGCCCCATCGCCGCGAGGCACTGAAGATGCTGCGGCCTCGACTTGTGCGTGCCGAGGTACCGCCGGTGAAAGTGCCACCACCGCGACGTATACAAGTGGGGCGGGCAGAGATGCCGAGGCTGCCCGAGCTGACACCAGCAAATGACCTTGCGACCAACCCCCTGGCGCTGCGCTGAGGGAGCTGCTCGACGAGAAGGGCCCCACCCTCGGAAAGCGTGCCCTGGACTGGCTGCTGCGGCGTGAGACTGAGTGGGATTCGTGGCGTAAGGGGCTCGCCGGTGAGCGTCGAGTCGGGGGCGAGTTGCAGAGGCTCTCTCGAAACGGTTGGCGTGTACTGCATTCGGTGCCGCTGCCCCGTGATGTGGACATAGACCACCTGATGATCGGCCCCGGCGGGGTGTTCAGCATCAACACCAAGCACCACCATGGCAAGGCCGTGTGGATCGGTGACGAGATGGCGCGCGTTAACCATGGCAGTCCCCAGCCGTACGCGCGTAAGAGCAAGGCGGAGGCTCTTCGTGCCCAGAAGGTGCTGGAGCGCTACGTAGGTTTTCCTGTTCGGGTTGAGCCCGTCATCGTGTTCGTCGGAGTGACAGATCTTGCCAAGGCAGCGACTCAACTCACCGTGCGTGTGTATCGCGAACGGGAGGTGTCTGCCCTCGGACCGCTCAGCGGAGTGCTAGATCCCGGGCAGGTGGAGACGGTGCATTCCGTCGCACGACATCGACTCGCTTGGCTGTCGGCCTGAGGGCTGGTGCAGGAGGGACCGAGCCCGCTGCGATCAGAGCTGTGCGCTGTCAGATCGGGCGGCTACCCTGGTGCGGGTTGACACTCGGACAGAGGATTTAAGGAGTTGCTGCCTGCATGGGGCCGAAGTCGGCGCGGGCTTACCGCACGATTCGTGAGTGGGTCGCGTCGGGGAAGTACGAGCCCGGTGCGAAGCTTCCCTCTGAGCGCACTCTTGAGAAGGAACTGGAGATCGGCCGGACCCAACTTCGCGTCGTACTCGCGAAGCTAGTCGCGGAGGGCGTCATCGAGTCGCACGTCCGTAGCTCCTACAGGGTTCCTGATCACGCCGTGAGCGTCGAACGACCAGAAGACCTCGAATCCTGGCAGATCCATGGCAAGCGCCGGATCTATGACAACCGTTGGGTGAAGCTGGATCTCGTAGACGTCGAGCCGCCCGGCGTTGAGCGCTTTGAGCATCACGTAGTACGGCTGAACCATGTTGCGATCACTGCTGTGATCGATGATCAGGACCGCGTACTCATGCTCTGGCGCTATCGGTTCGTGCCGGACAAATGGGGCTGGGAGCTTCCTGGCGGCATTGTGGATGATGGCGAGGAGCCGCACGCGACCGCAGCGCGAGAGTTCGAGGAAGAGACCGGCTGGCGTCCGAAGTCCTTGGAGCACGTGGTCACCTATCAGCCCATGGTGGGCATGGTCGACTCACCGCATGGGATCTACGTCGGACACGGCGCCACGCATGTCGGTGACCCCACGGATATCGAGGAAGCGGGACACGTTGCCTGGGTGCCACTCTCGGACGTCCCCGCGCTGATGGCTCGGGATGAGCTGATGGGCTCGGGGACGCTGGTCGCTCTACTGCACGTCCTGGCTACCCGCGCCGGCTGAGCGTCTACAACTTCAGCGTGAGTTGTTCAATCCGGCGGCGGTGTCGGACTGATCCCGTGCGGTTGGCCAGCAAGCGAGCGTGCTGTAGGTGCTCCCGTGCTTGGCTGAACTCTCCGCGGGCGAGGTGCGCTTGAGCAAGATCGCAACGTAGACCGGAAGTCGCGCGTACGAATGTCGGATCAGTTGTCCTGAGTCCGGTGTAGAGGCTGTCGAGAGCGTCTTCGTCCCCGATCATGGCGAGGGCGTTGCCTCGCCAACGGGCAAGATGACTGCTGTTTAGGAAGATGCTGAGCATGTCTGGATCTCGGTCTTCGTTCCCAGGTGGAAGGGAGAGGATGGCTCTGTCCAGAGCTCGTTTGCAGTCATCCGGCATGTCGGCCTTGGCGCAGAGCTCGGCTTCGGCAGCGAACAGCCATGCTCGGAGGCGCGGTGAGGCCTGCTCCCCGCCTAACCGCTGGGCTTCTCGCACTAGTTGCACCGCCATCTCAGGGCGGCCGCCATCGCTCAGTACGTACGCCTGCTCTGCCGTGGCGTGGGCTAAGTACATCGGTTCTTCAGCTTCTTGTGCGGCTCTCCTACCCAACTCGTAGTTTCGCCAGGCCCGTTCGATAGAGCCGGCGCTGAGTGCTTGCCAAGCTGCCAGGGTTGCGGCCCCGGCAAGTGCACGTGCGACAGGCCGGCGAGCGTCGGGCAACACGGCAAAGGTCAGGGCATCTTCGAGTGCCGTTAGGTGGCCCGTCATCTGGTCAATGAGGCTCGCGGCCCCCATCTGACGATCAAGGGTGCGCAGTAGCTCGGTTTGATCCATGAACGTCGACACCATCGAGGTGCTGACGCTTCGGGCAGAGTCGATCCGGCTCATCAACTCGGCATATCCGCCGGTCTCGACAGCAGGAGCGTGTATGTCGTGGTGGTCGAAGAGCTCTGCATCTGTGACCCCGAATAGCGGGCGCAAGATGTGGGCGTACCGCTCGCTGACCTGGCGCTTCCCGTTCTCCCACTCGGACACGTAGACGCGCAGGCTTGCCGTTGATGCCACATCGAGAACGTGCTGATGCGCGAATCGCTCGATCTCTCGGATCAAGCGATCTTGCGACCAGCCTCGTTCGTTTCGGATCTTGCGTAGCCGGTTGGACACCTGTACCGCCCTCTACTTGGCGTCGTCACCTGTTAACAGAAAGCATGCCGCACATCGGTGCAGGTCGGCAGGGGTTAACAGGATCTGTGTTAACCCCTGTTGGCTACCGCCAAGTTGAGGATCGCGCTTCTCTTGAGGTGTCGCTAGAAGGCGAGTTCAGAAGCCGAGTAGCGAGAGCCGTTGACAACTGGTGCGCACCAGATGCAACCTGTTGGTGCGCACCAGTTGGGAACGCGAGAGTCCTGTGGAGCTGTCTCAAGCTCCGCTACACAACGCAGGAGCGGCGCCCTACCGCCAAGCAGTCCGCCGCTCCCGCCCCTCAATCAAGGGAGTTCCATAATG
The DNA here is from genome assembly GCF_053591415.1 of Streptomyces sp. NPDC003032. Classification (NCBI taxonomy): domain Bacteria; kingdom Bacillati; phylum Actinomycetota; class Actinomycetes; order Kitasatosporales; family Streptomycetaceae; genus Streptomyces; species Streptomyces sp. NPDC003032. The sequence continues at coordinate 133,930 of NZ_JBSFTT010000003.1, read as the reverse complement.
CAGCAGATCCCTGTGGACACTGTCGGCGCGACCCTGATGGTCGCTCAGCCTCCTCAGCCGAAGTACGCGAATCAGAAGACGCAGGAGCGTGCGGCCGACCGGCAGACCGGTGAGCTTCTGGTGACCTTGGACGTGCTGTTCGTGGTGAGCGGCAACGCGGAGGTCGTAAAGGTCACTGTGGGCGAGTCGGCTATCTCCGGTGAGCTGGCGATGGGTACGCCCGTCGCGTTGACTGGCCTGGTGGCGCGGCCGTGGGAGAACGAGTTCAACGGCCAGAAGCGGCACGGCATCAGCTTCCGTGCGGTCGCGGTCACCGCGCAGACGGTCGGCGCTGCGAAGCCCGTGAAGGCGGCCTGATCATGGTGTGGTTAACGATCGCCCTGGCGGTTGTTGTCGGGCTGGCGCTGCTGCTTCGGTGGCGCCGCCCCGCCTGGTACTGGATGACCTTCGGCATCGTCTTCGCCGCGGTCAAGGTCCGTCTCCGGTACGCGTCCGTAATGGATGCCTGCGACCTGACCGAGCCGGCCTCACGGTGGCGGCTGGCTCTGGCTCGCATGTTCAACTGGCAGACGCCCCGCCAACGGGTCCCGCACCTGTTGTGGATGAAGCCGACGCGGACCGGTCTGCGGTTGCGGATTCGGATGCTGCCGGGGCAGGACGCCTTCGACTACTCGGCCGCGGTCGACCGGCTGCGGCACGCCTTCGGCGTCCACCAGGTCACCTCACGCGAGATCAAGCCCGGCGTGATGGAAGTCGCCACGACCGGCTATGACGTGCTCAAGCTGGTACAGATGCCGGCCAAGACCGAGCGTCGTGATCTGCGGGTGCCGGTGGCGTTGTGTGAAGACGGCTCGGTGCACTACCGCGACTACAAACAGGTGCCACACTCCGTCACCCTGGGCGCGGTCGGCTCGGGAAAGTCCGTCACCCAACGCAAGGTCATCAAGGAACTCGCCCCACAGCACGTCGCGCTGGTCGGCATCGATTGTAAGCAAGGCGTCGAGATCGCCCCGCTCGCCCGCCGCTTCACCGCACTGGCCGACAACCCGGACGATGCGGCCGACCTCCTGGAAGCCCTCGTCTCCCGCATGGACGCGATCTACCAGGTGATCCGGCGCGAGCAGCGCGTCAGTGCCGACACCCCAGATGGGGAGATCACCGCCAACATCTGGGGCCTGCCCGAAAAGCTGCGGCCGGTACCGGTGGTGGTCACCATCGATGAGATCGCGGAACTGGCTCTGTTCACCACGTCGGCGGAGAAAAAGCGACGTGAGCGCATCATCGTCGCCCTCGTGCGGCTGGCTCAGCTTGGCCGTGCCGCGGGGATCTTCCTGGACATCTACGGCCAGCGCTTCGGCTCCGAACTGGGTGACGGCATCACCATGTTGCGCGCCCAGCTCACCGGCCGGATGGCCCACCGGGTCAACGACGAATCGTCGGCCAAGATGGCCTTCGGGGATGTCTCCCCGCACGCGGTGTTCGCCGCCACACAGATCTCCAATGATCGCCCCGGTATGGCCGTGATCGGCCACTCCAACGGTGAATGGACCCACATCCGCACCCCGCACACCTCGATGCGCGAGGCCGTGAGCGCCTGCAACAAGCACGCCGGCCTCACCCCAGACATCCCGGAACTGGCCCGCTTCCGTCCCATGGTTGATCTCGCGCCCGTCGAGGCGCCCGCGGTGGCCACAGCCGCCTGAACCACCCCTCTGCTCCACGGTCGGCGTGACCGCTTCGCGCCAGGTCCTTACCCGACCATGCCTGAAATGGAGTGATCGTGATGACGATCCCGTTCCCGGAGCGCTCCCCGGAACCCGGACAGGTCGACCCGTTGGAGTCCGCCCTGATCTCCGCGTGGAACAACTCGCCGGACGTCATGGACGACTACCGCGATGACGAGCCGCAGGACACCGACTCGGAATGGGGATGGTGACCGGCATGTGCCCGCGTTGCGAGGACATCGCCCGCACGATCGTGATGCTCGGCGATCTGGCCCTGTACAGCGACGGCTTCGGCGCTGACCAGGACTTCGTCGACACGGTGGGCCCGTGTCTGGCCGCTTCCCTGCCCGCACCTCAGCCCGGATTCCTGCCGCCCGGCTACGACCCCACCGACGCGCCTGAGTACCCCGGTGAGGGGTGGTGAGCGTGGCCGCGAAGAAGCGCGCTCCTGCCAAGCCGGCGGCGAAGGAATGCCCGACCTGCAAGGGCACCGGGGAAGTTGCCCGCCCGGTTCGCGTCGGCCGCAAGCGCCGTGTCGTCGGTGAACAGAACGGCATGTGCCTGGGCTGCCTGGGGTCTGGCGAAGCACCCACCGACTGATCACCGCCGGGACCGGGCGGCCGGACTAGATCCCCGCCCCGTCCCGGCCCAATTCCCCTAGAAGGAGGTGAAGCGACATGAACAGTCCGATCCGACCGGATGCCGTCTTGGTCCAAGCCGTGATCGCCGGTGCGCTGTCCTTCGCCCACCTGCACGACCTCGCTGCCGCGGCCGGACAGACCGGTTGGAAGGCCTGGGCCTATCCCATCTCCGTCGACCTGCTGCTCGTGGCCGCATGGCGCCGGCTCCGCAGTGACGGACCGTCCCGGCTGGCCTGGTGCTGGTTCTTGATCGCCCTGATCGCCTCGCTCGGCGCCAACGTCGCCACCGCTGGCTTCCTCGACCTGGCCCACCCTCCGGGCTGGCTGCGCTTCGGGGTGGCCGGCTGGCCCGCGCTCGCCTTCCTCGGCGGCACCCTCCTCGCCCACAGCCATGCCCCGGACCTGGCATCCGACGAGCCGGCACCGGAACCGACTTCCGTCACCGCGACGCGGGACCCCGAGCCTGCCCCGGAGCCCGAACCCCTCCCCGCTGTGGAACCCGCCGCGGCTGTGCCTGAGACGGCTCCCGTGCCCGCTGTGGAGGCTCCGGCGGCACTGGTGACACATGCTCGTCGACTCGCGGACGACCACCAGGCCCGCACCGGCACTCCGATCGATCTCGACACCCTGCGCGCTCGCCTCGGAGTCCCTGCGCCGATGGCGGATGCGATCGCCGCTCAACTCACCTGATCAGGAAGGAAGGACACGTCATGCCGCACGGATTTCTGTTCCAGCGCCTCATGGCCTACGGCCCCGTAGAGGTCGGCCGCGGTCTCGGCAGGGACGGCGACAAGGGCTACATCGCTACCTGCACCACCGACCGGTGCGGCTGGTCGGCCGACTTCAACACCTACTCCGCGGTGTGCATGGCCGCCAAGGGCCACCGCTGCCGCATCCGCACCTGACCCGAAAGGAACACGCCGTGTCCATCCCGCTGTGGTTCTTCATCGGCTGTCTGGCCGTGGTCGGCGTCAAGCTCGTCCGCCCACCGCTCTGGCTCGTGATCGTCCTGGTGATCGGCGGCTACATCCTCGCCGACAGCCTGCTCGCCCCCGCCATCGACCCCGCCATCAAGTAACCGCATAGGAAGGGAGTGCAGATCATGTTCAAGCCCCACGTGCCGGTCAACGAGCTTCCGACCGGCGAGATTGTCCCGACCATCACCACCCTGGGAACCGTCGCACCGCAGCACCAAATCAGTGCTCCGTGCGCCTGCACCCCCCACACCCCGGTACCGCAGGCGCCTGCCGCATCCCGGTCAGCGGTGCAGCTCACTCCCGGCGCTCTGGTGACCGTGGTGGTCGGCGGCACCGTGGCCGTGCTCGTGGTCGGCGCCGTGCTCGTCTCGATGCTCCTGGCGGTCGCCATCACCGCCGGCGCGCTCGCCATCGTCGCCCTCGTCATCCGCTCGCTGATGAACGGCGAAGCCAAACACACCCGTTGACCGGCCCCGGAGCGGCCTCAACCGCCAAGTCCAGCCCGCTCCGGTGCCGCGCCTCCCATCCAAACCAACCGATCCGGAAGGAAGACACCATCATGACCCAACCCACCCCTACCCCGGCCCGCATCTGCCGGAACTGCGACGGCTTCGCCTCCGTCAAGGTCACCCTCGGCGGACTCGACCGCCACGGGCACCGTCGCCTGGTCACTGCGCACTGCAAGACCTGCCACGGCACCGGCACCACCCGTGCCCGCCGCTTCGACACTGCGCACTGGGCGGTGGCCGCATGAGCACGCCGGAAAGCCACATAGCCGCTCTGGCCGACGTCCGGGCAGAGATCGCCCGCACCGACACCAAAGCCGGCCTACTCCTGGCGTTCATCGGCGCCGTGCTGGCCGGCGGATGGAGCATCGCCAAGGACGTTCCCTTGAACGTCGCCACCGCCATCGTCGGTGCAACCGGCGTGGTCTTGTTGATCGCCGCAGCCTGCCTGCTGCTCGGCTCGGTCCGCCCGAACCTGGGCGGCCCACACCGTGTCGGCTTCCCGCTCTGGGCGACGCTCACCGCCGACGAGATCGAAACCGAACTGGCCGACTACCGCAGCACGCAGTACATCGCTGCCCTCTCGCGTACCGCGGTCGCCAAGTTCACGGCATTGACGCGGGCAGTCGACTGCGTCCGCATCGGTGGCGCACTCCTCATCACCGCAGCCCTGATCACCATCGGGGGTGCGGCATGAGCGCCACGGCTGATCTGATCCCCACCCCGGAGAGCCCCGGTCTGTACGTCGTCAAGCGTTCGCCGCGCGTGCCCGCCACCGCCTCCTATGTCTGCGGCGGCTGCAAGGACGCTGCCTGCGCTCAGGGGGACGAATACGTCTGGTCCCTGGTGCAGGACTTCACCTACTTCCACGGTCGCGCACACATCCAAGAGGGGCAGCGATGACCCTGACGGACCTCGACACGGCCACTCTCGCCGACATGCTGAAGGTGGCCGGCTCCGACCGCTTCGACCGCTGGCAAGACCAGATCCGCCGCACCGGTGGCTGCTCCGACCCGATCCACCTCACCGGCTGGTCCCTCACCAAGGACCGCGCCACCGGCGAGACCCTGCGGCACTACTCGACCGAGAACGAGCCCGGCGGCCGGCTCCGCATCGCGTGCGGCAACCGCCGTGCCTCCCGCTGCCCGGCCTGTGCCCGGACCTACGCCGGCGACACCTACCACCTCATCCGCGCCGGGCTCGTCGGCGATACCCGGCACGCAATCCCCGCCACCATCCGCCATCGGCCCCGCGTCTTCGCCACCCTCACCGCCCCCTCGTTCGGGCCTGTGCACAACCAACCTGCCCACGGCGCATGCCGCTGCGGCACCGCCCACCGTGACGACGACCCGGCACTTGGCACCCCGCTCGACCCGACCCGGTACGACTACGCGGGTGCGGTGCTCTTCAACAACCACGCCGGCGACCTATGGCACCGCTTCGTCAACCGGCTGCGCCGCGAGATCGCCGCCCGCGTCGGCATCACACAGAAAGCGTTCAAGGAAACCGCCCGGCTCTCCTACGGCAAGGTCGCCGAATTCCAGAAACGCGGAGCCGTCCACTTCCACTCCGTGATCCGCATCGACGGACCCGACGGACCCGACACCCCGCCCCCGGCCTGGGCCAGCACGGAACTCCTCACCCACGCCATCCGCGCAGCCGCCGCCCACCCCTACGTCACCGTGCCCGTCCCGCCTGCCCCGGACACGGCTCGCCTGAACGGCTGGCAACTGCGCTGGGGACAACAGCTCGACATACGGCCGATCAAGGCGTTCGGCGACCGCTCCGAACTCACCGAACAGGCCGTGGCCTCCTACGTCGCCAAGTACGCCATCAAAGCAGCCGAGAACACCGGCGCCGTAGACGCCCCGATCCACTGCCGCAAGTGCCAAGGAACCGGGCACTCCTCCGTGTACGCCCGCCCCGGATCAATCCTCAGCCGCTGCGCGGGATGCCAGGGCACCGGCTTGGCCCAAGACCTCGCCCGCCTAAAGATCTCCGCACACGCCCGGCGTCTTATGACCGCCTGCGTCGACCTTCAGGCGCACTACCCCGAACGTGCCCTGGTGCGATGGGCCCACATGCTTGGCTTCCGCGGACACTTCTCCACCAAATCCCGTCGCTACTCCACCACGCTCGGCACACTGCGACAGATCCGCGCCGACTTCCGCGCTGCCCAGGAACGCGAAGCCCTCGGCCTCGACGGACACGAACCCGACACCACGCTCGTCCTCGCCTCCTGGCAGTACGCCGGCCACGGCCACACCCCCGGTGAATCCGCGCTCGCCGCCTCCATCGCGCGAGATCTCCAGCTGAACCGCGAGACCGCACGCGAAGCGCTACAGGATCAACACGCCGTGGAAGGAGAGCACCAGTGAAAGACGAATTAATGACCGTGGCAGAGATCCTGACCGAGCTGCGGGACGTCTCCCGGCGCACCTTCTACCGGTGGCGGGAGCTTGGGCAGGCACCGACTGCCTTCAAGCTGCCAAACGGTGAACTCCGGGTCTGGCGGAGCGACTACGATGCATGGCTGCGTCAGCTGGAAGAGGCCGCGTGAAATCCCTCGACGTGAAGATCTGGGGTGTTCGCAAGCGAGCCTCGAAACGGCCCTCATACGACGTGCGTTGGTCTGTCGCTGGCAATGTCTTCTCGGAGTCGTTCCGTACGAAGGCGTTGGCTGATCATTACCGGTCCAAGCTCCTGCGTGCTGCCCGAGAAGGTGAGGAGTTCGACGGTGAGACCGGTCTGCCTGGGTCGATGACCACCAAGCAAGCCGTGTTGACCTGGTACGCCTTTGCCTTGCGGTACTTGGCGATGAAGTGGCCGCATACTGCCCCCAACACGCGCGATGGCATGAATGAGGCTCTGACGTCCGTGACTTTGGCCATGCTGGATGACCGCCCGGGGCGCCCCGCTGACGACCTGCTGAGAAGGGCTCTGCGTAATTGGGCGTTCGTCCTGCCCGGTCCCCGAGATCGGGAAGTTCCTATTGATGTCGCCAATGCGCTGCACTGGGTCGCCAAAGCATCCCGTCCCCTGGACTGCCTCGCAGATCCAGTGACCGTCCGTGAGGTTCTTGATTCGTTCAAGATCCTCCTCGATGGCAAGGCCGCTGCCGCGGAGACAGTACGTCGGAAAAGGCGCACGTTCGTCAACGCCCTCCACTACGCCGTGGACTTGGGTGAGTTCCGGGAAAACCCCTTGGCCGCCGTGCGCTGGCAGAAGCCCAAAGTATCCAGTGAGGTAGATCCGCGCGTGGTGGCCAATCCGCAACAGGCGCGCGCTCTGCTCCATGCCGTGTCCTACGTCGGAGGGTTCCGGCGTGCGCGCGGGCGACGCCTGGTCGGACTCTTCGCCTGCATGTACTTCGCCGGCCTTCGTCCCGCGGAAGCTGTCGGCCTCGCCGAATCCGATCTCGTCCTGCCCGGGGATGGCTGGGGCTCCGCTCTCCTGCACCGCACACGCCCGAGCGTTGGCCGGCAGTGGACCGATTCCGGCGAGACCCACGATGACCGCGGGCTCAAGAACCGTGCTGTGGAGGCCGTCCGCCGGGTACCCATCCCGCCGCAGCTCGTGGCCGTGCTCCGCGAGCATCTCGACACCTTCGGCACGGCTGTGGACGGGCGCCTGTTCTACAGCGAGCGTGGGGGAGTGGTGGCCTCCTCGACCTACTGGCGGGCCTGGCAGGAAGCACGGCTGCTTGCCCTCCCGCCGGCCGTGGCCGCCTCGCCGCTGGCTCGTCGTCCGTACGACCTGCGGCACTCCGCACTGTCGACGTGGCTCAACGCCGGCGTCGATCCGACGGAGGTGGCCGAGCGCGCGGGCAACAGCGTTGAGGTCCTGCTCGGTCGCTACGCGAAGTGCCTCGATGGTCGTCTGGAGGTGGCTAACCGCCGCATCGAGGATCTCCTGAGCGAGTACGACTGACTGATCGACCGCGCGCGTCGCTACGCTGGGCCCCTGGACCTGTCCGGGGGCCTTCGTCGTTTGTGGGGACTGACCTGGGGAAACGCCTCAAGATCATGTCCACGAATAGTCCACAGACTCTGACATAGGGCCGCTCAGGGCGGCATACGGCTGCACACGTCCGTAGATACGCGAAGACCCCACCCTCAGCGTTTCCGCTGGTGACGGGGTCTTTGGGCGCCTCCTACAAGGTGCCCCCGGCAGGATTCGAACCTGCGCACACGGCTCCGGAGGCCGTTGCTCTATCCCCTGAGCTACGGGGGCGTATCGTCGCTGGTGGTGCGGCGACGGGTAGAACCCTACCAGCTCTCCTGGCCTCCCCATGAACAGGTATTTCCGTGCTGCCGACCCCGCCGTGGAGGGGACGGGCGCCCCCCGGTGGCCCGGGAGCGGCGGCGGCTCGGTCTGCGTGGGGCGGAAGTGGGGAAAACCGGGACGCGGCGGTGGGCGCGGACCTACTCTCGAGTTGTGTCAGGCATGCCCGGCCGCGTGCTTGTTGTGGACGACAACAAGGTCATTCGGCAACTGATCAGGGTCAACCTCGAGCTGGAGGGCTTCGAGGTGGTGACCGCGGCTGATGGTGCCGAGTGTCTGGATGTCGTGCACCAGGTTCGACCCGACGTGGTCACCCTCGATGTCGTGATGCCCCGTCTCGACGGTCTGCGGACCGCCGCCCGGCTGCGTGCCGACGCGCGGACTCGGGAGCTGCCCATCGTCGTCGTCAGCGCTTGTACGCAGTACGAGGTCGAGAGTGGCCTTGAAGTCGGCGTCGACGCCTTCCTTGCCAAGCCCTTCGAGCCGAGTGAACTTGTCGGGGTTGTGCGGCAGCTGATGGGGCGACAGGGATGTGACGGGGCTGAGGGGCGTGGGGGGAGTGAGGGGCGTCAGGTCGGTCGTGCCGATGCCCATGAGTGCGGGGTGGGGCTCGAACGCAGTCCTCTGCCGAGCGGCCGCCCAGCCGGTGACGGCAGCAGCACCGGCCTCACCGGCGAAGCCGAGCCCGCCGCCCGCTCCAGCGGCTGAACCAGGCCGGCCAAGTCAGCCTGGTCAGTCACTGTCACAGGCCGAGCCCGCCGCCCAGTCCGGCGGCTGAACCGGACGAGCCAGGCCGGTCACTGTCACAGGCCGAGCCCGCCGCCCAGTCCGGCGGCTGAACCGGACGAGCCAGGCCGGTCACTGTCACAGGCCGAGCCCGCCGCCCAGTCC